>DJNI01000079.1:81151-81327 GCA_002436765.1 Clostridiales bacterium UBA6468
ATTCCCGTACGGGTCACCATGACTGAAAACACCCTAGAAACAAGTTCTAGGGTGTTTTGCTTTGGAAACGCTCCATAAAAAGGGCGCAAAACAGCCCCCGTCTTGCGGCGGGCGGCGTGCGCTATGCAGAAGCCCATTCGGGCGGAACCGGTATTGCCCTAAGGAACCTCTGAATA
>DJNI01000096.1:0-4128 GCA_002436765.1 Clostridiales bacterium UBA6468
TGGGCGGAAAAGATCCGCTCACAGCCGCAGACGATTTATTCAGAGGTTCCTTAGGGTCTATCTGAAAACCGGAAAAACCCGCTGTTTGGGCGTGTTGACGGTTTTCAGATAGACCCCAGTCTCAGCAGTGCCGCCCCAGAAGGTCGTCCCGCCTTTGACGGGTCTTGTAGATCACCTGCCCCAGCTGCTTTCCGTCCACCGGCCGGTCGGGGATTTCAAAGGTATAGCGCTCGGTGGCGTTGATGAGGGTCGTGCCGTTGTAATCCAACACCCGATCCCGTGCGCCGTAGCGCATATGGACATGGCCGTGGACAAGATACTTTGGGTGGTACGTATCCAGCAGCTCCACCAGCGACTCAAAGCCCCAGTGCGCCGGGTCGTCCCCATCGCCCAGTCCGTAGGGCGGCGCGTGGGTCACCACGATGTCCACGCCCCCCATGCGCTTGAGCTTCCACTTAAGCTTCCGGATGCGGCTGCGCATCTGATTGTCGGTGTACTGGTGAGGGCCGGGATGGTACTTGCGGCACCCGCCAAGCCCCAGAATGCGCACCCCGTTGTAGGTCACGATGTGGTCGTCGATGCAGTCGCAGCCCTCCGGGGGGACCTGCTTGTAGCCGGCGTCGTGATTCCCGTGGACGTACAATAGCGGACACCGCGCCATGGTGACAAGGAAGCTCAGATACCGTGGGTTCAGGTCGCCGCAGGAGAGGATCAGGTCATACTCCTTCAGCCGGCCGGGAACGTAATTGTCCCAGAATGCGGCGCATTCCTCATCGGATACGGTCAAAATCTTCACGGGGTTTCCCCTCCTTTTCTGCGGGAATTTTATCTCGGTAAATGCCCAGCTCCCGCACCATCTGCTGGGAGATCGGCAGGATCTGGTCAAAGGTCGGGATGGAGCCTACAATATTGTCGCACAGCCAATCCATGTGCAGCAGCTCCTCCGGTGTAAATCCCCGTGTTCCGTCAGACCTGAGCGTACCGTCCTGAGCGGTGATGCGCCGCCGGAAGGGGTCGAGCGTCCCGCCGCACAGTCCCTTTTTCAGGATCTCCGCGAACTGATGCACGCCCTCCGGCAGCTTTTCGGACAGGCGGATGCCGATGACCCCGCTGTCCATGCCCAGCCAGTAGTTAAGGGCGGTGGATTCGCCCTTGTCCCGCTTCCAGCCTCCGGCGAAAATGCTGCGGATGACGAATTCGTAGAACTTGCCCCAGACCCAGACCGGCGTTCCCAGAGGGATCAGGTCGCCCCGGTCGTTCATCAGGTAGGTGCCGTAATTGCAGAAGTCCAGGTACATTTTCGCCTGGGTGGGGGCGTCCCGGTTGGATACCACCCGGATGCCGTCCGCCAGCAGGTCGGCCTGGGGCATTCCCTGGACACAGGACCACCGCAGCTCGATCTGTGCCCGGGGGTTGGTCATCTGCGCCCCCAGAGCAAAGGCGTTGATGGAGGCGGGGACGCCGAAGATCGGGTAGGACGCGATATAGCCGATGCGGTTGTTCTGAGCCATGGCGCCGGCGATGGCGCCGGTGATGAACTTTGCTTCATAGATCCGCCCGTAATAGGTACGGATGCTGGAGTACGCCTGATCGACGGAGCAGTTGAGAAAGCGCACCTTGGGATACTTCACGGCAATCTTCAGCGTGGCGCGGCTTAATGGGGGGGCGGTGACGAATACCACCTGGGCGCCGTCGGCCACCGCCTGCTCGATGATCGGCTCGGCCAGCTCCGAATTGGCGGCGTCAAAATAGCTGCGCAGGGAGACCCGATCGCCGAACACCCTCTTCAGATGCTCCTTTCCCTCCTCGTGACCCAGCACCCAGGTGCTGCTCCCGGGGTTCATCTGATGGACGAAGGCCACGTTCAGATGGTCGGGGCTTGCGGAAATGAACCACTCTAAAATGGACGCCTTGGAGGTATCCTCCGCCTTGGTCTGCACCTTGACGGCCTCCTGCTTCTTCGTGTTGGCGACCATGTCCTCCCGCAAAGCGGCGACGCTTTTTTTCAGCTCCGCCGTAGACAGCCGCCCTAAGTCCTGAAACGGGTACAGATCCAGCCATAATAGCAGCGCTTCCTCCGGAAGGACCTCCTCCGGAGGCACCTGCAATGCACGGAAAGCGTCCCGGAAATAGTGGAAATAGGCGTTGAAGGTGCGCCGTTCCGATTCCTCCCAGATCTCGCCGCTTTTCTTGCCTAAGTGCGCCAGAAGCCTGGCATAATCCCCGGGATGGCGAAACTGGACGCAGTACAGGTGGGAGGCCTTGTAAAAGTCCATAAATTCATAGTACGCCTGAATCCGGGGATCGTCGGTCAGGGGCGGCACAATGCGCTTGACGGTGCCGGGAATCCGGGGAGCGCCGAAATACCGCAGGACACTGACCCGCTTGTTTCCCTCCTGAACGTAGAAGTTACCCAAGTATTCATAGCACAGAATGGGGTCTGTGATGCCCGTCTCTCCCAGATGGGCATCACAGAGGCTGATCCACTTGGCGGCAAATTCGGACTTGTTGTCCAGCAGCGGGCGGAAGGAGGCGGTGAAGGCCGTAATGCGTCCGGCAGATTTGGTGCCGATGATCCGATCCGAGGGGATCTCCACCAGCCCCACGTCCACCACGGAATCCGTATTGTTTTCCGGCAGAATATCGTCCAGCACGGCGGGGTAGGGCGAACGCCCCTCCATCACAAGCTCCCGGTATTCCTTCTGACCCTGTTTCAGCGCCAGGTTGTATTCATCTGCAGCGGTTTGAATCGACATGGCAGCCTCCCAAGAACTTTGGAACCTCTGAACGGATCGTCTTCGGCTGAGCGGCGGATCTTCTTCCCCGGCCGTGCGGTTTTGATGAAAAATCACTCGCTCACGGCTCTCGCCGATTTATTCAGAGCTTCCTTGAATTTAACTGATGCTATAATACCACATTTTTGTCGGTTTGCAATCCTTATCTGCGCTTCCGTATTTGTATTTCTTACGCAGAAACCCCCGCCGCAAGGAAATCTTAAGGCGCTTCGGTTTTCTGCGACTTGTTTTTTCACGGAAAAGCGAGTACAATGGGGGAAATCCATTTTCTTATGAAAGCGGTGATTTGGATGCCGTCCAAAGACAATTCCGTTGCGAGCTTTGCCCAGCAGATACTCACCCAGGTGAAAACCGTGGTCGTGGGAAAGGATCCCATGCTGCTGTGGGTGCTGGCGGCGATCCTCGCCCGGGGGCATATTCTGCTGGAGGACATCCCCGGCGTGGGGAAGACCACCATGGCGCTGGCCTTTTCCCGGGTACTGAGCTTAAGCTGCAGCCGGGTGCAGTTCACCCCGGACGTTTTGCCCTCCGATGTGACGGGCTACTGCGTGCCTGACGCCGCCGGGGGAATGCGCTATCAGCCCGGCGCCGTGCTGTGCAATCTGTTCCTTGCCGACGAGCTGAACCGCGCCACCTCCCGTACCCAGTCCGCCCTTCTGGAGGCCATGGAGGAAGGGCAGGTCACGGTGGACGGGGTGAGCCATCCTCTCCCCAAACCCTTTACGGTCATCGCCACCCAGAACCCCACCGGCGCGGCGGGCACCCAGCTGCTGCCTGACAGCCAGATGGACCGGTTCATGGTGCGCCTGTCCATGGGCTATCCCAGCCCCAAGGACGAGGCTGCCATGGTGCTGAACCGGCAGGGCGGAAACCCGCTGCATGCGCTGACCCCCCTGATGACCCGGGAGGATCTGACCGCCATACAGGACACGGTGGAGGAAACCTACCTCAGCGACAGCGTGGTCAATTATATTGTATCCCTCATCGGCGCGACCCGGAGCAGCCCCGACATTCTCCGGGGCGCAAGCCCCCGGGCGACCCTGGCCGTCACCGCCATGGCGAAGTCCGTCGCCCGGCTTCGGGGACGGGATTACGTGACCCCGGCGGATGTGAAGGAGGTCTTCGCCCACACCATCGCCCACCGGCTGATCCTATCCCCCAGGGCGGAAGCCCAGGGAAAGCAGCCCCAGACGATATTGCAGGACATCCTCGCCGCCACCCCCGCCCCCCGGCTTCGCTGACATGGTCGGGCGCAGATTGTGGTATCTGGCGGCGCTGTTCGGCTGCTGGGTATTTTACATTGCCTACGGCGAGTGGTTTTCCTGGCTGGCGC
>DJNI01000096.1:4165-7538 GCA_002436765.1 Clostridiales bacterium UBA6468
GTGGCTGTCGCTGATGATCAGCATCCCCGCCATGCTTTCCTTCCGCCTGTCTCCGGGCGGGGCGGACGCCGTCCCCATGGGTACGGAGGCGGAGGCCTGGCTGCTGGGCAGCAGCGCATTCCCGCTCCCGCCATTCAAGGGGAAGATACGCCTGCGCAGCTGCATCACCGGCCAAGTCCGGCGCTATCATCCGGGAAACGGCCTGCCTACGGAGCACTGCGGCGGCATCGTCGTCACCGTGACCCGGGCGCGGGTCTGCGATTATCTGGGGCTGTTTGCCTTCCCGGTGGGGAAGGTGACGCCCAAAACCGTCCTCGTCCGTCCCAAGCCCCTGCCCATCCCCGCCATTCCCGACCTTGACCGGTATATCGCCCGGGCGTGGAAGCCAAAGCCCGGCGGCTTTGCGGAGAACCACGAGCTTCGGCTCTACCGCCCCGGGGACAGCCTGAATCAGGTGCATTGGAAGCTCACCGCCAAAACCGGCAAATGGATGATCCGTCAGCCCATGGAACCCCAGCGGGGGCTGGTGATGCTGACCATGACCCTCCGGGGCACCCCGGAGGAGCTGGACCGGAAATTCGGGCGGCTGTTGTGGCTGGGAAACTATCTCGCAGAAAAGGACATCCGCTTTGAAATTCGCGCCCTGACCGCCGACGGCGTGCAGTCATTGTGGGTGCAGACGGAGCAGGAGCTGACAAAAGCCATCGACACGCTGCTGTGCGCCGGGGAAGCCAAAGAAGGCTCCATCCGGGACTTCGGCTTCGCCGCCTCCTGGCAGTACCACATCGGAGGTGAGCCGGATGAAGGGTAAGCTCTGGGTCACCGCCGGGATCGCGGCGGCGCTGGCCTTCCTGATCGCCTTCGGCGCGGTGGGGTGCGTCATCAGCGGGTTTGACCTGCCGCTGGATAATTATGCAAAGGTGCTGCTGATCTGCGCTGCGACATCGGTTTTCTGCGCCGCGGCCTTCAGCCTGAAATGGGGCGGCGCGGCGGTGCTGTGCGCCCTGGCGCTGGGCGCGGTCTACGTCTGGAAGCGGGATGAGGCGGCGGAGCAGCTGTTTGAGCTGCTGTACCGCATGACCTCCGTTTACGGCAACGCCTACGGCTGGGATGCCGTTCACCCGTTAGGCAGCGTGACGGCCGTGGATATCCCCATGGCCGCGCTGGGCGTGCTTCTGAGCGCCGCCGTAACATGGTCGGTGTGCCGGAAGCTGGGGGCAGTCCTCCCGGCGGCGGCGTCGCTGATCCCTCTTTCCGCCTGCATGGTGGTGACGGATACCGTCCCGGATGTGCGGTATTTATTCTGCCTGCTGTTCGGCCTGATCCTTCTGATTCTCACCGGCCGCGTCCGCAGGCAGAGCAACTCGCAGGGCAACCGCCTGACCGCCATGGCGGCGATTCCCACGGCTCTGGCGCTGGCGGCGCTGTTTCTGGCGTTCCCACAGGAAAGTTATGTAAACCGTTCGGAAGCGACCCGGGACGCCATTCTCTCCTGGTTTCAGAGCATCCCGGAAAAGGTGGCGGAAAATGTCCGGCAGGAGGTGACCGTTTCCCTCCCCGCTCAGGAGCCGGATCATGTGAGCCTCGCGTCTCTGGGGCGGAGGATCGAGTCGCCCATAACCGTGATGGAGGTCACGGCGGAGATCGGCGGCACCCTCTATCTTCGGGGGCAGGACTATGACGGCTACGACGGCATGACCTGGACGACCTCCCGGCACCGGACGGAGGACTTTTCCCTCGCCGGGGAGGACTACGGTGACGTGTCCATCCGCACGGTAGGCGAGCGGGCGTTACTGTACCTGCCCTATTATCCCGCCCGGAGCATGGCGCTCATCGGCGGAAATATGAGCAACACCTGGGCATACACCGAATACGTCATTCCCCGTGCCGGTCTGCCCGACGACTGGCGGACAACGGCAATTTCCGGGTCGGCGGCCGCGCCCGACCCCAATTCTCCTTATCTTGCACTCCCCGACGCGACCCGCGCCCGGGCGGAAATCCTTCTGACGGACATTCTGGACGGCGCTTCCTCCACCGTGGAAAAGGCGGAGAAGATCGGGGATTACGTCCGCGCCTCCGCCCGGTACGACCTGAACCCATCCCGGATGGGCGAGGGGGAGACGGATTTTGCCCTGTGGTTTCTGGAAAGCGCCGAAGCGGGCTACTGCGTCCACTTCGCCACGGCGGCGACGGTGCTGCTCCGGGCGGCGGGGATCGAAGCCCGCTACGTCAGCGGCTATCTGGTAAAAACCACCCCCGGCACCCCCGCCGACGTCACCGAGAAAAACGCCCACGCCTGGGCGGAATATTACGAGCCGACGCTGGGCGTCTGGCTGGTATTGGAGGCCACTCCGTCGGACATGGCCGCAGCGCAGCAGCCGGAGACCGCGTCGGGAACGACCCAGGAAGCCGCCAGGCCTACCTCGCCGGAGCCGACGACCCCGCCGTCCGCAACTGCACCTTCCCATTCGGAGACACCCACCGAATCCACGCCGCCCCGGCAGGACACGCCAAAACGGCACAACGTCGGTAAGATTCTGGCGATACCCTTCGCGCTGGTGCTGACGGTTCTGGCGGTCACAGCCCAGCGAAGCGTCCGCATTCACATTCGACGCCGCAGGCAGGGAAGCGCCCGCCCCAACGCCCGTGGCCTTGCCATGTGGCAGGAGACGGAGCTGCTGTCCGGACTTCTGCGCCAACCGTCCCCGGAAGCCCTGGAAGCCCTGGCACAGAAAGCCAAATTCAGCCAGCACACCTTAACGGCGGAGGAACTGACCCAGTTCACGGCGTATCTGACCGACGCCCGGCACCGGCTGGAGCAAAAGCCCTGGTATCTGCGGCTGATTTACAGGTATCTTTATGCAGCGATCTAAGGAGAACATCATGGAAGAAAAATTCATCGCCGCCTGGGCGGCAAGTCGGGAAAAGGCGGAAACCCTCGGCATCCGGATGCGCCCCATCCCCGCCGAAGACGCCATGAAAACGGCGCACCGCGCCTTATCCGGCAGCCGCCTCAGCGACGGCTTCAACGCCCTTCGGGAAAAGCACCGTCTTGACCTGTCGCTGGAAGCTCTGGCCGTGGACAAGCGCTTCACGACGCTGTTCAGCGACGAGGAAGCCAACGAGGCCCTGACACGTCTTCTGGAAGCGGGCTACTACGGCGGATAACGCCAAAAAGAGGAAGCAATCACGCTTCCTCTTTTTGCTGTTCAATTCGTAAAAACTTACTTTTCCAGCGCCATGACCTTGTCGATCCGGCGTTGATGGCGCGCTTCCCCGGAGAATTCCGTGGCGAGCCAGACGTCCACGATCTCCAGCGCCAGATTTTCGCCCACAACTCCCGCGCCCAGCGCCATCATGTTGGTGTCGTTGT
>DJNI01000094.1:0-339 GCA_002436765.1 Clostridiales bacterium UBA6468
TTTCCCGTTTTCGGTACCGAAGCGTGGGCGGAAAAGATCCGCTCACAGCCGAAGACGATTTATTCAGAGGTTCCTTAGGAAGCTCTGAAAACTGGCGAAAAGTGCTTCCGTCTGGGCGCTTTGACGGTTTTCAGATACACCCAAAAGATTATCCGGCTAAAGTCGGGCTTGCCCTTACTTCTCCTGCTCTGCGATCTGCCTGAGCAGGATTTCCTCTGCGTACCCGCAGGCGCGCTCCACGGAGCCGGGCTGGAAGGGGCTTGACAGATTCGCGTAGCGCAGGGTCTCCAGATAGCTGCGGCTGCCGCCGGTCTTGCAGAGGTTGAGATAGTCCTGCCA
>DJNI01000094.1:412-11016 GCA_002436765.1 Clostridiales bacterium UBA6468
TGAACTCCATCGCGCCCATGGTGGTGAGGGTGTAGTTGATGTAGTAGAAGGGGTAGAGGTAGATGTGCAGCTTGTGATACCAGTAGCCGCCCCGCTCCATGAAGGCGTCGTCCTCATAGCGCCGCCAGGGCATGTACTTCTCCTCCAGCAGGTGCCACTGATACGTCCGCTCCTTGGGGGTCAGCTCGGGATGGGCATAGCAGATGTGCTGGAACTCGTCCACGGCTACGCCGAAGGGAACGAAGGTCAGCGCCTCCTGCAGGTGGGCGAAGCGGAACTTGTCCGCCTGGCTGCCGAAGAACCACTCGGCGTAGGGGTAGGCGAACTGCTCCATGGCCATGGAGTGGATCTCCGCAATGTCGGTGGATTCGCTGTAGTAATCCGAAATGGGCTGGCTGCGCATGGCCATGTAGCCCGCGAAGGCGTGACCCAGCTCATGGGTCAGAACCTGCATGTCGAAGATCGTATGGTTGAAGCAGGAGAACACGAAGGGCGCTTTCAGGCTGGGCAGGCTCGTCATGTAGCCCGTGGAGGCCTTGCCCGGCTTGTTCTGCAGATCCATCAGCTCGTGGTCGATCATGAAGTCGATGAATTCGCCGGTTTCCGGGCTGATTTCGTGATACATTTTCTGGGCGGTTCTGACCATGAAGGCGTCGTCCCCCGCAGGCTCGGCGTTGCCGTCGGGGAAGACCATCTTCTCGTCGTACCACATGACATGGTCGATGCCGAGGCGTTTTGCCTGGGCGTCATAGAGCTTCCGGCACAGGGGCACGAGGAACGTGCGCACCTGCTCCCGGAAGGACGCGACCTCCTGTTCACCGTAGTCCGTGCGTCCCTGCTCCAGATAGCCCACGGGAATGTAGTTCTCGTAGCCGAGATTTTTGCCCATCTGGTTGCGGATGCGGATGAGCTCGCTCCAGATCTCCTCCAGACGGGGCTCGTTGTCCTCGTAGAATTTGGAGTACGCCTTGACGGCGGCGGCACGCACCGCGCGGTCGGGATGCTCAAAGTATTTCTGGACGCCGTAGAGGTTCAGGGTCTTGCCGTCAAAGGCGATCTCGGCGGTGGCCATGATCTTCTGGTATTCGTTGGTCAGGCGGCTCTCCTGCTGGCGCAGGGGGATGTTGGCCTCGCAGAACAGCTTCTTCTGCAGGTCCATGGAGACAAAATACTGCTTGCCGAACTCCCGCTCGATGTCCGCCCGGAAGGGGCTGGCCGCGATGGCCTCGCTGAGGGCCACCTCGTCGCCGCTGATGGTGGGCAGCGTGTCCTCTAAATAACGGATCTCCGCTTCATAGAATTCGTCCCGGGTGTCCAGGGTGTGACGGATGTGGGCGATGGAATACTGGGTGGACAGCTCGCAGCTTTCCCGGTCGATCTCAAAGAGCAGGCTGCGCAGGGCATCGTAGCTCTCCGCCTGCCCGACGGCTGCCTTCCATCGGGCGAGCTTCGCCCGGTGCCCTTCCAGATCGGGGCGCTTGTATTCCAGTGTTGAGAATTTGTAATTTTCCATGGTGTTTTATCTCCTTTATACTTATAGGGGGCGGTGCTGCCCTAAAAAAGCTTGCAGCACACGTTATACATGCCAAAATCCCGTGTCCGCAGAGCCTTTATCAGCGTGCGGTTTCCGGAAACGTCCGGGTCGGCGGGGAAGGTATTGCAGAAAAGGTCGCAGGTCAGGACGAACACGCATTCCTGAATGTTCTCCGGGAGGTCTGCGACGCGGTGCCGGTTCAGGCGGATTTGCAGCAGGATGTAGCGGAAATAGGCGTCGTCCGCCGGAAGCCCCGCCCGGGCGTGCTCCGCCATCAGCGCCTCCGTGATCCAGTAGGTGTCCACGGACTTGGGCTTGCCGTGGGAGGTTTTGACGATTCCCGCCTGATTGATGCGGTAGCCGTAAACCATATGTCCCGTGACCCAGGCATTTTTGACGTTGGGGAAAATCAGGTAGGAGAGCAGGGAGTCCTCGTACCAGTAGCCCTCCGGGAAGCAGAGGTGCTCAAACAGAGCGCCCCGGTAGAGCTTTCCCCAGGCGTGACCGTGGAGGGTATAGGGGTCAGACACCTTCCGGTCGGACTCATAGCGGTGCATGACGGATTTTCTGCCGTCGTACACGTAATACGCGCCGCCCTCTACCAAGTCGCAGTCCTGGGCAAAGGCGGTGTCCAGCAGGGCATCAATGGCGCCGGGCAGGAGAAAATCGTCGGAATCAACGAACATAATGTATTTGCCGAAAATCTCCCGGATGCCGGTATTTCTCGCGCCGGAAAGTCCCCGGTTCCGCTGGTGAATGACCGTCACCCGGGGATCGTCGGAGTAGGCATCCGCGATCGCGGGGGTGGCGTCGGTGGCACCGTCGTCCACTAAGATGACGCGGTAGGTATACCTCGTCTTCTGCGCCAGCACGGAGTCCATACACTGGGCAAGATAGGCTTCCACGTTGTAGGCCGGGATCACGATCTGCAAATCGCACGCAGGCTTCAGCAGCCGGTTATCTGCGGCCGCGGTTCCTGTGGGGGGAGGGGAGAAGCGCAGCAGCGTCTCCCGCGCATTGGCGGGATCCAGGACGGTTTTTCGGCTGAAAACCGGCGCGGCCGCATTCAGGATGCCTTTCAGGGCGCCTTTGATCGCACCTTTGATTGACGATGCTGTCATAGTCTCACCTCGAAAAACAGTATACCGTTTCCCGGGCGGAAAGTCAATATCCAGGCGCCCCGTTGACTTTTTCGGGAGATTGCGGTAGAATTTGGGCAAATCGGAGCAAAAGAGGGAAAGCATATGGTCGGGCTTGGAACGGTCATCAATACCGCCGCGATCCTGGCGGGCGGCGTGTGCGGGGCGTTGTTCGGGCGCGTCCTGAGCCGGAGCGCCCAGGACACGCTGATGAAGGTCTGCGGCGTGGGCACGCTGTTTATCGCCATTTCCGGCGCGATGGAGGGAATGCTCACGGTGCAGGACGGAAAGGTCGTCAGCAGCGGCGCGCTGCTGATCGTCGGCTGCCTTGCCGTTGGCGCCGTGATCGGGGAAGCGCTGAACATCGAGGGCGCGTTTGAGCGGCTGGGGCAGTGGCTGAAGGTGAGCACCGGAAACGCCAGGGACAAGACGTTCGTCAATGCCTTCGTCAGCGCGTCTCTGACCGTCTGCATCGGGGCAATGGCCATCGTCGGCTCCATTCAGGACGGACTGACCGGGGATTATTCCATCCTTGCGACCAAAGCGGTGCTGGATCTGATCATTATCATGGTGATGAGCAGCTCCATGGGGAAGGGTGCGGCGTTTTCCGCGATCCCCGTGGCGGTGCTGCAAGGGAGCATGACGGTGCTTGCGGGGCTGGTGCGGCCGATCATGACCGAGACGGCGCTGGCGAACCTGTCGCTGGTGGGCAGCGTACTGATTTTCTGCGTCGGCATCAATCTGGTTTTCGGGAAGAAAGTAAAGGTGGCGAATCTGCTGCCCGCCGTTGTGATCGCGGTGGCCGCAGCGTTTCTGCCTGTTTGAGAGAGAAAGCAAGGTACAAAAATCGAGGCAGCACGTTCCCGTGCTGCCTCGGCTTTCTTTACTCCAGAACGTGCTCCAGACCCATTTGCAGAATGGTCTTCACATGGTCGTCGGCCAGGGAGTAGAGGATGTTCTTCCCCTCCCGGCGGAATTTGATCAGGTGCATCTGCTTCAGGATCCGAAGCTGGTGGGAAATGGCGCTTTGACTGACGTCCACAGTCTGGGCAATGTCCGTCACGCACAGCTCCTGTCGGGACAGAAGCGCCAGAATATGCACCCGGGTAGAATCGGCGAAGCCCTTGAACAGCTCCGCAATGGCGTCCATGGTTTCCTTTTCGGGTACTGACCGCATTCCGATCCCTCCTTCTATCCTGTCTATTTTATCCTTTTTTTTCAAAAGATGCAACTGTTTTTTCCATAGCGTTTTGCAGCGCTTTGGAAATGGGCAGCATGGTGTCCCCGTCCAGCTTGACCACCCGGCGGTCGTAGGTCGCAAGGCCGTTCACCTCGTCCTCCACGTCGCTGACCTGGGTGTAGATGGCGGCGCACAGACCCTTTTCCACGGCGGGGACAATGGATTCCCGGTAGAGCGCCGCCACCGCCTCGTTCAGGGCTTCTTTCGTCGGGCAGGCGCCGTAGCCGTAGGTTTTGTCGGGGTTGAAAATGTGCCCCTCCACCCGCCAGGTTTTCCCGCCGAACTCCGAAAGCACCAGCGGGCGGAGGCCGTCGCCTTTCAGGCGCAGCTTCCCGAAATACTGGTGGCGGCTGTCCACGTCGGTATTTTTGCCCCGGAACCAGCCGGAGGTGGCGTCGATGAAGCGGGTGGCGTCCAGCGTGCGGAACCACCGGCAGACCCGGTCGCTGTCGAACTGCCCCCAGCCCTCGTTGAAGATCGTCCAGTAACAAATGCAGGGGTGGTTTTTCAGCTGGTTCACCCCATCGGCCGCGCCCTGACGGAAGGCGTTGCGGCTTCGCTCGTCCCGGTGGAGGTGCCGGTCGTTCCGTTTCTGAATGCCGATGGTGGGCAGCACGGTGTCCCGGAAATAGCTGTAGCTGCCGTTGTTGACCATGTCCTGCCAGACGATCATGCCCAGCCGGTCGCACTGATAGTAAAATTCCTCCGGCTCGATCTTGATGTGCTTGCGCAGGGTGTTGAAGCCGAGGCGCTTCATGGCGAGGATATCGTCGGCGTAGCTTTCCGGGGCGGGGGCGGTGAGCAGCCCCTCCGGCCAGTAGCCCTGATCCAGAAGACCGTGGAAGAAATAGGGCTTGCCGTTGAGACACAGGCGGGGATATTCGCCAATCTTTTTGATTTCCAGGGACCGGATGGCAAAGTAGGATTCCACCTTATCCTGCGCCGTTTCCAGGGTGAAGCGGTAAAGATAGGGGTCGTCCGGGCACCAGAAACGGGGATTTTCCGGGGTGACGGTCACACGCCCGTTTACCAGCGGGAACTGCCCCAGCGCCTCGATATTGACCGTTCCCTCCAGGGGCGGAACCGTGGAGATGGTCACGGACGCGCCGTGATTTTCGATGTTCAGCTTCTCTATATAAGTGCCCGGCACGCTTTCCAGCCACACCGTCTGCCAGATGCCGGACACGGGGGTGTACCACATGCCGCCCCGGTTCGTCACCTGCTTGCCGTAGGGGAACGCCTGATCGCGAAGATCGTCGGTGCAGCGGATGACCAGCTCGTTTTCCTCCGCCAGCGCCTCGGTGACGTCCACGCAGAAGGAGGCGTAGCCCCCCTCGTGGCGGCACAGGCACTGCCCGTTTACGAACACCTCTGCCGTTTGGTCGGCGGCGCCGACATGGAGCAGCACCCGCTCCCGGCGGAAGCCGTCAGGCAGGACGAAGCGGCGGCGATACCACAATGGCGCGCCTTCCTCAAAATGCCGCCCGATGCCGGAAAGACGGGACTCCGGGCAGAAGGGTACGGTAATGTGCATGTCAAAGGTTTCCGGCTTTTCCCGGGACACGGCAAATTCCCATTCGCCGTTCAGGTTTCTGTAAGAATCCCGGCGCATCTGGGGTCTGGGATAGACCTGCCAGGGCGTGCCGGAAAGGGTTTCGCCTCTGGGCGTGGTGAGCGTTTGCAGCATGGATATCCTCCTTTTGCCGGGAAATGGAAGCTTTTCCCGGACGGAACGCTGGGATACAGGGTGTTTTGCGGGATATTCTATTGTTATCTGTATTACTAATCTACCATACCCGGACAGACGTGTCAAGGGAAGCGCCTAAATCGACTTTTTCTATTAAGTTTTTACGAAAACTCTTTGCAAACGGAAAGAAATATGCTATAGTATACTGAGTTTCGTGTGACTATCCGCGCCTGAAATACGGGCGCACATTTCAGAAAGGCAAAAAGATGCAAGATCTGTCGAAAATTTCTGTCGTCCTGCCTTCCCTGGATCCGGACGAGAAGCTGAACGCCGTCATCGACGGCCTGCTGGAGTACGGCTTTTCCGACATCATTCTGGTCAATGACGGAAGCAAACAGGAAAATTTGCACTATTTCACGGACGCCGCCGCGGCGCATCCCGAGATTCATCTTATCCATCACGAGGTGAACCGGGGGAAGGGCGCGGCTCTGAAGACCGCTTTTCAGTGGTTTCTGGACAACTGCCCCGAGGGCGTGGGCGTCGTGACGGTGGACGGCGACAACCAACACCACCCGGAGGATACCCGGGCGTGCTGCGAGAAAATGCTGGAGACCGGACACTGCATTCTTGGCTGCCGGGACTTTACGCTGGATCACGTGCCGAAGCGCAGCCGGTTCGGCAACCACACCACGTCGATGGTGTTCAAGACCTTTGTGGGCATGACCATTTCCGACACCCAGACCGGCCTGCGGGCGCTGCCCCGGGAGGCGGTGGCGGAGCTGGTGGAGGTGGCGGGAGACCGGTTTGAATACGAGACCAACATGCTCCTGGCTTTCAAGGAAAAGGCCATTCTCTTCGAGGAAAACAAGATCCGCACCGTGTACATTGAGGAAAACAAAAGCTCCCATTTCCGCACCTTTGTGGATTCCTGGCGGATCTACAGGCTGATCCTGGCGCATTTCTTCCGGTATACGGTCAATTCCCTGGTCTGCGCCGTGGTGGACACCGGGCTGTTTACCCTGTTCACCGCGATGCTGAAAAAGGTGCTGGAGGGCTTCGCCCTCACCGCCGCGGCGGGCGGGGGCGCGAGAGTGATCTCGTCCCTGCTGAACTTCTTCCTCAATAAGAAGCTGGTATTCAGAAGCACCGCGGACACCGGCAGAGCCATGCTCCGCTACTACTGCCTGGCGATCCCTCAGATGCTGCTGCAGATCCTGCTGACCGAGGGCGCGTATCTGCTTTTCCGCATCAACACCACCGGCGTGCTGCACACGCTGATCTATGTGATCGTAATGGTCGTGATCTATGTCATCAGCTACATGATCCAGCAGCGCTGGGTGTTCGCGCCCCAGAGACAAAACGAACCCGAGGTTGAGAAAAAATGAGCAAACGAAATACAATGCCCGATTATGATCCCGTTCCTTCTCAGCAGGGCGGGGCTTCCAAACCATCCAAAAAGAAAAAGAAGAAGGGCAGCGGCCTGTTCGGACGGATCGTCCGGCGGTTTTTCCTGGTGTTCTTTACGCTGATCATCCTGATTCTGGCGGCGGCGTGTCTGGCGGCGAACCTGATCTTCAACGGTCCGTCCACCGCAGCCCGGGATATCCTGACCATGACGCTGCTGGAGCCCAGCGGAACCAAGTGGATCCCCGGCCTGTTCATGGACGCGGAGACCCTGGATTCCATCCGCGCCCGGGAGGACTCCAACCTGACGGATGAATTTTCCGACGCGTCTGACATCGTTATCAACAAGGACACGGCGATCTCCGCCGATACCGACGAGTGGGCGAATTACCCCGACGGCATCCGCTTTGAGTCCTACTCCGGCGATACCTACAACGCCCATATCATGATCGTCCGCGACCCCAGCAAGGTCTATCTCGCCACCTCCACGGAGAATTTCTCCACCTCCATTCCCGGCACCCGGATCGACGACCAGATCGAGACCGACGGTGCCATCGCCGGCGTCAACGCGGGCGCATTCTACGATAACGGCACCTCCGACCCCTCCGTCGGCTCCGTGCCGGAGGGACTGGTCTACTCCAAGGGCGTCTGTAAGTGGACGACCGGCTCTCCCCCCAACGGCATCAAGGGCTTCGCGGGCTTCAACAAGGACAACATCCTTGTGGTCGCCCAGGACAACCTGACAAAAGCCCAGGCGGAGGAGCTGAACATCCGGGACGGCTGCTGCTTCGGCCCCGTCCTCATCATGAACGGCGAGATCAATCAGGAGGCCTACAACTCCAACTCCGGCTGGAACCCCCGTACCGCCATCGGCCAGCGGAAGGACGGCGCCGTGGTGTTCGTGTGCATCGACGGCCGTCAGGCCGGCTCCGCAGGCGGCACTTATAAGGACGTTATCGATATCATGATCGAGTACGGCGTCGTGAACGCCTGCAACATGGACGGCGGCTCGTCCAGTATTATGGTCTACCGGGATACCTACGGCCTGTTTGGCGAAGCCGGTACCGTGCAGGTGATCAACAGCTATTCCCTGCTGCAGGAGCGCCCCAGAAAGATGCCGACCTTCTGGATGGTCGCGCCGTAAGGGAGGGAGGGAAACCATGTATCAAGGAAAATTCGATTCTAAAAATAAAAGAACCACGGTGGATGTTTCCCGGCTGGTCGCCCAGCGCAACAGCGCCCCCTCCCGGGAGCAGCCCCCGCGCCAGCCGGTGCGGGAAAATCCGCCGCGAACCGATCCTGCCCGGCCGCAGCAGACCGCCCGCCAGCCCGGTGTACGACAGAATCAGCCGACGACCCGACAGCCCAATGGAAAGCGGCCGCAGACAGCCCAGGCCATGCCGGAGAAGCGCCGCAAGGGACCCCGGCTGGGGGGCGTGATCTTCTACACCCTGTATTTCATGTTCATTCTGGTGTTCTTTGTGGCTACGTTCCTTGGCCTTCAGTGGCTCCGGGGCTGGCTGACGGACTATCAGGCCGCCCAGCCCACCACCAAAAGTCAGGAGGTCTTCGACCAGCTGTTTGCCCATCCCGACTGGGGCGCGCTGTATGACGCCGCCGGGGTGGAGGACACCCCCTACGAGGGCAAGGAGCAGTTCGTCACCTATATGGAAAACAAGGTGGGCAATTCCACGCTGACCTATAAGGAGACCTCTGCGGGTCTTTCCGGCGATAAGAAGTATCTTGTCTTCCTGGGGGACGAGAAGATCGCATCCTTTACCCTGTCCGGCCAGACGGCCTCTATCACCGATATTCCCGACTGGGAGCTGGGCGGCGTTGAGCTGTTCTTCGACCGGAGCGAGACCTTCTATATCAAGAATGTGGACGGCCACACCGTCGAGGTTAACGGTGTGCCCCTGGACGACAGCCATATCATTCAGATCGCCACCACCGCGGCGGCGGAGCGGCTGCCCATCGGCGTTACGGGCACGAGCATCTGTACCCAGGAGGTTTCCGGCCTGATGGCCACCCCCACCGTCACGATTTTTGACGAGTCGGGTAAGGCCATGGAGGTCAGCTATGACGCCGAGACCCATACCTTCACCGAGCAGACCCAGGCCAACACCATCTCCGACGACGAAAAGGAAGCGGCGCTGAACGCGGCGAAGACCTACTGCCTGTTCATGATCGAAAAGGCGTCCAAGGCGGACATTGCCAAGTATTTTGATACCTCCTCCGAGGCCTATAGCGTCATCACCAATCTGAGCGGCAACCTGTGGATGCAGGGCAACAACGGCTACCGCTTCACCAAGGAAGAGGTCTCCGATTACGCCCGCTACAGCGACGATCTGTTCTCCGCCCGTGTGGTGCTGACCCTGAACGTCACCCGTACCGACGGCACCACCAAGGACTTCGGGTACGACTCGACCCTGTTCTTCCGGAAGCAGGACACCGGCAAGTGGCTGGTCTATGACGCCACCAACGCGGACGTCAACGCGCCGGTGGGCAAGGTGCGCCTGACCTTCATGAACGGCGACACGGTTCTCAGCAGCGATTTCGTCAAGACCGACGCCACGGAACTGGACACCCCGCTGGTCTCCGCCCCCGAGGGCAAGGTGTTCATCGGCTGGTACCGCATCGACAAGTACGACAACGGCACCACCTACACCATGGTCTTCGACCCGGACGAAAACGGCCATGTTACCATCCCCAGCGGCACCACACTGGAGCCGATGACGCTGTACGCCCTGTTCGAGACGCCGTCCGGCACCGACGCGACGGAAGGAGGCTAATATGCTGGCACTGCTGAACCAACTGGCGGTCAGCTTTGACCTGCCCATTCTGGACTGGATCCAGGCGCATTTGCAGTGCGGCTTTCTGGATGCCGTCATGCCCATTGTGACCCTGTTCGGGGAGGGCGGCATCTTCTGGATCGCCTGGGCGGTGCTTATGCTGGCGTTCCCCAAGACGAGAAAGACCGGCATCGCCATGTCCATAGCCCTGATAATGGGCTTGCTGATCTGCAACGTGATCCTGAAGCCCCTGGTGGCGCGGCCGCGACCGTATGATTTCCAGATGGAACACTTCGGCGTGACCATCAAGCTGCTGATCGACGCCCAGCACGACTACTCCTTCCCGTCGGGACACACCATCGCCTCCTTTGAGGCGGCGGTGGCGCTGCTGCTGAACGACAAGCGGATGGGCATTCCCGCCATGATCATCGCCGTGCTGGTCACCTTCTCCCGGCTGTACCTGTACGTCCACTACCCGACCGACGTGATCTTCTCCGTCATCGTGGGAACCGCCTTTGCCTTCATCGGAAACGCGCTGGCAGGAAAAATTGTCCGGCGCCTTCCCGCCCCGGCAAAAGGAAAATACGAGGGCTGAACGCCCAAGAGGCATACCCTGTCCGGGTATGCCTCTTTTTTGGAATCACCATGCGAACGGCTGACTGTAAAATGAAGCTGGACGCATAAGGCTGCGCCGCACAAAAAGCGTCTGTGAGTCTCAGCCGTCTTTTCGTCCCACCTCTTCCGCTTGAAAGACGGGAAATATAGCGCGGCCGTTGCCGGCGTAAGCCGGCTTACGGATGCGGCATAC
>DJNI01000094.1:11040-34112 GCA_002436765.1 Clostridiales bacterium UBA6468
ACCCCTTGCGGGTACATACAGGATTCCCCCGTTTTCGATACCTCGATTGAACGAAAGATCTCTCGCTCACAGCGCTTGCCGAATTGCGCGGTGCTGCCTGAAGCTCAGTAGACAAAGGACATGATAATGTTCTGCTCAAAATCCCCGAACTTTTCGCCGAAAAGATTAAATCCGCCAACAAATTCGGCATCCGGCTTGTTGCCGATCTTTACGGAGATCGGCCGCTGGGAGGAGAAGGTGAAGCTATTTAATGTCACATCGGATGCCGGGACGGAATTGATCGTGCAGCCCTCGTTTGAAATTTCCAGAGTGACCAGCTTCCCGTATTGGGTGCTGCCGCTGCCCCACCACTCCGGGTTGAGCCTGCCGAGACGGCTTCCGAAATCGCCGGGGGAGCGCCATGTCCCGCAGTCGATGCCGTTTATCCAGAAGGTGATGTCGGATATCCAGTCTTCCTTATAGTTGAGCGCCTCAGAGCATAGCTCGGCGGTCAGGATCAGCCGCTTCAGGGCTGCCGAATGGGGCAGCTGATAGGGAAACTTATATTCCACATATCCGGCGGCCGACCAGAGAATCTGCGCCTTTGCCCGCTCGGGAAGATAAAAGGACTCGGGTCGGTCGCCGAATCCTATCTGGGAAAGTTCGGAGGCAAGTCCGCAGCTGGGGGTAACTTCGCAATCGGTAAAGCATCCGATGGGCATGGAAATGCTGGATACCTTACTGACATTGGGATCGTCCGAGGTCAGCTTGATGATGATCTGATCGTTTTTCCGGCTGCATATCTTCATGGAGCCGCGGCTTCCCGGCTGAAGCTTTGTGTTGATCAGTCCGGCGTTTTCCAGGGAACGGATGTACAAGGCTGCACTGGAAGCCGGAATCTGGAGCTTATCGGCAATTTCGGCGACGTTGAAGCTGTTGTGGTACAGCAGCTTCAGAATCTGAATCCTGGCAGGTGAGGACAGCGCGGCGCCCAGACCGCACAGACGCTCCTCGTCCTCCAGATTTAATTCAAGAATATTCGCCATTTGAAATCCCTCCTGAATCCTTTTGAAATATCATAACAGAAAAGGCGCGATTTGTCACGTTCTAAAATAAGATTTTTGTTCTAAATATTCTGAAAGAAAATAATCCAACAAAATTTGTGTTTAAGATTTACAAAAATAAGCACTTTGATAAATAAATTATGGAAATATTGACAACAAACTGCCGTTCGTGATATTATCGAAGTGCGAAGAGAACATGATTTATGTTTGAATCGACAAATTAACAGGATTATTACAGGAGGAAAATGACATGACAAAGCGTTTGCTATCCCTGATGCTGGCTCTGGTAATGCTGCTGGGCATTTTTACCGGCTGCTCCGGCAATACGGAACCCACCGCCACCAATGCCCCTGCGGCAGCGAGCACACCTGCGACGAGCGGCAGCGAAGCCCCCGCCGAGAAGACGAAGATCACCTTCATGGGCTGGGGCACCGATGCCGAGGTCGCCACCTTTACCGCGATGATCAAGCAGTACGAGGAAGCCTACCCCAATGTGGAAGTGGAGTACATCGTGGTTGCCGACAACGAATTCGACACCAAGCTGCAGACGATGATCGGCGCAGGCGAGTGCCCCGACGTTTTCTACTGCAATATCGACAAGATGATGAAGTACGCGGCCACCGGCAATCTGCTGGATTTGACGGAGTACTATGAGAACAACGAGATCTTCGAGCAGGGCAATGTCTGGGAATGCCTGCTGGATCTGTACCGCTTCGACGGCGAGAACCAGGGCTCCGGCAGCATTTACGCCATGCCCAAGGACGTCTCCGCTTTCCCCATTTTCTACAATAAGGATCTGTTTGCCGCCGCCGGCGTCACCCCGCCCACCGCCGAGGATCCCTGGGACTGGAACGACTATCTGGAAGCCGCAAAGAAGCTGACCTCCGGCGAGGGGGATGAAAAGGTCTATGGCACCGGCTCCTACTCCCTGGAATCCGCCGTATGGTCCAACGGCGCCGAGTGGGTGGATCCGGAAACCCTGAGCAAGGTGGAAATTACGGATCCCGCCTTCACCGAAGCCCTTCAGTGGTGTGCAGACCTGCACCTGGTTCACGGCGTCTGCCCCTCTCCCGCAGAGCAGACCGCGCTGAGCGACTATGACCGTTTCAAGCAGGGTAAGCTGGCCATGGTTGGCGCCGGCACCTGGAGCCTGGGCGATTTCTGGGCGAACTGCGATTTTGACTGGGACGTTATGCCCTGGCCTGTCAGCCCCAACACCGGCAAGACCGCCATCTGGTTCGGCAGCGCCGGTCTGGCCGTCTCCGCCACCACCGAGCATCCGCTGGAAGCCTCCAACCTGTGCGCCTTCCTCGCCTTCAACGAGGATGCCCAGAGAACCGCCTACACCAACGGCCAGGCTGTCCCCACCCTGAAGGATATGGCCTACGGCGAGTACACCGCCTCCGGCCTGAAGCCCGACAGCAAGGAAGTGTTCTGGGATATGTTCGAGCACACCGCCCGTCTGGCGACCCAGTCCAGAACCTTCAATCAGGAATGGTTCGCCGAGTTCAATTCCAATACCGCCGCCGTTTACAACGGGGAAATGACCGCTGAGGAATACTGCAAGTCCATCAATGATACCGTGCAGGCGCTGCTGGACGAGAGCATCGCACAGAAGGCCGAGTACGCTGGCTGATACGTTGTTTTTCGATTGCCGGCAGACATGACGTCTGCCGGCAATTGCCCGATTGTCTCCGAAGGGAGGGCTCCTTATGAAAAAGAGAAGTAAGCTGAAACGGAAGGAAGGCATTGCGGGGCTGCTGATGGTCACGCCGTCGCTTGTTTATTTCTTCGTGTTTTTCCTGATCCCGCTGGCGATCTGCGTCTATGCCGGCTTCACAAACTGGAATATTCTGTCCGTCAAGCGCACGGTTGTCGGACTTCGGAATTTTGATAAAATGTTCGCCGACGTCAAATTCTGGACGGCGCTGAAAAACACCCTGTACATGCTCATCCCGATCCCGATTTATACCGCATTCGCGCTGGGATTTGCCTATTGCTGCCACAAGAAGATCCTCGGGGAAAAGGCATTCCGGGTGGTGTATTATCTGCCCTTTATTTCTTCTGTTGTGGCGCTGGTGCTGATCTGGAAATGGCTGTTTAATTCTCAGTATGGTCTGATCAATCAGTTTCTCGCACTGTTCGGCGCGGCGGGGCCGGACTGGCTGGGGGATCCCAAGTGGACAAGGCGAATGATCGTGATCATGATCTCCTGGAAAATGATCGGCATTATTTCCATCTATTACATAGCGGCGCTGAAGAATGTGCCGAAGGAATTCTATGAGGCGGCGTCCATTGACGGGGCTTCCTCCTGGCATCAGTTCCGCACCATCACCCTGCCCATGCTGACGCCGACGACGTTCTATATTGTGGTTATGGGCATGATCGGTTCCCTTCAGACCTTTGTGGAGGTGCAGCTGTTTGCGCCGGACGGCGGACGCGGGTACGGCGTTGGGACGATCGTCTTTTATATCTGGCAGAAAGCCTTTGAGAGCAGCCAGATGGGGTATGCCTGCGCGGTTGCCGGTATTTTCGGCCTGATGATCATGCTGCTGACGGTGATGCAGTTTGCGTTGTCCAGGAAATGGGTTTACGGAGGTGAATGATATGAACAGGAAAACTTCCCCCGGTCGGGTCATTACATTTCTGATTCTTCTGGCAGGCGCCTGCACCATGATCCTGCCCTTTGCCTGGATGCTGGTAACGTCCCTGAAGGAAGCCAACCTCGTGTATACCATTCCGCCCCAGTGGATTCCCAAGCCCGTTGACTGGAAGAACTATGTGGATGTCTGGCGTGCGGCGAACCTGGTTACCGGCATCAAAAACAGCGCGATCATCAGCCTGACCGTGCTGGCGCTCAGCACGCTGACCACCAGCATGGCGGCCTTTGCCTTCGCAAAGCTGGATTTTCCCGGGAAGAATGTTATCTTCCTGATGCTCCTGGCGACCATGATGGTGCCCGGCGTGGTGCTGCTGGTGCCTCAGTTTGTCATGTATTCCAGGATCAAGTGGATCGACACTCTGCTTCCCATGATCGTTCCGGCGTCCCTGTGCAATATCAACAACATATTCTTCCTGCGGCAGTTCATGATCGGGCTGCCCTCCGGTTATCTGGATGCCGCCAAGATCGACGGGTGCAGCTACTTCGGCGCGTACCGGAGGATATTCTTACCCCTGTGCAAGCCCGCCATCATCTCCAACGCGATCATGCTGTTCATGGCGACCTGGAACGACTATTTTGGCCCCATGATCTTTACCCACAGCGAGAGCCGACAGACGATTCAGGTGGCCATTGCCATGCTCAGCTCCCATTATGAGCAGCAGACGGATATCCCGCTGGTGATGTGCGCGTCGCTGATTGCCCTCCTGCCGGTTCTGATTCTGTTCATTACCTGCCAGAAATACTTTACGGATTCCTTTGTGATGAGCGGAATCAAGGGGTGAGCCTATGAATACCTACTGCAACCCCATCAAAAGGCACGGCGATTTTGCGGACCCTTTTGTCCTGCGGTATAACGGAAAATACTATCTTTACGCAACGAACCCGGACGTCCGGTGCTGGAGCTCCGACGATCTGGTAAACTGGAAGCCGGAAGGGGCGACGGTGCCGGAGGAGGAGTTTCCCGGCCTGGTTCCCTTTGCGCCGGAGGTCGTGCGGTGGAACGGCGCGTTTTATATGTACACGTCCCCCCACGGCTTCGGCCACTACGTGCTGAAAAGCGACAGCCCCACCGGCCCGTTCCGGAAAATCACCGGAAACATCGGCCGCACCATCGACTTCTCCGTCTTTATCGACGACGACGGCCGGTGGTATGCCTACCGGGCGGACGACCGGGGGATTGTGGGCTGCAAAATGGATTCCCCGACGGAATTTGGGGAGGAGGTCCTGATCGGCGCTTACCTGCACGGCTGGACGGAGGGACCCTTTGTTGTCAAAAAGGACGGGAAATACCACCTGACCTACACCGGCAACCATTTCCTGTCCAAGGGATACCGGATCAACGCGGCGGTTGCGGACAGCCCGCTGGGGCCTTACCGGGACGACCCGTACAATCCCGTGATTGTCCGCACGGAAGGGAATGTGGTCGGCCTGGGGCATAGCTGCACGGTGCTGGGGCCCGATCTGCACACCCATTATATCGTGTATCACAACCTGAATCCGGATAAGACCCGGGATCTGAACATCGACCCTGTGGTATTTACCCAGGAGCGGGCGTACATTCTCGGCCCGACCGCCACGCCCAGGCCGGTGCCTGCACTGCCGCAATGGCGGCGTCTGCGGCCTGCGCCGCAATCCGTACATCGCGCATTTGCCGAAGACGTGACCCTTCCGGAGGCAGGCGCGGCGGAATTTCATATGGCTGCCGGTGAGGGGATCGCCCGATACGGCATTTCTTTTACCGGGGCGGACGATATCCGGCTGGAGCTTGACAGGGCGGAAAACACGATTTCCGTCAAGAACAGGCTGGGCTTGGTCGTCCGTGAGAAGCTGCTGAAAGATTATGATCACGAAGCGCTCCACTGCATCCGCGTGGAATACGGCGGCGGATTGTCGGTCTATATGGACAATCTGCTGCGGCTGAAGGCCAATGTATCCCTTGGCGGCTGCGGGGCTTCCTATTATGCGGACGGCCAATTCGCCATCGGGTCTGCCGCTGCCCATTCCGCAGACAAAGAGACGCTGCACTATCCGGTGCCCTGCCTCGCGCCGGGCAGCCGTGAAATCTGCTTTGACGTCACGACCCGGGGAACCTACCAGCTCCTTGCGCTGGAATGCAAAGCCTGCGGGGAAGCAATCCGGGTGGACGGCAATGTCCTGCCGCCCGACTGCGTGGATCGGGAAAGCGATCTGGCATTTTACCGGTGCGATCTGACTGCCGATAGCCACACGCTGCAAATGAACGCCGAAACGGTCGCCATTGCTCCCTATTATGGCAGCGGATGTGATGCTGTTTCCGTTCGGAATATCGGCCCCTATGACAAAGTCTGCGGCAGGGAAAAATGGAGCAACGGGAATATTTCCGCGGATTTGACCGTCGCGGACTGCGGCGAGGGCTGGCAGGCGGGTGTGATTTTCCGGGCGGAGCATCTGGCCGACGGGGGAGAGGGCGGCGACAAACGGCTTGGCACCAACTTCTTTGTAGGCTACAGAGTCTGCGTTTCCGAAGACCGGCTCCGGCTGTGGAAGCACCGCTATGACGAAACGCTGCTGGGGGAAATCCCCTACGACGGCGGCAGCCATGTCAGCTTGCAGATCATTGCCGCAGGAAATATGATCTCTCTGCGGATGAACGGCAAAGTGATCCTGGAATATCGGGACAGAAGGCCGATCCTGTACGGATATGTGGGATTCCACGCAAGAAACTGTATCATAACCAGCGGGACGATCGCGCCGTTCCGGCCGGCGGTTCCTGAAGAAAATGGAGGAGGCTCTTATGACGAGAGTACCGAGAAGCGAATACCCCCGCCCGAATTTCAGACGGGATAACTGGCTTTGCCTGAACGGCGAATGGGATTTCTCCATCGGTGAGAAGACGCTTGACCGAAAGATCATTGTCCCCTACGCCTGCGAGACCGCACTGTCCGGGATCGAGGATAAGGGCTTCCACAAAACGGTATGGTACCGCAGGACGTTCACCCTCCCCGGCGAAATGGGGGGAAAGAACATTCTTCTGCATTTCGGCGCGGTGGATTATCGGTGTGACGTGTGGGTAAACGGTCAATACATCCGCAGCCACACCGGCGGGCAGACCGGCTTTGCGGCGGACATTACGGATGCGGTCGATCAGACGGGCGATAACGTCATTGAAGTGAAGGCGGAAGACGATTACCGGGATCTGGAGATGCCCCGGGGCAAGCAGTTCTGGGAATTAAATTCCAGAAGCATCTTCTACTCCCGGACGACCGGAATCTGGCAGACGGTCTGGCTTGAGGCGGTGGAGCCCCTTTATCTGGTCGGCTGCCATATCACCCCCGAATTTGACCGGCGGGCGGTCCGATTTGAATATCAGCTGAGTGAGATCGCAAAGAAGATTGCGTTTGACATTTCCTTCCAGGGCACGGCTGCGGCGAATCTCACGGTCGCGCCCCAAAGCTGCAAGGGCAGCGTGACCATTGGGCTGGATCAGACCGGATTGCAGGCGTGGAATTTCCAGGAGGATCTGGCGTGGACGCCGGAAAATCCCCGCCTGTTTGACGCGAAAATCACGGTCTATGGGGAAAACGGAACCACGGACCGCGTGGATACCTATTTCGGTATGCGCAAGGTCAGCATCGAAAACGGCCGGTTTCTGCTGAATAACCGCGAGTACTACCAGAAGCTGGTTCTGGATCAGGGCTATTGGGAGCAGTCTCTTCTGACAGCGCCCAGCGATGAGGATTTCATCAAGGATATCCGGCTGACCAAGGCCATGGGCTTCAACGGTGTGCGCAAGCACCAGAAGGTGGAAGACCCCCGGTATCTTTACCACGCCGACCGTCTCGGCCTGCTGGTCTGGGGGGAGATCGGCGCCGCGTATGTGTATTCCAGGGAATACGCCCACCGGATCTATTCCGAGTGGATGGAAGCGGTGGAGCGGGACTACAACCATCCCTGCATCGTGGCATGGACGCCGTTGAATGAATCCTGGGGCGTTCCGGAAATCAAGGTTGACAGGCAGCAGCAGGCGCACTGCAACGCCCTGATGTACATGACAAAATCCGTTGACGATACCCGCGTTGTGATGGATAATGACGGCTGGGAGCATACCTGCGGCGATCTTTTGACGATCCACGATTATTCCCCCTCCGGGGAAAAGCTGAGGAAGCACTTTGAGAGCATGGAATCCGTCCTGACCATGACGCCCGGCGGCAGGAGCCTGTTTGCCGACGGGTACGGTTACCGGGGACAGCCCATCCTGGTCACGGAATTTGGCGGCGTGAAATACGCGCCGGAATCCGACCTGGCACGCTCCTGGGGGTACTGCGAGGAAAATGACCTTGGCGCATACACGAGGAAATACGCGGAGCTGACCCGGGCAATCCTGGATTCTCCTCTGATTCAGGGGTACTGCTATACCCAGCTGACCGATGTGGAAAATGAGGAAAACGGTCTGCTGACGTACCACAGGGATATCAAGATTCCTTTGGACACGATCCGTAAAATCAACGAAGGAACCTGGGAAGGTTAAAGCGATACGATGAAGAGAAAACCCGTTTCCCACTGGATCACGGTATGGAATCAGTCCCATACCAACATCAGGACGGTCACACCGAAATACCGCAACCGCACCATGTGGCTGACGGTGCCGGCGGCGGTATCCGGGGAGCGCGTCCGACTGCGGTTTTCCAATAAGGAAGGCTGTACAACGCTTCAAATTATTCAGGCCGCCGTCTGCGTGGACGGCGGTGAGCGGCAGATGGTGCGCTTTTGCGGGAAAGAACAGCTGGTGCTTGAAATCGGTGAGGAATGTTACTCCGACGAAATTCCCCTGCATATTGAGGCCGGGCAGTATCTGTCCGTCTTTGCGGCCTTCCGGGGGGACGTTACATCGGGAAACTGCATTGCCGCCCATGTGCAGTGCAGCAAGGACGGGAATTTTGTTTATGCGCCGCAGATGGATATCAGCAGGCGCGGTTTTCCGGACAGCTATTGGGGAAATCTTCCCGGTATTCCCGCAATTTCCGGGGCGGAGGTTCTGACCGATGAAGCGCCTGAGGTGATTGTCTGCTTTGGCGACTCCATCACCCAGCAGAGCACGTGGACGGTACCGCTGGAACGGATGCTGAATGACAATGGGCATCCGGCCATTGTGCTGAACGCGGGAATCGGGGGAAACAGGCTGCTGCTCGGGGCGCCGGAGGCTGCACTTCAGGTGTTTGGCCCTGCTGCCATGGAGCGCTTTGAACGGGATGTACTCGGGGTGGAAGGCGTCACTGCGGTGATTTTTGCCCTGGGCACCAACGACATTGGCTGGATCCGAAAGCCGGAAGACGTCGAAACCGCAGGGGCCGACGCCGTATTTGCCGGACTGAAATCCCTGGCGGTCAAAGCTCACGAAAGGAATCTGACGGTATACGCGGCAACGCTGACGCCCCGCAACGGCTCCCTGGACTACAACCCGGAGCAGGAACAGGAACGGCTGCGGCTGAATGGGATGATCCGCAGCGCAGACTGCTTCGATAGGGTGATTGATTTTGCGGAAGCAACTGCGGACGCGACGGATCCGGGCATTTTAGCCCCATACTGTGATTCCGGCGATCATTTGCACCCCAGCGCCTTGGGAGGACGGAAAATGGCATGTTGTGCAAAGGACGCAATAACGGATGCGGACAGATAACGCGAATGGAGGGAAAGCGCCCTTCTGCCCGGGCGATATTCCGAAATGTGCGTAGGGTGCGTCCAAAAACTGTCAAAACGCCCGGACGGAAGCTCTTTTTGCCCTGCGCCGCTACAGCAAGGATTCCTGGGAAAAATGGCTTGCTCAGGACAAAAATCCCTCGCTGCCGGTCATTTCGCCGGTTTTCGGATACACCCTAATATTTTGCCGCAGATCGGAGCGGTTCCGATCTGCGGCAGTTATTTCATGATTGGAATTACAGTACCCGTCCGGCGCCCCTTTATCCCTTGACGGAGCCGGCGGTCACGCCCTTGACGATGTAGCGGGACAGGAAGATGTATACCAGCAGCACCGGCAAAATGGCAAGCAGAATGAACATATACACCTTGCCAAGGTCAAACTTGGAATAGTCCGCCGCACGCAGCTGCGCGATCATGATGGGAACCGTCTTCATTTCCGCCTTATCCAGCAGCAGCGCCGGCAGGAAATAGTTGTTCCACGACTCAACGAACGTGAAGATCATCTGCACAGAAATGGCAGGCTTCAGCATGGGCAGAACGATGCGGTTAAAGGTGAAAAATTCCCCGGAACCGTCCACGCGGGCGGCCTCCACGATCTCCATCGGCAGCACGCTTTTCATGTACTGGATCATGTAGAAGAACACCACCGGCGCCGCGATCCCCGGAAGGATCAGCGGAAGATAGCTGTTGGTCAGCTTCAGCTTGTAGCACAGCTGTACAAAGCCGGTAGCGGAAACCTGCTTGGGGATGACCATGACGGCCATGATGAACAAAAACGCGGCGCGCTTCAGCCTGAAGTGATAGGCGTGCAGGCCGTAGGCGGTCAGCGCGGAAAAATACGTAGACAGCACTGCCGTCGCAGCCGCCACGATGAAGCTGTTGAGCATGCCCCGGGGGATATTGATGGAGCTGTCGCTCCAGGCATTGACCAGGTTTTCGAGAAAGTGCCCCTGGGGCAGCGCCTTGAAGCCGCCCTGCAGATCCGCGTTGGTACGCGAGGCGTTGACGATCAGCATGTAAAACGAAAACAGGCAAAGAACCGATAAAAAGACCAGGAGCACGTAAACCAGTGCCCGGCTGATGGTCAGCATGGCGCGAGCCTTGCGGCTGTCTGCGGAATTTTTCTTCATTGCAAGCGCCCCCTTACTCTTCGTCCCGGCTCGTCAGCGACCTGAACACCACCATGCTCAGAAGACCCGTGATGATGAAGATCACAACGGAGATCGCACCGGACATGCCGTAATTCTTGCTGGTCTTGAGGTAGTTGTTGAGATACATGACCAGCGTCGTAGAGCTCCGGTTCGGCGTACCGAGTCCGTTGGTCAGAACCTGGGGCACATCGAACATCTGAAGGCCGCCGATGAGCGCGGTGATGACCGTGTAAACCAGAATCGGCATGAGAAGCGGCAGCGTCACCTTGAAAAAGACCTGCAAAGAGCTTGCGCCGTCCATATTCGCCGCCTCAAACAGGCACTGATCGATGCCCATGATGCCCGCCATCAGCAGAATCGTCGTGTTGCCGAACCACATGAGGAAGTTCATCAGGCAGATAAGCCCGCGCACGGTAAAGCGGATGTTGAAAAAGTCGATGGGCATGTCGATCCAGCCAAGCTGGGTCAGGATCTGGTTGACCGGGCCGACGTTGGAAAACAACATGTAAAACAGCATTGCGAACGCCGAGGCCATGATGAGGTTCGGCATATAGATGACGGTCTTGAAAAACTGCTGACCCTTGATCTTCAGGCGGTAGCTGGTGAAGAAGCAGGCGAGCATCAGGGAGATCACGACCTGCGGGATCGCGCCGCCGACCCAGAGCACGATCGTATTGCCCGCATATTTCAGGATGTCGATGGTTCCGTTCTTGTCGGGTGTAAAGAGCGTGATATAGTTCTTCAGGCCCACAAAGTTCGGCCCCACCTGCGCCAGACCCTCCCGGTAGTTTTCAAAAAAGCTGTTGTAGATCGTCAGCAGCTGGGGCGTGAAGTGAAACAGCGCATAGATCAGAAAGAACGGCGCGATAAAAATATAGCCCCACTTCGCATAGCTGATCTTCGAACGTTTCGCCCTTACCCTGGGTACTTTTGTCGTCTGCATAAAACCTCTCCTTCCCTGTTCGGACGCAGTTTCCGGCAGGCTTTCCCGGCCTGCCCGAAACCGCAGCTGAATCGTCCTCCGGGGCAGAGCGGCCGCTCTGCCCCGGATTTTCATGTGGAGTTACGGGGTAACGATGGTGGGATACTTTTCGTTGACGTACTTGTAGAAGTTGCTCATGGCCTCGTCCTCGGTGACGGTGCCCTTGCAGTACTCTCTCCAGTTGGCCTGCAGGCCCTCGTTGAGCAGCTGGTCATAGATGGTGTGATTCTCGAACTTGATGTTCTTGGCCAGGTCGCAGAACAGGGCGATGTCGTTCTGTCCGCCCAGGAAGTCGCTGCCATAGGACGGATCCTTCGCAACGGTCTCGTTGACCTTCTGGTTGTTGGAGAACTGGGCCTCGTTCTTGACCAGGTTCGTGCAGACCTCTTCGTCGTTGATGAAGGTGTTCATGATGTCGGCAACCATGGTGGGGTTATCGGTGCCGGCAGGCGCCAGCAGCCAGGTGCCGCCCCAGAAGTGCGCCTGAGGGCCTTCGCAGATCGCCCAGTCGCCGAAGCAGCCCTTCTCCGCGTCCTGTGCATTGCCCATGGAGAAGTTGAAGTACCAGGCAGGTCCAAAGTAGCACATGGCCTTGCCGTCGCCGAACATCTGGGCGGTGCACTCGTCGGACCAGATGTCGCAGTCCTGGGTATAGCCCTTGTCGGAGAAATCCTTGGCCTGGGTCATCCAGGTCTGGATGGCGGGGTCGATCTGGAGCTTGTTGTCCGCATCGACCCAGGGCTCGGAGACGTTGTTGGAGAACACGCGGTAGGTAGCGGCCTCGGAGGCGGTCATCAGGTAGCCCTTGGCCTTGGCGTCAGCCGCGACGGCGTCGAACTTCTCCCAGCTGTTCAGCTTTTCCTGCACCTCGGTGGGGTCATCGGTGCCCAGAACGTCCTTGGCGATGGAGCGGCGGTAGATCAGAGCTGCCGGGCAGCACTGGAAGGAGACGCCCTTGACGACGCCGGAAGCGTCGGAGGCGGCCTGCACGGTGTAGGCGTAGGTGTTGGAGAAATCGGTCACGCCCAGGGCGGCGACGTCCTGCGTAACGGCAGACTCGGTGTACTTCTGGATGTAGTCGGCTTCGGCCAGGAACAGGTCGACCTTGTCGTCGGCGGAAGCGCTCTGCTGATTCAGAAGCGCCTCGTCAAGCTTGTCCTGATACGCGCCGTCCGCGCTGGGGGTGATGATCCAGTTGACCGTCACGCCTTCGGGAACGGTGTAGTATTTCTCAAAGAAGCCCTTGAACTCCTCGTTCCATGCGTAGATGTTGAAGACCTTGCCTTCTTTGGCGGATGTGCCGGTGGAAGTCCCCTTGCCCGCGCAGCCTGCAAACACAGCCGCGAGCATCAGGACTGCGAGAAACAGCGCAAGATACTTTTTCATGTGAATTCCTCCTGTTGATTTTTGGCGGTTGCCATCTATGTGCTCTGCCTCATTGCAGATAACACCAAATTCAAAGCGTCTCGATTCTGCGGACGGACGCGCCCTCCACGAGATGCCCCGGGATCAGGATCCGGTCGACCAGTGCCGTGCGGGGCTTCTCGATCAGTTCGATGAGCTTTGCCGCAGCCGTCCTTCCCAGCGCCTGGGTGTCCTGCCGGTAGGTGGTAAGCGCCGGACTCATGACGCTTGCGATTTGAATGCCGTCGTAGCCGACTGCGCTCACATCCTCGGGGATCCTCAGTCCCATGCGTCGGATGGCGTTTTCCCCGCCGATGCTGGAAAAATCGTCCGGCATCAGGATGCAGGTCGGCGGCTCCGGCAGGCGCAGCAGCTCCTGCGTCAGCTCCGCGCAGCGGTCGGGGTCATGGTACACGCCCTCGCGGATATAATCATCCGGGATCTCCAGCTCCAGCGCGTCGCAGGCGCGGTAGAAGCCCGTCAGACGATTTTCGGTGACGGCGGTCCGCTCGCCGTGGATAAACGCGATGCGTCGGTGGCCTTTGGCGTAGACGCAGCGTACCAGCTCTTCCGTGCCCCGCACGTTGTCGGAAACCACGGCGGCGCGGTTATTGAACACATGGTCGATGGTCACCACCGGGAGCCTGGAATTGACCAGCTCCAGCACCTGCGGGTCGTCAAAATCAACGCAGGCGATCACGACCCCGTCGACGCCCCGGTACTGGCAGTGCTGTAAATACGTCGTGGCCTTCCTGCCGACGTTGCGGTTGATGAACGTGATGTCATAGCCGCCGGCCTCAGCCTCGACCTTCAGGCTTTCCAGCACCGAAGAAAAATACTCGTGGGCAAGGCCGCTGCGCCGCTCGTCCACAAACAGGACGCCAATATTGTATGTCCGGTTCGTCTTGAGCGCCCGTGCGGCGGAATTGGTCATATACCCGAGGCTGTCGGCTGTTTTGCAGATCTGCTCACGGGTCTGTTCTCCGATATCCGGCTGCCCGGAGAGCGCCTTGCTGACCGTTGCGACCGAGACGCCGCAGGCCTTCGCAATGTCCTTCATGGAAACCATTCAGCTGCGCCTCCGTTTCTGCCTCGAAATTTCTTAATCGTTTTCGTAATTTCAAAATAGCGTATTTTGCCCAAAAATGCAAGAGGTATTTTTGCGTTTTTGGCGCATCTCATAAAGTTTGTTTCTTTTGCCCAGTTTTGCTACGTAAATTTAGTTGTTTTGACAGCTTAACAATTCGAAACTTCTCTGCGTTTTTTCTCTGTTCCGTCAAAAAAGCAAAAAAATCCGGGCTTATGAAAAAATTATCAAAATTAGTATTGCATTTTGCGCAAAAATCCGTTATTGTAGAAACGTGATTTTGCCATATTTGGATACTTAAACGATTGCGAATATTGTCGACGTGCCGTGTGCCGCCGGCGAAGGAGGAGTTTTCAATATGTATTTCGGCCATTTTGACGACCAGCAGCGGGAATACGTGATCACCGATGCCCGCACGCCCCTTCCGTGGATCAACTATCTCGGCAGCGAGGATTTCTTCGCCCTTTTGTCCAACACGGCGGGCGGCTACTGCTTCTACCGGGACGCACGGCTGCGCCGCCTCACCCGCTACCGCTACAACAACTGCCCGACCGATCAGGAGGGCTTCCGTTTCTATATCAAAGACGGCGGCACGGTCTGGAACCCCGGCTGGCAGCCCACCAAGACGGAGCTGGACGGCTACACCTGCCGCCACGGCCTTGGCTACAGCGTGATCGAGGGGCAAAAAAACGGCGTTTCGGCCGTTCAGACGCTTCTGGTTCCCCAGGGCGATAACTGCCTGCTCATCCGGCTGACGCTGAAAAACGAAGCAGACGCAGAAAAAACGTTGGACGTTTTCCCGTATGTTGAGTTCTGCCTATGGGACGCAATGGACGACGGCTCCAATTTCCAGCGGAACTTCTCCATCGGCGAGGTGGAGATCGAGCCGGACGCGATCTACCACAAAACGGAATACCGGGAGCGGCGGAACCACTACGCCGTCCTCTGGGCAAACCGCCCCTATGACGGCTTTGATACCGCCCGGGACGCATTCGTCGGCCTTTACGGCTCTCCGGCTCTGCCGCAGGCCGTTGCCGCCGGGCGCTGCACCGACTCCGTCGCCCACGGCTGGGCGCCGGTGGGCGCGATGCAGTTCCACGTGACGCTGCTTCCCGGCGAGGAGCAGACGCTGGTGCTGGGACTCGGCTATATCGAAAATCCGGAAGCCGAAAAATTTTCCGCTCCGGGGGTGATCAACAAGGCGCGCGCCCGGGAAATGATCGCCCGTTATCACACGCCGGGGCAGTTTGACGATGCGATGAACGCCCTGCGCGCCTACTGGGACGGTCTGCTTGCCAATTATCACGTCGTCACCGGTGACGAAAAGGTTGACCGGATGGTCAATATCTGGAACCAGTATCAGTGTATGGTCACGTTCAATATGAGCCGGTCTGCCAGCTATTTTGAAAGCGGCATGGGGCGAGGCATGGGCTTCCGGGATTCGTGCCAGGATCTGCTGGGCTTTGTCCACATTATCCCCCAGCGCGCAAGAGAGCGGATTCTGGACATTGCCGCCACCCAGTTCCCGGACGGCAGCGCCTATCACCAGTACCAGCCCCTTACGAAGAAAGGGAATCTCGCGGTGGGCAGCGGCTTCAACGACGATCCGCTGTGGCTGATCGCGGGGGTGGACGCTTATCTGCGGGAGACCGGCGACTGGACGATCCTGGACGAAAATGTGACCTTCGACTGCGACCCGGACAATTCCGCGCCCCTTATGGAGCATCTGCGCCGCAGCTTCCGGTTCACCTGCACCCACCTGGGTCCCCACGGCCTGCCGCTCATCGGCCGCGCCGACTGGAACGACTGTCTGAATCTCAACTGCTTCTCCGCCCACCCGGGGGAAAGCTTCCAGATCACAGGCCCCAGCGAGGGGCCTGTGGCGGAGTCCGTGTTCATCGCGGGTATGTTTGTCAAATACGGCAGGGCGTATGCCGACATCTGCCGTCACCTTGATCTGGCCGGGGAAGCGGCGGATGCCGCAGAGGCGGTGGCAAAAATGGAACAGGCCGTGCTGGACGCGGGCTGGGACGGTGCCTGGTTCCGCAGAGCCTACGACGCCTTCGGCGCACCGGTGGGAAGCAAGGAATGTGCAGAAGGGCAGATCTTCATCGAGCCCCAGGGTATGTGCGTCATGGCCGGTATCGGTAAGGAAAACGGTGAGGCTGCCAAAGCGCTCAGGAGCGTACAAGAACGCCTCGACAGCAAATTCGGCATTGTTCTTTTGCAGCCTGCCTACACGAAATACTATCTCAATCTTGGCGAAATCAGCTCTTATCCCCCGGGATATAAGGAAAACGCCGGTATTTTCTGCCACAACAACCCCTGGATCACCTGCGGAGAGACCGTCCTGGGACACGGCGCCCGCGCCTTTGAAACCTACCGGAAGATCTGCCCGGCCTATCTGGAATCGGTCAGCGAGATCCACCGCACAGAGCCTTATGTCTACAGCCAGATGGTCGCGGGTAAGGACGCGCCGACCTTCGGCGAGGCCAAAAACAGCTGGCTTACCGGCACGGCCGCCTGGACGTTCGTGTCCATCTCTCAGGCGATCCTCGGCGTACAGCCGGAGCTGGACGGTCTGCGGATCGATCCCTGCATCCCGCCGGAATGGAAAACCATCACACTGACACGGCGCTTCCGGGGCGCACAGTACCACATCTCCATCGAAAACCCGGACGGCGCGGAACACGGCGTAGGAGCGCTGTACGTGGACGGAAAGCCGCAGGGCGGGAATCTCATTGCTCCCGCCGCACCGGGCAGCGTCGTTTCGGTGCGCGTCGTCATGGGGAACTGATATGGCATTTGGCAAGGATTTTGTCTGGGGCGCTGCCTCCAGCGCCTACCAGACGGAAGGATACCCCGCCGCGGACGGCGGCGGGGAAAGCGTCTGGGACGTATTCTGCCGGAAGCCGGGTGCCGTCGCAAACGGAGAAGACGGTTCCGTTGCCTGCGACGGCTATCACCGCTTTGAAGAGGATATCGCCCTGCTGGCATCACTCGGCCTTCGCGCATACCGCTTTTCCACGAGCTGGGCGCGCATCGACCCCAAGGGCGACGGCCGCTGGAACGAAGCGGGTCTTCGCTACTATGACCGGGTGGTGGACTGCTGTCTGCGGCATGGCGTTACACCGTGGATGACGCTCTATCACTGGGAGCTGCCCCAGGCGCTGGAAGCTGGGGGCGGCTGGCTGCGCCGGGAGACGGCAGAGGCCTTTGCCCGCTTTGCGGGCAGGATGGCGCGGCATTTTGGCGGCCGTGTTTCCCGTTTCATCACGCTCAACGAGCCGCAGATCGTTCTCAAGCTCGGCTATTGCGACGGCGTCCACGCGCCGGGCAGGCGCTGTCCTCTGCCGCAGCTCGTGCAGTGCTGGAAAAGCCTGATGCTTGCCCATGGGCTTGCCTTCCGTGCGATCCGAAGCGCCGCGCCCGGTGCGCAGATCGGCATTGCCTCCACCGGGAAGCTCTGCTATCCCCACAGCCCTTCCGGCGAGGAAGCGGCGCGGGAGGAAACCTTCCGTCTGACGGATGCCGATTGGATGTTCACCCATCCCATCACGCTCGACGCCGTGTGCTTCGGCCGCGTCGAGCCGGAGCCGGGGGCACTTTCGTCTCTTATGCGGAAGATCTCACAGGAGGATTGGGACATCATGCACGCCGTCCCCGACTTCATCGGCATCAATTCTTACAACGGCAGTGAGATCGCAGCCGATGCAAACGGGCGGCCGGTCTATCTGCCGCGGCCAAAGGGCTTTCCCTGCACCGCCCTCAAGTGGCCCATCACGCCGGAGATCATGGAGTATGGCTACGCCTTCCTCTACGGGCGCTATCGGCTTCCGCTTTATGTAACGGAATGCGGCCTGAGCTGCAATGACCGGATCTATCTCGACGGGCAGGTGCACGACGCCGACCGGATCGATTTTCTGCACCGTTATCTGCTTGCGCTTCGCAAAGGCAGTGAACGCGCCGACATCCGGGGCTTCTTCCACTGGTCGCTGACCGATAATTTTGAGTGGCACAGCGGCTACGCCGAGCGCTTCGGCCTCATCTATATCGACTATCCGACACAAAAAAGGATCCCGAAGGACAGCGCCCGCTGGTTTGCGCGGGTCGTCCGGGAGAACGGGAGATCCTTATGATACAAAAAGGTGGCATGGTCAGCTCAAGGCGCAGCGTACCGCCACCCGCGTCCGGCCGCCGACCGTGCAGGTGAACAGCGTTAAGTCCCAGTCGCCGCTTTCCATTTCCTCGACCGCCGTCGGCATCAGGGTCTCCAGGGAGATCACCTCGTAGGAGAAGAGGTTTCCGTCCGCATCCGTGAACGTGACCTCGCTCCCGGCATGAAGCTGCCGGAGCCGGCCGAAATGGGAGCTGTAGTTGTGCGCCGCAACGATCAGGCTTCCGCTGTAAACGGAGCCTTCGTACCGGCAGGGCGCAACCCTCAGCTTCGGGTAGCTCCATGTGCTCATAACCGGCAGCTTCAGCTCCAGTTCCGGAATTTCCAGCACGCCGATATATTCGTAGCCGTTGACCGTTTCCGTGGGCATTTCCATATCGGGATTCAGAATATGATCCGGTACCGCTTCCTCCGGGGCGGCAGGTTCCGGGATCGGGGCAGTCTCCGGGTGCGTCGGTTCCGAAAGGACTTCCTCCAGCCGCGCAACGATCACCTTGTTTTCGGCCGCTGCCCGCTCTGATTCCCACAGATTGTATCCCGTCAGAAGAAGGGCTGCTGCAATCAGCAGCAGCCCTGTCCGGATCAGCGGTTTTCCGCCATTATGTTCCATCCCTTTTTCTCCTCCGGCGCAGCAGACCGGCCGCGACAAAGGCCGGCCCGACGCACATAAGAACCGGTACCGGCCACCAGAGCTGACCGGTTTGCGGCAGCGACGGTTTACCCGGCGTTGACGGTTTCGTCGGCTGTGTCGGCGTATCCGGTGGGCTGGTCGGAACGTAGGTATTCGTCACAACAAACGTGATGCCCTCCCGGTCGATCCGCACGGTGTAGCCGCTGAGCTCCCTTTCCGCCACCGTCCAGCGGTAGTCGTCGTCCAACTCCGTCCATGTATAGCGCCAGTTATCGTCTGCGTTCAGCGTCACCGTATCGTAGACCTCACCGTCCCGGAGAAGCTGGACGGTGATCTCCCTGGGTCGGCTGTTTTCGTGGCCGTCGTCGTCCCACACCTTCAGGACCTTCCGGGTGATGACGGCGGGGGTATCCGGGATCTCCCGCTTTTCGTGCTTGGGGCTTGCGATCACTTCATAGCTCCATGTATGTTCGCTTTGCGCCGGCAGCATCACCATGAAGGGCGCGGCGTCATAGCGGAAGCCATTCTGCCTGTGCCGCTGTCCCAGCACCAGATACAGCCCCGGCGTCAGCTTCGTATCTCCTGTGGGGAAATGCAGGAATCCGCTTTGTCCCGTCGCGCCGCTGTCCGTAGGCTCGATCTGATCCCGCAGGACATACCCCTCCAGGGTTCGGGCAAGGGCCTTCCACGCCGCGTCGTTTCTGCCCCGGATATCCACGTTGAACTGGCGGAAGGCCGGGGTCGTGGTCAGCTCGCCGTTCTCGCCTGCGTCGGCAACCAGATAAACGGAAAATTCCGCGCCGGCAAGCGGTACGTCTTCGTCCTGATAGGAGATCGTCAGTCTGACATCCCGGCTCAGGTCGATTGCCCCAGCCGCAGATGCGGCGGCCGGAATCAGCAGAAAAACGGCAGCCATGCTCAGAAAGAGCGCCGCTATCCGCTTATAAAGTTTCATCGGAATCACCTCCGTGTCTGACCGGTTTCTTGGGAAGCAAAAGAAGAATCAGAAGCAGCAGAATCGGTATTGCCACAATCGGGGCTACGATCAGCGGCTCGATTTGCAGCGCGTCCGCCGTAATGCGGACCACCTTGGACTGCGCGATATTTTCAATCCGGTGTCCCCGCACCAGAAGGCGGTGGGTATTGACGCCGTAGGGCGTGCAGGTCACCAGCGTGCAGAGGTCCTTGCCCTCTACAATCCGCAATGACGCCGTGTCCTGGGGCTCCACAATGAGGATCCGATCCACCTCATAGGTCAGCACCTCGTCCAGCACCCGGAGCAGGAAGATATCCCCCTCCCGCAGCTTATCCAGGTCTGTAAACAGCCTGGCAGAGGGCAGGGCGCGATGGCCGGACAGCACACAGTGGCTGCTCTCACCCCCCACCGGGAGACTGCTCCACTCCAGATGCCCCACGGCGATCTGAAGGACGGATTCCTCCGTTCCGTGGTAGACGGGAAGACTGACGCTGATCTCCGGAATCTCCACATAGCCCATGATGCCGAGGCCGGAAACGTTCAGCAGACGCTCGTATTCCTGTTTCTGCCCGTCGGACAGCGTAAAGCCTGTGCTGCGCGCCGGAAGGGATCGGTTATATGCCCGCGCCGCCGACCACATTTCGTCATATTGCGCGTCATCCATCTCCGCTACGCTCCCGGTATACTCGCTGATCGCCCGGCTGGAATGGAAGGCGTTCCAATAGTCGCTGATACCGGGATACAGCAGCAAGGACAGACCCGCCAGAAGCATCAGGAACAGGAATATCGTTATGAAATTGCTTTTCTTCGACTTCATGCGGGGCTCTCCTTGCCGCTGCGCGCCGGGGAGGGAGCGCCTCCCCGGCATACGGCTTTTGGGAAGATCGGAGCGGTTATGCTCTGCCATTCATGCGCTTCCTGGTGACAAGCAGAACACCTGCGCCAATGACCAGAATGGATCCGAGCACATGGAAGATGGTCGTGCCCGTGCCGCCGGTGGAGGGCAGTTCGGTGCCGGAATTGTTATTGACCTTAGCAGTGACAGGAGCCAGTGTGAGGGTTTTGCCGTCTTCGCTTGTGGTTCTGACAATCTTCACTTCAACATCGTCGGCAAGCCTGTTGTAGCCGTCCGGAGCCTTGACTTCGCGCAGATAATAGGTATCCGCGTCCAGACCGGCAATCTCGATCTTGCCATTGGCATCTGTGGTCAGAAGGGTATTGGCAGGCCAGACGGTCGTGCCGTCTTCGCCAGCCGTCGGAACGGTCGCCCAACCGGTGAGCTTACCGTCCGCAACGGCAGCGGCATTGCTCTTATCCTTGCTCAGCAGGACGAACTGGGCGCCCTCCAGCGTATTGTTCTCGTTGTTATTGCCGTACTTCAGAACATCAAAGCGCCAGGTGTAGGTGATGGTTTCGCTGTCGGGGGTAGACTTCGTATTGGTGCTGTCGCCGTACTTCAGCGTACTCTTGTTTTCGTTGCCGGGCAGTCCGACCTTGGCGTTCTCATTCAGCGCGGCGGAATACCTGACATACAGCTTGGTTTCGACGGTAATCGTATCCAGATAGCTCTGCGTAAATGTGATCGTGAAGGTCTTGCCGTCGCCGGGATCGTTGTTCACGGCATAGTCGGAAGCGTTCAGCTCCTTGGTCATGGCTTCATCGGTATAGACCTTAGCATCGCCCTTATAGGTCAGACCGGCGGACATGGTATCCTCGAACACATAGTTCTTGGCACCGGGCTGGGCGGTAATGGCGGACTTGAAGTTCACGGTCTGCCCGATGTCGGCATCGTTGGTGGAACCGTAGGTGCCGGTGGAATCCTCTTCCACGGTCTTCACGTTGGTGGGAACTTCGTTCTTTTCCTGAATTACGGGATCCGGGTTGCCGGGCGTGGTGCCAACGGCAGCCTTGGTGCCAAGGGTGGAAGTTATCAGATAGTAGCCTGCCTCAAGATTGCTGAACGTGATGTCGCCACTGCCGGATGCAGCAATGGTGTCCAAAGCCGTCAGATTCTTTGCAAACGCTTCCGCGTCCTTTGCAAATGCGGCGACATCCGCGCCCGTTTTCCAGGTCACATAGCCCTGCGCGTCAATATTGACATAGGTCAGCCCTTTTCCATCCGGGTCTTTGAAAAAGTCTGCCCAGGCACCATTGACGGTGTAGCTGTAGGCAGTCTGGTCTTCACTGACGGACAAATCCAGGATCCTATACAGTTTATACTGCTGACCCGCAACCGCATTTTTAACGGTAATCGTGTTGGTACCGGCGGCAAAAGCCGTTACGCTCATAGCTGCAACCATGGCCAGCGCCACCAGGAGGCTGGCCAGTTTTTTCAAGTGTCTCATAGCTCTGATTTCCTTTCCCGAAAAAAGATGATTGAAAAAGTGCTTTTTCGTGTCAGCAGGGTGGACGTTCCTCCCCTCTGCGCCTGCGGCTGTACCACGGCAGGAAAGCCGCGCCGACAATCAGCACAAGTCCGCCTGCGATATACGGCGTTTTCCCAACGCCGCCGGTAGCCGGAAGCGCATAGTAGCCGTTGTTCACGATCGTGCCGTCCCACGCTGCGCCGTCCAGCGGCGTTCCGGCGGAATCCTTGATTTCCACAGTCAGCACATCATAGGCGACCGTCACCGTGTAGGTTCTTCCGTCCGTGGAATATCCCGGCGGGATCTTGGTTTCCTTCAGCGTGTAGCGATGCCCGGATGGAATATTGGCGAAGGACACGCTGCCGTCTTCATCCGAAGCGGCCTTGAAGTCCTTTAGCGGCACCTGAGCGCCGTTGCCGTTGCACATGCTGCACTTTGCATCATGGCTCAGGGTGAACTCTGCGCCCGACAAGGCATTCCCCCGGTTATCCATCTTCTGGAAGGTCAGCTCCGCAAGGAAGCCGTGTACGGAAGGAATGGGGAAGCTGATGGTCTTCGGCTCGGAAATCGAGGTCGAACCGTTCTCCCTCTTCACCACCCGGTATTGGAGGGTGGTCTTGCCGTTGGTATCATAAACATGATTCTCCGCAAACGCCGTATCTTCGTTTTTCAGCCGCACGCGGTATCGGAGGGTGTACGTGTAAGTTGTGGTATTTCCGCTGGTCTGCGATGTGTAGCCGGAGCTTTTCAGATCCCATGTGATGGTGCTGTCCGCGCCGCAGGAAGCGGCGTTTTCGCCGCTGTCCGTATGGCTGCCGGACAGGGACTGCCGCAGACCGCCGCCCTTGTCATACATCCCGATGAACGCGATCTCGTCAGGGGCGGTTGCGGGGATGGGATCCTTTGCCACCCAGTCC
>DJNI01000099.1:0-2384 GCA_002436765.1 Clostridiales bacterium UBA6468
CATGAGCTTCCAGCGGGAGTATGCCGAGCCGTATGATTGGGTAGCGCAGCAGTTCAAGGACTGGGCGTTCACGCTGACCACATCCATCTTGTACTACAATGACTACGACAGCATCGACGAGGATACGAGAAATCTCTACCGCAAGGCCATGGCTGCTTTCGGCGGTATTGCGCCCAGCTATCATATTGAGCTGCTGGAGAAACCGACCATCTATTGGGACTTCCATTCGCTGCTGCTGGGCATCCAGATGATGTTCAGCTTTATGCTGGTGGACGATGCAAAACCCCTGCGGCTGTGCAAACACTGCCAGAAGGTATTCCTCGGCAGCCGGGCTAATTCCGCGTTTTGCAGCGCCCGGTGCAAGAATCAGTATAATGTCTATAAGAGCAGAGGGAAGAATAAGGGACAGGACGGTGAGGACAATGATTGACCGCTGGATCGCAGAAGCGACCGAATGTGATTTCAAGGTTGCACTGGAGGTAAAGAAGCCGAAAAGCTGGCTCAAAAGCGTCAGCGCCTTTGCAAACGGCATTGGCGGTACACTGTTTTTTGGTATTGATAATGACAGGAATGTTATCGGCTTAGATGATGCACAGACCGATGCGGAGGCAATCAGCCGGTTGATCAAAGAGCGTATCACGCCTTATCCGAGTTTTATCCTCGCACCAGAACGGGAGGACGGCAAGGATATTCTTGTGCTGTCCGTGTCCGCAGGGCGCTCCACACCGTATTACTACAAAGCAGACGGCATTATGGAGGCGTATATCCGCATCGGTAATGAAAGCGTGATCGCCCCGTCCTATGCGCTGAACCAGCTGATTCTCAAGGGGATGCACCGCACCTATGACGAACTGGTTTCCGAGTATGATTTCAAGGATTACGCTTTTTCCAAGCTGCGCGAACGGTATAAGGCTTGGACGGGCGACAGCATGGAAGAAAAACTGTTCGATTCCTTTGATATGCGAGACGAACACGGCAAGCTGACCAATGCAGGCGCTTTGCTTGCAGATGATTCTCCCATCCGGCATTCTCGCCTGTTCTGCACACGCTGGAACGGCCTTGATAAAAGCGGCGGCATGGTGGATGCGCTTGACAGCGCGGAATATTCCGGCAGTCTGATTATTCTGCTCAATGAGGGCGTCAGCTTTGTCAAGCGGAATATGAAAACGCGCTGGAAGAAAACCGCCGATTCCCGTGTTGAGATGCCCGACTACTGCGAGCGGAGCGTTTTTGAGGCGCTTGTCAATGCGCTGATCCATCGTGATTATCTGATTTTGGGCAGCGAAGTCCACATCGACATTTACGATGACCGCCTTACCATTTATTCTCCCGGCGGTATGGCAGACGGTACACGGATACAGGAGCGGGATCTGTCCAGCATTTCCTCCACGCGCCGCAATCCCGTCCTTGCAGATATTTTCGGCAGATTGGGCTATATGGAGCGGCAAGGCAGCGGCTTCAAGAAAATCACGGAAACCTACCGCGCCGCTCACAATTATCGTGACGAACTGGAGCCAAAATTCTATTCCGATGCCAGTTCGTTCCAAGTCACACTATATAACTTGAATTATGGGCAAGCAACGGAAAATGCAGTCGTTTCGGGCGAAAACCAGTTGTTTGATAAGCAGAAAGCAGTTGTTTCGGATGAAAATCAGTTGTTTGAAACACTTCTTTTAGGATTAAAAGCCAAAACAACAACCAAAGAAACGGTGGTAAAACTCTATCGTCAGTTCGGCTTTGACACAGCGTTTGCAAGAGCTGATATTATGAAACTTGCTGGCGTAACATCTTCACCGGCAGGGGCATTGATAGATAAGCTCAAAGAAGCCGGACTTATTGAGCCTGTTGTCGGTCAAGGCAAAGGTAAGTATAGGTTCGTAATGTCAAAAGAGTAAAATAATGCCCGTTATCGGCCATGCAGCCAATAACGGGCATTTGTCATTCATATACAAGCTCGGTCAGAACGATTTCCTCCGCGCGGCTGCGGATGCTGTTCATGCGGCGTACCCATTCCATCTGGTCGGCAGACTTGAGTGCTTCGGTCATACCTTCCTGCTTCACCATTGCAGAAACGATGATTTCCATACGTTCATTGCAGGCTTGGTCGATCTCGGCAAGGTGACGATGCAGCGTTCCGCTTGTGAGCAAGTTTGCGTAGAGAATGGGGCGATGTTCTTTCAGATAGCTGCGGCGTATGCGCCCGTACTTGCCGATCTGATATTCCGGTTCTTCCGGCAGCGCAAGGTTCGGGATAAGATAATCGCCCTCTCGCCGATAATTGCCGCCCATTTCTTCAAATGTGGATTTCATAAGATTCAGCTCCTTTTTGTGTTGATTTGCAGCGGTTATAAAGAATTTTTGACTCCTTTCCTACAACTGCTGTT
>DJNI01000099.1:2502-4958 GCA_002436765.1 Clostridiales bacterium UBA6468
GGCGGCCAAGGAGTGCGCGCGGCAGACTGCAATCCCTTTGTCAAAAAAGGCCGGCGGCCTTTTTTGACAGTTTAAATAGTGGGGCTGCCGCTGGCAGCCCCACATTTTTCGTTTACATCTCCTGGCGGCCTTCCAGGGCTCTGGAAAGGGTCACCTCGTCGGCATATTCCAGCTGACTGCCCACGGGCACGCCGTAGGCAAGCCGGGTCACCTTGACCTCCATGGGTCTCAGCAGACGGGATATGTACATGGCCGTGGCCTCGCCCTCGGTGTCCGGGTTCGTCGCCATGATGACCTCTCGTACATCTCCCTCGGCTACCCGGCGGAGAAGCTCCTTGATTTTGATATCGTCCTGGGTCACATGGTTCAGGGGGGAAATGACGCCGTGAAGCACATGGTAAACGCCCCGGAATTCCCGGCTGCGCTCCATGGCGATGACGTCCTTCGGCTCGGCCACAACGCAGATGACGCCCTTGTCCCGGGTATCGTCATCACAGATGGGGCATACCTCCCGGTCGGTCAGATTCTGGCAGACGGGGCAGGTGTGTACCTGTTTTTTTGCCTCCAGAATGGCGTTGGAAAATTCCTCCGCGTCCTCCATGGGCAGGCTCAGCACATGAAAAGCAAGTCTCTGCGCCGTTTTACCGCCGATGCCCGGTAGCTTCGCAAACTGGTCGGCAAGATTTTGCAGCGCAGCGGGAAAAAACTGCATACTTTCTCCTTAGAACAGGCCGCCCAGATTCAGGCCGCCGGTGAGACGGGACATATTGTTCGCCGCTTCGGCGTCCGCCGCCCGCATGGCCTCGTTGACTGCGGCAATGACCATATCCTGGAGCATTTCCACATCGTCGGGATCCACTGCCTCCGGCTTGATCTCGATGCCGACTACCTCATGCTTGCCGTTGACGGTGGCCGTGACCATGCCGCCGCCGGACGCCGCCGTGAAGGTTTTGGCCTCCTGCTCTGCCTGCATCCGGAGCATTTCCTGCTGCATCTTCTGCGCCTGCTTCAGCATGGACGCCTGATTCATTCCGCCGGGCATACCCCGGAATCCGCCTTTTGCCATAATATGATTCTCCTATCTTGAAATATTCATCGTTTGATCGTAACAATATCGCTGTGCGCCCTGCCGAAGTTCATCAGCTGCTCCATTCTGGGGTTCGCGGCAGGCTTTTCCGACATGTCCACCGTCACTGCCTTCACCGGGCGGGACAGCATTGCCGTCGCCTTCCGGGAGACGACCTCCAGAATCTCCGGCTGCGAAAGCATCTGCGCCGTAAAGCCATTGCTGCACCGAAGCTCCAGAGCGTCCCCCACCAGCGCGCCCTGCACCGGCGCGTTGGGCGTCACCACGAAGAATCCCGAAACAGGGGGTTTCAGTTCTTTGCGAACCGCCGCCACCAAGTCCGACCAGAAGCCCACAGGGGCTTCGCTTTCCACCACCGGCGGCGTATCCTGCGCCGGGGGCGCGTCGGCGTCATCCGGCATGGGCGGCCGGTCGTCGTCATAGGGTTCCTTCTCCGGCGCGGCCTTCTCCGCCTTCGCGGGAGCCGCCGGGACGAACGCGCCGCTTTTCACCTGCTCTTCCAGCCGTGTGAGGCGGGCATTCAGGGCTTTGGCATCCAGACTTAATTCCGGCTGGCACAGCTCCACAATGCACAGCTCCGCGTCCATGCGGCGGCTGGCGCTTCGGGTGAAGCCGGCCATTGTCTCCTGAAGCCGCTCCATCATGCGCACCAGTTCGGCGCTGGACAGGGCTTTCGTCAGTTCCAGCGCTTCGCCGTCCGACGCCACGCCGGAAAGCATGGTGATCCCGGCGTTCCCGGCGGTTTTCAGCACCAGAAGATCCCGGGTCAGGCAGGCCATTTCATCCAGCATGGCGCCCAAATCCTTGCCCTCGGTATAAAGCCGGTTGAACAGCTCCAAAGCGTTTTTCGTATCGTGGGCGGCAATATAGCCCATCATTTCCCCGCATTTCCGCTCCCCGGCAATGCCAAGGCAGGCGTATACCCGCTCCGCCGTCAGCTCTCCCGTGGTCGCGGAGGCACACTGGTCGAGCAGACTCAGGCCGTCCCGCATTCCGCCGTCCGCCAGACGGGCGATCACCCGCGCCGCGCCGTCGTCCAGGTCGATATTCTCCTGATAGGCGACGTATTGCAGCCGCGCCGCGATGTCCTCCTGACTGATGCGCCGGAAGGAAAAGCGCTGGCACCGGGACAGAATCGTGGCCGGAACCTTATGAAGCTCCGTGGTCGCAAGAATGAACAGCAGATGCTCCGGCGGCTCCTCGATGATCTTCAGCAGCGCGTTGAAGGCCGAAATGGAGAGCATATGCACCTCGTCGATGATATACACCCGCATTTTCACCTGAGACGGCGTATAAATGGCGTCGTCCCGCAGGTCGCGGACGTTGTCCACGCCGTTGTTGGAGGCGGCGTCGATCTCCAGCACGTCCA
>DJNI01000075.1:0-1573 GCA_002436765.1 Clostridiales bacterium UBA6468
AGTGGCACTCCCAGTCCTTGGTCGGTCCGAAGATCCGTTCGCAGTACAGGCCGTCCCGCTCGGGTTTCAGGGTACGATAGTTGATGGTCTCAGGCTTCTTCACCTCGCCATGGGACCACTGCCGGATCATCTCCGGCGAAGCAATGCCGATTTTAATGGCATCAAAGGTGGCATCTGCCATGTTTCAGCCTCCTTAATCTTCGTAGCTATCGGTGTCGGAATCCTCCGCGTCACCGAACACATCCAAAATACTCTCCGGGCTGTCCTCGTCGATCACGAAGCCCGCGTCCAGCACCTCGTCGGTGGGGCCGACCACCACTTCATTGTCGGTGTCGGAGCTGTAGACCACATCATCGTCGTCATCGTCGTCCTTCAGCTCGATCTCGTTGCCGTTCTCGTCCAGCACGCGGATATCCAGACACAGGGCCTGCAGCTCCTTGACCAGAACCTTGAAGGACTCCGGCACGCCGGGCTTGGGGATGTTCGCGCCCTTGACGATGGCCTCATAGGTCTTGACACGGCCGGTAACGTCATCGGACTTGACGGTCAGGATCTCCTGCAGGGTATAGGCGGCGCCGTAGGCTTCCAGCGCCCAGACCTCCATTTCGCCGAAACGCTGGCCGCCGAACTGCGCCTTGCCGCCCAGAGGCTGCTGGGTGACCAGGGCGTAGGGACCGGTGGAACGGGCGTGGATCTTATCGTCAACCAGGTGATGGAGCTTGAGGTAGTAGGGATAGCCGACGGTGACCAGATTGTCGAAGGGTTCGCCGGTACGGCCGTCGTACAGAACGGTCTTGCCGTCCTCCCGCAGACCCGCCAGCTTCAATGTCTCCCGGATGTCCTTCTCATTCGCGCCGTCGAACACGGGGGTGGCGACCTTCCAGCCCAGCGCCTTGGCGGCGTAGCCCAGATGGACTTCCAGAACCTGTCCGATGTTCATACGGGAAGGCACGCCCAGAGGGTTCAGCACGATGTCCAGCGGTGTGCCGTCGGGCAGGAAGGGCATATCCTCCTCCGGCAGAACCCGGGAAACGACGCCCTTGTTGCCGTGACGGCCGGCCATCTTATCGCCCACGGAGATCTTTCTCTTCTGGGCGATATACACCCGGACGGACTTGGTGACGCCGGGGGCAAGCTCGTCGGAATTTTCCTTGGTGAAGACCTTGACGTCCACCACGATGCCGCTTTCGCCGTGGGGGACCTTCAGGGAGGTATCCCGGACTTCTCTTGCCTTCTCGCCGAAGATGGCTCTCAGCAGCCGCTCCTCGGGGGTCAGCTCGGTCTCGCCCTTGGGGGTGACCTTACCCACCAGGTAATCGCCGGCGTGAACCTCCGCGCCCACGCGGATGATGCCGTTTTCGTCCAGATCCTTCAGGGTGTCCTCGCCCACGTTGGGGATGTCCCGGGTGATTTCCTCGGGGCCCAGCTTGGTGTCCCGGGCTTCGGTCTCGTGCTCCTCAATGTGGATGGAGGTGAAGACGTCCTCCCGCACCAGACGTTCGTTCAGCAGAATGGCGTCCTCGTAGTTGTAGCCTTCCCAGGTGACGAAGCCGATGAGCACGTTCTTGCCCAG
>DJNI01000075.1:1690-12575 GCA_002436765.1 Clostridiales bacterium UBA6468
CGCTGGTTGATGCAGGTGCCGGCGTTGCTCCGGGCGAACTTGGTCAGATGGTAGGTCCGTACGTCGCCGTCGTCATATTTGACGGTGATGTCGGTGGCGGAAACGGCGGTGACGGTGCCGGGCTTCTCCGCCTTGATGCAGACCTCGGAGTCCACGGCGGCCTTATGCTCGATGCCGGTGGCAACGATGGGCGGCTCGGTGGTCAGCAGAGGCACGGCCTGACGCTGCATGTTCGCGCCCATCAGAGCGCGGTTGGCGTCGTCGTTCTGCAGGAAGGGGATGAAGGAGGTGGCGATGGAGATCATCATTCTGGGGGACACGTCGATATAATCGATGACGCTCCGATCCACTTCTATGATTTCGTTGCGGTGACGGCAGGTGATACGCTCGTTCTTCAGGCAGCCGTTCTCGTCCAGAGGCTCGCTTGCCTGGCCGATGTAGTAGTCGTCCTCCACGTCGGCGGTCATATACTCCACGTCCTTGGTGACGAAGCCGGTGGCCTTGTCCACCTTGCGGTAGGGCGCCTCCACGAAGCCGTACTCGTTGATCCGGGCAAAGGTCGCCAGATAGTTGATCAGGCCGATGTTGGGGCCTTCCGGGGTCTCGATGGGGCACATACGGCCGTAATGGGTGTAGTGAATATCACGCACGTCGAAGGACGCCCGGTCACGGCTCAGACCGCCGGGACCCAGAGCGGACAGACGGCGCTTGTGGGTCAGCTCGGCCAGAGGGTTATTCTGATCCATGAACTGAGACAGGGGGGAGGAGCCGAAGAATTCCTTGATGACGGCGGTGACAGGCCGGATGTTGATCAGGCTCTGGGGAGTGACCGCGTCCAGATCCTGAACGGTCATACGCTCCCGGATGACTCTGTCCAGACGGGAGAAGCCGATGCGGAACTGGTTCTGCAGCAGCTCGCCCACGCAGCGCAGACGGCGGTTGCCCAGATGGTCAATATCGTCAGGGGTGCCGACGCCCATGGCCACGCAGTTCAGATAGTTGATGGAGGCCATGATGTCGTCCACAATGATATGCTTGGGGATCAGCTCGTCCATCCGGTCGGCAATGGCGTCCTTCCAGCCGCCGGCGGGGACGGTCTCCAGCATTTCCTTCAGGATCGGGAAATACACCTTCTCCCGGACGCCGTACTCCTTGGGATCGAAGTCCACGAAGGCGTCCATGCAGACCATGTTGTTGGAGAACACCTTGACGTTGGTGTCGCCGACCTTGATGACGGCCTCGTTGACGCCCTTGCGGCTCAGCTCGTGAGCCCGGGCGCGGGAGATGAAGTCGCCGGGCATGACCAGAATCTCGCCGGTCATGGGGTCCGTGATGGGCTCGGCCGCTTCCTGACCGGACAGGCGGCTCCAGATGTCCATCTTCTTATTGAACTTATACCGGCCGACGGTGCTCACGTCGTAGCGGTGGGCGTCGAACAGCAGCCCTTCCAGGTGGGCGGTAGCGGTCTCCACCGTGGGAGGCTCACCGGGACGCAGACGGCGGTAGATCTCCAGCAGGGACTCCTCCCGGGTCTTGCAGGGATCCTTGTCGATGGTGGCAAGAATCCGGGCGTCCTCGCCGAACATCTGCTTGATCTGCTCGTCGGTCTGCACGCCCAGGGCGCGGATCAGGCAGGTGATGGGCAGCTTGCGGTTCTTGTCGATACGCACCCAGAATACGTTGGCGTTGTCCGTCTCGTATTCCAGCCAAGCGCCGCGGTAGGGAATGACCGTAGCGGTGTAGGTGTGCTGGTCGGCCTTATCCACCTCGTGGCCGTAGTACATGCCGGGGCTGCGGACGATCTGGGAAATAATGACACGCTCTGCGCCGTTGATGACGAAGGTGCCGCCGTTGGTCATCACGGGGAAATCGCCCATGAAGATTTCCTGTTCCTTGATCTCGTCGGTCTCGGTGTTGCGCAGGCGAACCCGCACCTTGATGGGCTTGGCGTAGGTAGCGTCCCGCTCCTTGCACTCCTCGATGGTGTACTTGGGCTTATCCTCCATGGTGTAGTCCAGGAAGCTCAGCTCCAGCTTGCCGGAGAAGTCGGTAATGGTGCCTACGTCCTTGAAGACTTCCCGCAGGCCGGTTTCCAGGAACCACCGGTAGGAGTCCTTCTGGATCTTCAGCATGTTGGGGATCTCCAGGATCTCTTCATACTTCGCGTAGGATTTACGCATGGTCTTGCCGTACATAACGTCCTTGACCATTGCCATATGGATCATCACAGCCTTTCTTTCGGATTGTGTTGCTTACTTTGTGAGGGTGTTTAATACGCTCGGAACCGTTGTCAATTTTGCCGAACTTGGTACTTGACACGGCTCGTTTCCTGTGCTAAAATGTCCCTGTTAGGGTAGGTTGGCATAAATGGGCATAGTACCACAGTATGGATTTCCAGTCTACCACATTGCCCAACTTTTGTCAATGAATATTTTCCACAATTCCGGGGCTTGCGCCTCGTTTTTTTGCGCCTATTTTGCCGAAAATCCTCCGCATACTGCCGTTGTCATGCTATGGAATTCGGTGCGGGTCACGCCGAGGAAGCTGCCCCCGGTGTTGACATTCGCAGACATTCCGCCTATAATGTTTTTCGTGCAGTCAATGAAAAAGGAAGGACATATCCTATGAAAGAAAACAGGAAAGTGCTGAAAGAAGTCCTCAAGGACATCCGTCACGACATGTCGGACGAGGAAGTGCTGAATCTGCTGGCAGACAGCAAGATATCCGTCAATCCTTTGACGGAAAAGTATACCCTCGGTCAGCGGGCGGCGGATGCCATCGCCAGATTTGCGGGAAGCTGGGCGTTTATTTTCTCCTTCACCGGTCTTCTGATACTGTGGATGATCATCAACACGCTGCTGGCCACCAGAGCCTTTGACTCCTATCCGTTTATTCTGCTGAATTTGGTGCTGTCCTGCGTAGCGGCCATTCAGGCGCCGCTTATTATGATGAGCCAGAACCGGCAGGAGGAAAAAGACCGCCGCCGTGCGGAAAACGACTACAAGGTCAACCTCAAAACGGAAATCATGATCGAGGACATCTACGACAAGGTCAATGCCATCCTCGCCAAGCAGACAGAGCTGGAAAAGCAGCTGCAAAAGCAGGCCGGAGAGAAGAGCGAATCCGGCACCGGCACAAATTCCTGATCGCGGTATCGAACCTCCGCCGCCCTTTTGCCCCGATTCAGAACGGGAGAACCAGCCGGAACAGCGGATTCTCCCGTTTGTTATTATATTGTTTCCGCTGCCGTTACAGCGCGGAATAGCCGAAGCTGTTGACCAGGGCGTCCAGCTTCTGGCCGGCCTTGCAGTAGGGGCATTCCCGATAGTCGTAGCTGGCGTAGCCGGGCAGGTCGTTGATGGTGTAGACGCTGCGCACGGGGTAGCCCGCCACTTCCTCCACGGCGCTGTAGATCGCGGCGACGCCCGCCACATGACCGCCGTAATAGCCGATGGCTTCAATGGAGCGCTTGGCCGTAAAGCCGGTGGTGACGGAGGCCATCAGCACCAGAACGTGCTTTCCGGTGATCATCTTGCGGGTGTTGTCCCGGAAAATGATCTGGGAGTTGGCGTTGTACTCCGGCTCCAGAACGTAGATGGTCCGGTGGGCATTGATGGTCTGAAAGCCGCTTTTCGTCAGCTCCTCGGCCAGGCACGTGCCCAGCACCGCGGTGCCGTCCAGGCAGAGAATGGTATCCACCGGGGTATCGTTGATGAAGTGGGACACCAGCTGATGGGCGCTGTCCTTGGCCTCGCTCAGGCGGGTCTTCTGGTAGGTGATGTCCACGAAGTAATTGATGTGGGAGTGATTGGTGGCAAAATGTCCCCGGGCGATGCGAAGCGGTGCGTTGCCCCTGCGGATGGGCAGGTTCATCAATGTGATCATAACAGTTACCTCCGGTTAAATAAAATGAAAAGCGTTTTTCTCATGTCCGGCGCAAGCGTTTTCGCCGGACACCTGAAAAACGCTTTTTTTCATTATAACCCGATACCGCAAAAAAGGCAAGGGCAAACCGCCCCTGCCCCTGCCAAATTTTACCTGCGAAACTTGGGCATATTGCGCAAACGCAGCGCCTTTTCCTGCCTGTAGAACTGATGGCCGATGACCCTGCACATTTTCCCCGTGCGGATCATCCAGTCCACCTTGCCGAAGCTCGCCCACATGACGCCGTCCGTCTCCCCCGGCTGCAAAACGATGCTTTTCAGGGGGATCCGCCGGAACAGGCAGTAGTGGTCATAGAAAATGTTGCGCTCCCGGTCGCTGTCCAGCAGCTCAAATTCCTCCGGCTCCGCCCGAATGCCCGTCTCCTCGTACAGCTCCCGGGCGATGGCCTGGCGGCTGGTCTCCCCTGCCTTCACCGCCCCGCCGGAATTTTCCCAGGTGCCGGCGAAGCTCTTTTCCCGGGCGCGGCGGGTCAGCAGCAGATGCCCCCGGCCGTCGTAGACCCAGACGCAGACCACGAGGCCGTATTCTCCCGGCTTCCATGACGTTCCCCGCTTGTGCAGCTTCCCCGTCAGGTTCCGGTTTTCGTCGTAGATATCGTTCAGCTCCATCCGCCGCCTCCTTCCTTCAAATCTGTAGCATAGTTTAACACAGACGCGAAAAAAAGGCAATGAAGAAACGGTTCATTTTCCCTTTTCCTATTGTATCTTCCGAAAAAATGTGGTAGACTGAATTGGATTATCCTATTTATTGTGTTTTGGAGGCCGTATGCGTTTTCATTTTCTCCCGTAGGTTCCCTCCCTTGCGATTCTAAAAACGATATTCTGGAGGGATCACTATGTCTCAATTAACCGAAGAAATCAGCCGGCGGCGTACCTTTGCCATCATTTCTCACCCCGACGCCGGTAAAACCACCCTGACCGAAAAATTCCTGCTCTACGGCGGCGCCATCGCCCAGGCAGGCGTGGTCAAGGGCAAGAAGAATTCCCGCGCCGCCACCTCCGACTGGATGGAGATCGAAAAGCAGCGCGGCATTTCCGTCACATCGTCTGTGATGCAGTTTCAGTACAACGGCTTCTGCATCAACATTCTGGACACCCCCGGCCACCAGGACTTCTCCGAGGACACCTACCGCACCCTTATGGCCGCCGACTCCGCCGTCATGGTCATCGACGGCGCGAAAGGCGTGGAGCCCCAGACCCGGAAGCTGTTCAAGGTCTGCGCCATGCGCCACATCCCCATTTTCACCTTTGTCAACAAGATGGACAGAGAGGCCAAGGATCCCTTCGACCTTCTGGACGAGGTGGAGCGGGAGCTGGGCATCGAGACCTACGCCATGAACTGGCCCATCGGCTCCGGCAAGGATTTTCAGGGTGTCTATGACCGGGAGAAGGCCGAGCTGCTGTTCTTCTCCGGCGTCTCCGGGAAGAAGCGGGCGGACAAGCTGGAAATCGACCTGTACGACCCCCAGGTCGCCCGGCTGCTGGACAGCGAGGAAAAGCACCGGCAGCTCATCGACGACGTAGAGCTTCTGTCCGCAGGCCGGGAAATGGACATGCAGGCCGTCCGGGACGGGCAGCTGTCGCCTGTGTTCTTCGGCTCCGCGCTGACCAATTTCGGCATTGAGCCGTTTCTGGAAGCGTTCCTGAAGCTGACGCCGCCCCCTCTCGCCCGCACCGCCGACTGCGGCGTGATCGACCCCTTCAGCCCGGATTTTTCCGCCTTCGTCTTCAAGATCCAGGCGAACATGAACAAGGCCCACCGGGACCGTCTGGCCTTCATGCGCATCTGCTCCGGCAAATTCCAGCGGGACGCGGAATATTTCCACGTCCAGGGCAACAAGAAAATGCGCCTTTCCCAGCCCCAGCAGCTGATGGCCGCCGAGCGGGAGATCGTGGACGAGGCCTACGCCGGGGATGTTATCGGCGTGTTTGACCCGGGCATTTTCTCCATCGGCGATACCATCACCGTCCCGGGGAAGAAATTCAAGTATTCCGGCATTCCCACCTTTGCCCCCGAGCATTTCTGCCGGGTGTCCGCCAAGGACTCCATGAAGCGCAAGCAGTTCGTCAAGGGCACCGAGCAGATTGCCCAGGAGGGCGCCATCCAGATCTTCAAAGTCCCCGGCTCCGGCTACGAGGAGGTCATCGTAGGCGTGGTGGGTACGCTGCAATTTGACGTATTCCAGTACCGTATGAAAAACGAGTACGGTGTGGAGCTGCGGATGGATATGCTGCCCTACGAGGAGATCCGTCTCATCGACGAATACCCCGGCGACCTGTCCGACCTGAACCTGGGCTCCGACGCGGAGCTGCTGGAAGACTACCGCGGCCGCAATCTGCTGGTATTCTCCAGCTTCTGGGCGATCGACTTCACCTGCCGCCGCAACCCCGGACTGAAGGTCTCGGAGATCGTAGTGGCCGAGGGCTAAAGCACCTTACGTTGGGAGGGGATCGCTGTGAAACCGTGGCAGCATTTCAAGACCATAACCAAGCACCGCTGGCTGGTGATGCTGGGCTGCTTCCGGGTGGGGCTGTACCGTCAGGGGCTGACCCACGACTTAAGCAAATATTCCCCCACGGAATTCCGGGCGGGGGCGCGGTACTATCAGGGCAACCGCAGCCCCAACGCCGCCGAGCGGGAGGACAAGGGCTACAGCGAGGCATGGATGCACCACAAGGGGCGCAACCGCCACCACTATGAATACTGGACGGACATGAACCGGGAGACGAAGTGCTACGAGCCTGTCCCCATGCCCCGGCGGTACTTTGTGGAGATGGTGATGGATCGCCGGGCGGCCTGCATGACCTACCAGGGCAAAGCCTACCGGGACGATTCCGCCCTGCAATATTTCGAGCGCAGCCGGGAAAAGGATCTGATGCACCCGGAGACCAGCCGCCAGCTCCGCTTCGTGCTGGGGATGCTGGCCGAGAAGGGCGAAGCGGAGACCTTCTCCTATCTGCGCAGGTCCGTGCTGAAAGGAAAGCCCTTCCCTTGGGAGAAGGAACAGGACAGCCTCACGCGCAAATGAGCAAAACAGGAGCTGACCGGCGGCATTGTCCGGCCGGAGCCTTTTATCATGTTTTCCTCGCAATAAGTCGGCACCAGTCGGTAGTCCCCGCGTTATTGGTCACAAAAACTTCAAAATTTCGCAAGAACTGCACAAATCCCTTTATCCCCAAATAGCGGTTTTGACAAGAATTTCACAAATCCCAAAAGCCCGGTTGATTTCTGCGCCGACTGGTGATAATATGAGGCTGTCAGCTTCTGTAGGCTGACTGAATATACATATATTTTGGAGGTTCCATTATGAAAAAAATGGGTTTATTTGGCGCAGGTCTTCTGTTCGGCACCGTTGGTCTGAAAATTCTCGGCAGCAAGGACGCCCAGAAGCTGTACGCCCACACCACCGCCGCCGCTCTGCGGGCAAAGGACAGCGTCATGAAGACCGTCACAGCCATCCGCGAGGGCGCCCAGGACGTTTACGCCGACGCCAAGGACATCAACGAAAGCCGCGCCCAGGAGGAAGCCGAAGCCGTTATCGAGGACGCTTCTGCGGAATGACCCGGAGCGGTCCTCTGGCACAGCAATTTTCTCGTAAGAAGGCATATTATACCTATGAAATGCAGTATTTTACATGAATCCAACGGCCGGATGCGGGTGCATCTCCACTGCGGGAGAATGTCCCTGCATCAGGCGGACGTGCTGGAATACTATCTGAAAAAAGAGCAGGACGTTCTGGACGTGACGGTCTATGACCGCACCCAGGACGCGGTTATTTGCTACGGAAAGGATCGCGCCGCCGTGGTCTGCGCTCTTGCACGGTTCTCCTTCGCCAAGGCAGAGGCCATGGACTTGGTGCCGGATCACACCTCCCGGGCGCTGAACCGGGAGTTTGAGGAAAAGCTCATTATGGCGGTTTGCCGCAGAGCCTTTTCCAAGGTCTTCCTGCCCGCGCCGGTAATGGCAGCCATCGCTGTGGTCAAGTCCTGGAAGTACATCAGAGAGGGTCTTTCCGCACTGCTGCACCGGAAGCTCACCGTGGCCGTTCTGGACGCCACGGCGGTGACGGTCTCCCTTGTCCGGGGGGATTTCGATACCGCCGGTTCCGTCATGTTCATGCTCCGGCTGGGCGAGATCCTGGAGGAGTGGACGCACAAGAAGTCCGTGGCCGACCTGGCGGGCGCCATGTCGCTGCAGGTGGAAAACGTCTGGATGCAGGCGGGGGAAGCGGAAGTGCTGGTTCCCGTGGGACAGGTGCAGGTTGGCGACAGGATCATCGTCCGCACCGGCAGTCTGATCCCCCTGGACGGCAAGGTCGTCTCCGGGGAGGCAACGGTGAACCAGTCCTCCATGACCGGCGAATCCCGGCCGATCCCCAAGCGTCCGGGCAGCTTCGTCTATGCCGGCACCGTCGCCGAAGAGGGCGAGTGCGTCATTCAGGTGGAGAAAGCCCAGGGCAGCGGACGCTACGACCGGATCGTGAAGATGATCGAGGATTCCGAAAAGCTCAAATCCTCCGCCGAAGCCAGCGCCGCCCACCTGGCGGACAAGCTGGTTCCCTACACCCTGGGCGGCACGGCGCTGACCTACCTCGTCACCCGGAACATCACGAAGACGCTCTCCGTGCTGATGGTGGACTTCTCCTGCGCGCTGAAGCTGGCCATGCCCATCGCGGTACTCAGCGCCATGCGGGAATGCGCCCAGTTCCACATTTCCGTAAAAGGCGGACGATTCCTTGAAAATGTCGCCAAGGCGGACACCATCGTCTTTGACAAGACCGGCACTCTGACCCACGCCACGCCCAAGGTGGCGAAGGTCGTCCCCTTCGGCGGCCATTCCGAGGAAGAAATGCTCCGTCTCGCGGCCTGTCTGGAGGAGCACTACCCCCACTCCATCGCCAACGCGGTGGTGGAGGAGGCCAAGCGCCGGGGTCTTGACCATCAGGAGTACCATTCTCAGGTGCAGTACATCGTCGCCCACGGCATTTCCAGCATGGTGGACGATCAGAAGGTCATCATCGGCAGCGCCCACTTCGTCTTCGAGGACGAAAAGTGCCGGATCCCCGAGGGCGAACAGGGGGTGTATGACGGCCTTGACCCCAGCTACTCTCACCTGTATCTGTGCATCGGCGGGTATCTCGCGGCAGTGCTGTGCATTTCCGACCCCCTGCGGGAGGAAGCCCCCGCAGCCATCAAAGCCCTTCACGACTGCGGCATTTCCAATGTGGTGATGATGACCGGCGACAACCGCAGGACTGCCCAGGCCGTGGCCAAGGCTGTTGGCGTGGACGAGGTCTACGCGGAGGTTCTGCCGGAGGATAAGGCGGCATTCATCCGCAAAGCCCGGGCGCAGGGACACACGGTCATCATGATCGGCGACGGCGTCAACGATACCCTAGCGCTGTCGGAGGCGGACGTGGGCATTGCCATTTCCACCGGCGCGGCCATTGCCCAGGAGATCGCCGATATCACCGTATCCTCGGAAGACCTGCGGGCGCTGGTCACCCTGCGGCAGCTGAGTGTCGCCCTGATGGCGCGGATCCGTTGGAATTACCGCTTCATCATCGGATTCAACTGCGGCCTGATCGGTCTTGGGCTGGTCGGCATTCTGCCGCCCACCACCTCCGCTCTTCTGCACAATATGTCCACGCTGGGCATCAGTGTAAAGAGCATGACCGATCTGCTGTAAAACCAGCATAAAAAATCCCGGCAAGGCTTCAAAGCCTTGCCGGGATTTCTTTTATGGCAACACCGCACAAGTCGGCAAGAAGTCTCAGCCGGAATGTCTGCCCCGATTCAAAGTCCCAAAAACGGAGGAATCCTGTATGTACCCGCAAGGGGCATACCGCATCCGTAAGCCGGCTTATGCCGGCGACGGCTGCGGGATATTTCCCGTTTTCAAACGGAAGAAGTGGGGCGAAAAGACGGCCGAGACTCGCAGACACAATTGTGCGGCGCTGCCTTAGTACTTGCCGGCCTGCTTCGCGCCATCAGGACGCCGCATTCGTGAAAGTCGGGGATTTGCGGTGCTTTCTGACCCGCCGGAGGCTTTCCTTGATGACGGGACCAATGGTCTGGATGAGAACCACAATGATCAGCACCATGCCCTGGAACGTGTCCTGAATGTCCACGCTGAGAGAGGGGATGGAGACGATGATGAAATTGATGGTCGTATAGGACAGCGCACCGAACAGAACGCCGAATACCTTGCCGCGTCCGCCGGCCATACTGACACCTGCCAGGACTACCGACGCGATCGCATACATTTCATAGCTCTGGCCGGAAGAGGCCGGTGTTACATTGCCGATCTTGCAGGCCTGGATGATACTGGCCACACCAACCATCAAACCGGTGATAATGAACACCGAGACCTTGACCCAGGTGGTGTTGATACCGGCCAAACGGGTGCTCTTTTCATTGGAGCCGACGGCATACACGCTTTTACCATATTTGGTTTTCGTGGTCAGCAGGACGAACAGCACGACCATCAGGATGAACACGAACGTGATGTAGGGGACGGAGAAGGAACCCAGCGTAAGCTTTCCGGTGCCGAACTGCATACGCAAAAACTCATAATTGCTGTTGTCGCTGAGCATGGCAAACTGGCTGGAAGACGAACCGCTGATGGACGGGTCAATGGAGCGCACCACAGACAAGGTGAGTGAACGGTAGATCAGCATGGTGCCCAACGTGACCACAAAGGGCGGCATCTTGGCGCAGCCGACCAGAACGCCGTTGATCGCACCGCATATCGCGCCGCTGACCAGAGCTGCCAGCACCATCAGCAGAACGGAATTGGTGACGTTGAACACCATGATCGTCACGCCGGTGCACAGCACCAGGGACGAGCCGATGGACAGATCGATCTGCCCTGTGATGATGACCAGCGCCATACCAAGTGCCATGGTGCCGACGATGCAGGTGTTCTGACTGCCCAGCAC
>DJNI01000090.1 GCA_002436765.1 Clostridiales bacterium UBA6468
ATTCGAACCCGAGGCCTCTTGGACCCGAACCAAGCGCGATACCAAGCTTCGCCACACCCCGTTAACTCTGGTATTATAATGAATTATTTCCCCATTGTCAAGTGGCAACCGCCGCTTTTTCCGCCTGTCCGTATTTTTGTCACCCCGCGCTCATACACTTCCCTGAGGTGGTTTCCATGAGTTACCGGGTAGAGTATTCTTCTTCCGGGGTGAAAAGAACGCAAATCCGGCAAAAAGGGGGCAGAACCTTGCTTTTGACGGCGGTCTGCTTTCTGATTTTTCTGCTGATCGTCGTCGGATTCTGGCCGAGAGGGGCGCAGGCGCTCCGGAACATGCTTCTCCCCGGCGACAGCGCGGTGACGGCGGCCGCATGGGCAGAACTGACCCGGGAGCTGCACGCCGGAGCCTCGGTGGGCAGCGCGGTGGAACACTTCTGCCGGGAGATTTTCGCAAATGCGGGACTTTGTCCGGGTTGACGTTTCCGCCTGCCTGACGGGCGCGTTTCTGCTGCTGACGCTGCCGCTGAACTGGCTCCTGTCCGCGCTGGCAGCGGCGGCGTTCCACGAGCTGTGCCATGGGGTGGCCATTCTGCTCCTTGGCGGGCGGATCTGGGGCATTCGTATCGGCGCGGGCGGGGCGGTGATGGAGACGGAGCCTTTAAGCGGCGGCAAAGAGCTGGTATGCGCTCTGGCAGGCCCCGCCGGCAGTCTGCTGCTGGTGCTTGCCTTCCGGATATTCCCACGGGTTGCGGTCTGCGCGCTGGTGCAGGCGGCCTTCAATCTGCTGCCGGTGTTCCCCCTGGACGGCGGGCGGGCGCTTCGCTGCGCTCTGACGCAGTTTTGCCCCAAATGGGCAAATCCCATTGCCGTTTGGGCAGAATGGGGAACACTGGGGATATTGGGCGCTCTCGCCCTGGCGGCCACATTTTACTGGAGGCTGGGAATGCTGCCCCTGACGGCGGTAACTTTGCTGGCAATCAAGGCATTCCTGCGAAAAAGGCCTTGCAAACTGACACGGTTCGGGGTACAATAGGCAAAGAACTTTTTCACGAGGTATCACTATGACCGAACGGATGCAGCGCATTCTCCCCACCGTGCAGAAACCGGCACGCTACACCGGCGGAGAATGGGGCGAGATCAAAAAGGATTTGAAGGACGTCCGGGTGCGCGTGGCCTTCTGCTTCCCGGACACCTACGAGATCGGCATGTCCAACTTGGGAATGCGTATCCTCTACGGCGTCATGAACGGGATGGACGGCGTGTGGTGCGAGCGCGTGTTCGCCCCGTGGGGAGACATGGAGCAGGCCATGCGGGACAATTCCCTGCCCCTGTGGGCGCTGGAAAGCCAGACCCCCGTCCGGGAGTTTGACATGATCGCCTTTACCATCGGCTATGAAATGGCGTACTCCAACATTCTGAATATGCTGAATCTCGCGGGCGTTCCCCTTCACGCTAAAGACCGGCGCGGTCTTAAAAACATCGTGTTCGCCGGGGGCGTCTGCGCATTCAATCCGGAGCCGCTGGCGGATTTTATCGACTTTTTTTCCTTGGGCGAGGGCGAGGACATCACCGTGGAGATTTTACAGCTCTACGACCGGGCAAAGGCCGAGGGGTGGAGCAAGGACGCATTTCTCCATGAAGTTGCGAAAATCCCCGGCGTGTACGTCCCCGGCTTCTACCGCCACGAATATAACGCCGGCGGCACCCTTGCCGCCATCGTGCCGCTGGAGGGCGCACCCGAAAGGGTGACAAAGCGTATCATCGAAGATCTGGACAACGCCTTTTTCCCCACAAAAATGATCGTCCCCTCCACGGAGATCGTCCATGACCGGGCAAATCTGGAGGTGTTCCGGGGCTGCATCCGGGGCTGCCGGTTCTGTCAGGCAGGCTTCTCCTGCCGCCCGGTGCGGAAGAAAAGCCCGGAGGTGCTTTACCGTCAGGCGGTGGAGACCCTGCGTGCCTCCGGAAACAACGAGATCACCGTTTCCAGCCTGTCCACCTCCGATTACCGGGGGCTGAAGGAGCTGACGGACAAGCTGATCCCCTACTGCACCGAGAATAAGATCAGCCTTTCCGTGCCCTCCCTCCGGGCGGACAATTTCTCCCGCGACCTGATGGAGCGGCTTCAGGCGGGCGGCCGGAAAAGCAGCCTGACCTTCGCCCCGGAGGCGGGGACTCAGCGTTTGCGGGACGTCATCAACAAGAATCTGACCGAGGATGAAATTCTGACGACCTGCGCCAACGCCTTTTCCGGCGGCTGGAACAACGTCAAGCTCTATTTCATGCTGGGTCTGCCCACGGAAACGGACGAGGACGTGCTCGGCATCGCGGAGCTGGTATACAAGGTGATTCTGACCTGGAAGGAACAGGCCGTGAACAAGAAGCGGGGTCTGCGGGTTCACGTCGCCACGGCCTACTTTGTCCCCAAGCCCCACACGCCCTTCCAGTGGGAAAAGCAGATCACGCCCCAGGAATATCTGCGCCGCTGCCGTCTGCTGAAATCCCATTTTTATTCCAAGTCCATCGAATACGACTACCACGCGCCGGATTTGAGCCGGCTGGAAGCGGTTTTTGCCCGGGGCGACCGGCGGTTGGGTGCCGTGATCGAGGAAGCCGTGAAAAACGGCGCGCGGCTGGACGGCTGGGACGAATATTTTGACTACGCCAAATGGCAGGACGCCTTCCGCAAATGCGGCGTGGACGAGGACTTTTACACCGTCCGCGGCTACGGCGAGGACGAGCTGCTGCCCTGGGACACCATCGACGTGGGCGTGACGAAAAAATTCCTCAAGCAGGAACGGAAACGCGCCTACGAGTCGAAGATCACCCCGGACTGCCGCCACGGCTGTGCGGGCTGCGGCGCGGAAAGACTGCTGCGGGAGGTGACGTGCGATGCTTAGAGCGCTGTTCCGGAAAACGGGCAACGCCGTATATATCTCCCACCTCGACCTGATGCGGCTGTTCCAGCGGGCATTCAAGCGGGCGGGACTGCCCCTGACCCACACCCAGGGCTTCAACCCCCGCCCCTCGGTGTCCATTGCCCTGCCCCTGAGCCTGGGCGTGGAAAGCCGGTGCGAGCTGCTGGATTTTGAGCTGGAAACAGATGCATTTTCAAACGAAGAAATCTGCACCCGGCTGAATCAGGCGCTTGTGGAGGGCGTACGCGTCCTCTCGGTGTACTCCGGCGGCGGAAAGATCAAAAATCTGGCGTATCTCGACTGCGCCGTGCTGCTGGAATACGACGCGGGCGTACCGCGGAACGCGGCGGAGCAGATCGAAGCCCTGTTTTCCCGGGAAGAGGTGACCGTGGAAAAGAAGGGCAAAAAAGGCTTGGTGGAGCAGAATATCATCCCCATGATCCGCAGTCTCACTGCTGTCCCAGTGTCCGGCAACGTCCTGAAGCTCGAGGCGCGGGTCTGCTGCCAGAACCCGTCTCTGAATCCCATGCTGCTGGGCGCCGCCGTAAACAAATATCTTTCCGACCTCGCGCCGGATTTTATCCGGTACAGCCGGGTGGAAATATATGATACCAATGAAACCATTTTCAGATAAGGAGTAACGTCAAATGGAAGAATACATTCTGGAAGAATGCCCCATCTGCCGGGGCGCTGGTATGCTCATGCACGAGGGCGGCTGGAACGTACAGGTGGAATGCGCGGATTGCAGCGCCCACACCGTGTATGTGGAGTATGAGGACGAGGACGAGAAGGCCGAGGCCGAGCGGAAGGTCATCCATCTGTGGAACATCGGCAAGGTGATCACCAGTGAGCGCGGCGAATGAAACGGCGGCGCTCCTGCGCCGCCGGATCGCACAGGTCAGCGAGCTTGCCCCCGGCTCCATCGGGGACATGCTGCATTTTGAACTGCTGGACTGCGACCCGGAGGCAGGGGACTATTTCCTCTCCTGCCGGACGGCGGACTGGATGCGCAACCCCGCGGGGACGCTTCACGGCGGCCTGTGCGCGACGGTGCTGGATCAGGCTATGGGGATTATCCCCTACTGCCTGAAAACGGAAGCCGGGATCGCGCCCACCGTGCAGCTCAGCGTGAATTACCATCGCCCCCTGAATCCGGGGGCAGAGGTCGTAATCAAGGCGCATGTGGTTTCCGTATCCAGAAGCCTGATAACCCTGTCGGCGGAAGCCTGGCCGAAGGAAGCCCCGGGAAAGCTGTGCCTGTCCGGCACGGGTCTGTACCTCTGGAAACCGGCACATTTGTGATACCGGAATGCCGCCGCGAAAAAATAATAAAAAAGGAAAAATAATGGTTGCATTTTTCGGGAAGGTGTGCTAATATATTCAGGCAGTCGAGAGATGCAATCATAAATCCGGGTGTGGCGAAGTTTGGTATCGCGCTTGAATGGGGTTCAAGAGGCCTCGAGTTCGAATCTCGACACTCGGACCACAAAAGTCCGAAACCGTTAATACAATCGGTTTCGGACTTTTATTTTGTTCCTATTGAAAAGGCCTTGGAAAACAAAGGGTTCTGGCAACAGGGGGTTCAGATTAAACCCCTTGCTGCCAGAGCTTTTTGCGTTCCGGGGAAAATCATATATTTTTACGATTTTCAGATGAACCCCCTCGTGGGGAATAATCTGATTGTATGAGGAAAAATTTGGGAGTACAGAGGAATAATTTGAAAGTATACCAAGCCGCCGCTATTCGAGTTTGGTGTCGGTGTTGGATAGCTGTTCACCAATTTGAGTCATAAAGCCATCGTACTCTGATTGCCTCATGCAACCTTTTCCGTTTTCATAAAGGGTTCGATATGCCATCCCTGTGGGATCTAATAGGATTTCTCACAAGTGCGGTTCTGTCGGATAAAGATAGGCGGTAAATTCTTCATCATGCAGGGCACGCTGACCTACAAGGTTGGTCTTGGAACGGATGTATTTGGCAACATTCAGCGTATGGATAACCTGCTGGAAAGTATGCCCACAAGGCAGCTGGACTACAAGGAGCAACTGAAAAACCTGGAAATCCAGGTTGAGAACGCCAAACAGGAGGTCGCGAAGCCTTTTCCCGGAGAGAACGAGCTGAAAGAAAAAACCGCTCGTCTGGATCAGCTGAATATCCTACTGAACATGGACAAGCGGGAAAATGAGATCGTGGACGGCGTACAGGATGAAGGTGAAATCCAGCCCCAGCGGGAATCCCGTGGGTGGGAGCGTTAAAGCCTCCGCAATGCTGGTATTGACACGAGGTCGGTATACCGATATAATGTTTGTACGATTGAGGTGGTCAAAATGAGTCTGCAAAACTTTCTGGATGCCAACGGTATTACGAAATACCGTCTGTCTAAAATCAGTGGTATTCCCAAAACTACAATCATTGATATATGTTCCGGAAAGAGTTCTTTGGCAAAATGCTCCGCAGGAACAATTCGATCATTAGCAGAAGCGTTGAATTGCAGTATGGAGGAGATTATGGAAATGGATAGTCACGAATATGACGCTGCTACTGGTAAACCGGTTGACCCGAGTTATCTTGAAAAGGATCTTCCTCCTTTTTTAGCGGAATCCATTCAAAAGATGACTCTTGCGTGGAAAAAGAAAGATACCGAGGGTTACAGTGATTGGGACTGCGATTATTGTAATTTGCAAAGTGACATCAATAGCGCCGAGGTTGGAAACTTGATAACATCGGATCAGGCGTGGTATCTGCGCAGTAAATATCTCTATATTGAAAGGCCGGGTGAACTGGATTGATTGACTTTACTGGATTCCCTATCCGCAAGAAAACCTACGCAGGAGCAAATGGCAGCAAAATCTCCATCGTATACAACGAGAATATCTATATGCTGAAATTTCCGGCCATTCCAACCAGAAATCCAGATCTTAGTTACAGCAACAGCTGTATCTCAGAATATCTGGGGTGCAAGATTTTTGAAAGTGTGGGTATTCCCGTGCAGGATGTACTGCTTGGTATTTACCGTACACCAAAGGGAAAAGAAAAAATCGTTGTTGCCTGCCGTGATTTCACCTCTCCCGGCATTGTGCTTCAAGATTTCGCTTCCTTAAAAAACCAAATCGTCGATTCTGTGCGAAATGGCTACGGAACAGAATTATCTGACATTCTGGATACATTTGAGCAGCAAACTGCAATGGATGAAGTGCTTCTAAAGGAACGCTTCTGGGATATGTTCATTGTGGACGCCTTGATTGGGAACTGGGATCGCCATAACGGAAACTGGGGATTTCTGTACAACACACAGACCGATGAGATGCGTCTTGCGCCTGTATTTGACTGTGGCAGCAGCTTGTTCCCACAGGCAGACGAAGAGAAAATGCGTGAAGTTCTCACGGATCGAAACGCACTCAACTTAAGAATTTTCAATCAGCCGCTTTCATCTATTATGCAGGACGGCAGGAGAATCAATTATTTTGAGTTTATC
>DJNI01000002.1:0-4769 GCA_002436765.1 Clostridiales bacterium UBA6468
GGCATACCCATTCCCTCCATGTGCAAGGGCTTTGCCCGCTTTTTGTCGTTTCCCTTGCACCTATTATAGCACAGATTGGCTGGATTGTCTTGTGTCGCAATAGATTTTGGGTTGGTCAGTAGACATTATAATAGAAATCCCCGGATTTTCACGCTTTTGAAGCGGAAAATCCGGGGGTTTACGTTTGTTAATACTGCGCCGCCTCGGCGCTCTTGAGCTGGAGCTGTAGCCGGTCAGCGATCAGCGCGATAAACTCACTATTCGTGGGTTTTCCTTTGGTGTTGGACACGGTGTATCCAAAGAACCGCTGGAGGGTATCCAGATCGCCCCGATCCCAGGCTACCTCAATAGCGTGGCGGATGGCGCGCTCCACCCGGCTGGGGGTCGTCCCGAAGGTTTTCGCTACCTGGGGATACAGCACCTTCGTGATGGCGTTGATCACGTCCATGTCGTTTACCGCGATGATGATGGCCTCCCGCAGATACTGGTAGCCCTTGATGTGGGCGGGAACGCCGATCTCGTGGATGATGCCCGTGACCATGGACTCGATGCTGGTCTTGTCCGGGCGGCGCTTTTCCGGGGCTTTCTGACCGTCGCCGCCCCGGATCTCCTCAAGCCGCTCCACCAGCGCGGTCATATCGCAGGGCTTCAGCATCAGATACCGCACCCCCAGATTGGCCGCCGCCGCGGACACGTACTGCGTCACAAAGACGGAGGTCGCCAGGGTGATGGGGCGGCGCTCCATGCCGGACACGGCTTTTAAGACGCTGATGCCGTCCTTTTTGCTCAGCATCAGATCCAGCACCAGAACGTCGGGCTTCCGCTCCTCCACCATGCGAATGGCCTGTTCCCCGTCGTTGGCCGTTCCAACGACCTGAAACCCGTCGGCGTGCTGCAATGCGGCAGTCAGGGCGGTGCAGAAATCGTCCGCGCTGTCCGCGATCAATACGGTTGTTACATGTTCCATATACAGTCCTCTCCTGTCATGTAAAAGATTAGATATTGCTCCCCAATGCCACGAATCACGAAAACCCGTGTGCGACAAATAAAGAATACCATGAAGCACGCTGTTTTGCAAGGAAAAACAAAAATAATCGCTCGTCAAAAACAGCGCATTTTCGACAATTCCATCCACTATCTAGAACTTTTCTACAGTTTTCGACAAAACAGGACAAACCGTGCGGACAGTTGACGGAACAGAAAGACTGGTGTAAAATGGCCGTGAATACTGTCAGGAGGGACAAATCATGAACGAAGTATGGAATCTGGACGTTATTTACCGCGGCTTTGACGACCCCGCCTTTGCCGCGGACATGGAAAAGCTGGAGAAGCTGGTACAGGATTATGTGTCCTTTGCCGGGGAACTGGACGGGCAGGCGCCCCTGGACGGCCTGAAAAAAGGCATCGCGCTGGAGGAAGCCCTGTCAACCCTTTCCGGGAAGCTGGTGGAGTACGCGTTTCTGCGTCAGTCAGCCAACACCCGGGACGCAGAAGCCGGTTCCCGTCTGGGGCAGGTGATGCAGATTCTCACCGGCGCCGCCGGCGCACAGGCGCAGTGGCGGGAGTGGGTGTCGAAAATCCCCGATTTAATGACGCTGGTGGGAAGCGACGAGACGCTGAAGGACTACACCTTCCTGTTTGAAAGCCTGCTGCGAAACAGCACCCACCTGCTGGGGAGTCTGGGTGAGCAGATCAGCGCCAAGCTGTCCATGTCCGGCTCCAGCGCGTGGAGCGACTTGCAGGAGTATCTGACCAGCACCGTTCCGGTGAGCTACAACGGCGGAACCACCAACCTGTCCGCCATCCGCAATCTGGCCTACGACCCCGACCCTGCCGTGCGGAAAGCTGCCTACGAGGCGGAGCTGAGCTGCTACGACCGGATCAAGGACGCCGTGGCCTTTGCCCTGAACTCCATCAAGCTGGAGACCATTTCGGACTGCCAGCTCCGGGGCTACGCGTCGCCCCTGGACCGGACGCTGGAAAAGTCCGACATGAAGCGGCAGACCCTGGACGCCATGCTGGGGGCAATGGAGGAATACATGCCCAAATTCCGGCAGTACCTCCGCGCCAAGGGAAAGGCGCTGGGGCACGAAAACGGTCTGCCCTGGTACGACCTGTTCGCGCCCATGGGCAAATCTACGGCGCGGTACACCACGGAGGACGCCAAAAAGATTCTGGTGGAGCTGTTCTCTACTTTTGACTCCGAGCTGGCGGACATGGTGGCGCGCGCCTTTGACGAGGAATGGATCGACTTCTATCCCCGGGACGGAAAGTCCGGCGGCGCGTTCTGCGAGGGGGCTGCATGCATTGGACAGAGCCGTATCCTGACCAACTTCGACGGCACCTTCGGCGACATCGTGACCCTTGCCCACGAGCTGGGACACGCCTTCCACAACCAGTGCATCTATACCCATCGGCCGCTGAACCGGGGCTACTCCATGCCCGTGGCGGAGACTGCCTCCACCTTCAACGAGTGCGTGGTCATGGCGGCGGCCATCCGGCAGGCAAAATCCCGCGACGAGGAGCTGGCGCTCATCGAGTCCCAGCTTCAGGATGTCACCCAGATCATCTGCGACATCTACTCCCGGTATCTGTTTGAAAGCATGGTGCTGGAAAACCGGGAGAAGCAGTTCATGAACGCGCAGACCCTGTGCGGCATGATGCTGAAAGCCCAGGAGCAGTCCTACGGCGACGGTCTGGACGCCGATTACCGCCATCCTTATATGTGGGTCTGCAAGAGCCACTACTACGGCTCGACCTTCTATAATTATCCCTATGCCTTCGGCGGCCTGTTCGCCCGGGGACTGTACGCCCAGTACGAGCGGGAGGGCGCGGCCTTCGTGCCGAAGTACAAGAAGCTGCTGCGCACCACCACCGTCGCCACGGCGGAGGATGTTGCCAAGGTGGCGGGCATCGACCTGACGGATAAGGAATTCTGGCGCGGCGCATTGCAGACCGTTGCCCGGCAGATCGACCTGGTCTGCGGACTTCTTGAGGAGGGAAAACAGTAATGGACAGCCGGACAAAAGCACTGTGTGATTTTCTGGATGCGGCTCACAGCGTGTATCACGCCCAGGCGTATCTGGCCGAGACGCTGAAAAGCGCCGGGTATACCCGGCTGTACGAGCAGGACGAGTGGGCGCTTGCCCCCGGCGGGAAGTATTTCCTGACCCGGGGCGGCTCCGCCATCGTGGCCTTCCGGGCGCCGGAGGGAAGCCCCAAGGGCTTTCTCATGAGCGCCAGCCATTCCGACCGTCCCACCTTCAAGGTCAAGGAGAACTTTGAGCTGGCTGCCGCCTACACCCGCATGGCGGTGGAGCGCTACGGCGGAATGCTGATCTCCCCCTGGCTGGATCGCCCTCTGTCCGTCGCGGGGCGGGTGACGGTGGAGACGGAGCATGGCGTTGAAACGAAGCTGCTGGACATCGACAGAGACCTGCTGCTGATTCCCAACGTTGCCATCCATATGAACCGTCAGGCCAACGAAGGCTACAAATGGAACCCGGCGGTGGATACCCTGCCCCTCATCGGCAGCGCGGGCGCGGTGGGCAAGCTCCCGGCGCTGCTGGAAAAGGAAGCGGGGGGAAAGATCCTGGGTCACGACCTGTACCTTTACATCCGGCAGAAGGCGTCGGTCTGGGGCGTTGACGAGGAATACATTTCCTCCGCCGCCCTGGACGATCTGGAATGCGCCTGGGGCTGCACCCAGGGCTTCCTCAAGAGCGGGGACAGCGCGTCCATCCCGGTTCTGTGCGTTTTCGACAGCGAGGAGGTCGGCTCCGTTTCCCCCCAGGGCGCGGGATCGTCCCTGCTGGAGGATACCCTGGGCAGGATCTGCGACGGCCTGAAGCTGAACCGCGGGCGGATGCTGGCGCAGTCTTTTCTGGTGTCCGCGGACAACGCCCATGCCGTCCACCCAAACCACCCGGAGTACGCCGACCCCGGCAACGCCCCCGTCATGGGCGGCGGACCGGTGATCAAATACAACGCCAACCTCAGCTACTGCACCGACAGCGTCAGCGCCGCAGTGTTCCGGAAGATCTGCGGCAGGGCGGGGGTCAAGGTGCAGACCTACCACAACCGGGCTGACCTCCCCGGCGGCTCTACCCTGGGCAGGATCTCCCTTGCCCACGTGAGCGTGCCCACGGTGGACATCGGCCTTGCCCAGCTGGCCATGCACTCGTGCTGCGAGACGGCCGCCGTATCCGACGCCATCGACCTGGAAACCGCCATGACCGCCTACTACGGCGCGGCGCTGGAAGCAACGGAGTCGGGCTTCACCATCCTGTAAGAGGGAAAAGCAGCAAACTGCCTAAAAATCCGCCCCTAAAATTGTAAAAACCCACCATTGCAGGTTCCCGCGGAATGTGGTAACATTTATTTATCCAGGTGGATTCTGCCTACTCCACATAATAGACAGAATACCGCTGAAATAAAGGAGGATAACCCCGTCCGACGCACGGTGCGGCAGTGTGGAGACCTGTCGTAATGCTCCCGGAAGATTGCTTTCCGGTCAGTAAGAACGCACGCGAAAATGGTAGGTGTGTTCGGCGTCAAAACAGTATGGCAAGTGTAACCCTGAAGAACGTAAAGAAGATCTACCCCTTCAACGGCGACGACGCAAAGAAGAAGAAAAAGAAGAAGGGCGAAGAGGCTCCCGAGAAGAAGGTGAACCTGCAGATCACCGACAAGGGCGTCGTGGCTGTGCAGGAGTTCAGCCTGGACATCAAGGACAAGGAATTCATCGTTCTGGTCGGCCCCTCCGGCTG
>DJNI01000002.1:4817-7025 GCA_002436765.1 Clostridiales bacterium UBA6468
GGTAAGTCCACCACCCTGCGTATGATCGCCGGTCTGGAAGAGATCTCCGAAGGCGAACTGTACATCGGCGACCGCCTGGTCAACGACGTTGCCCCCAAGGATCGCGACATCGCCATGGTTTTCCAGAACTACGCTCTGTACCCCCACATGACCGTTTACGAGAACATGGCCTTCGCTCTGAAGCTGCGTCATGCTCCCAAGGACGAGATCGACAAGAAGGTCAAGGAAGCCGCTGAGATCCTGGACATCACCCAGTACCTGGGCCGTAAGCCCAAGGCTCTGTCCGGCGGTCAGCGTCAGCGTGTTGCCATCGGCCGCGCCATCGTCCGTGACCCCCAGGTCATGCTGATGGATGAGCCTCTTAGTAACCTGGACGCCAAGCTGCGTAACCAGATGCGTGCTGAGATCATCAAGCTGCGTGAGCGCATCAACACCACCTTTATCTATGTTACCCACGACCAGACCGAGGCTATGACTCTGGGCGACCGGATCGTCATCATGAAGGACGGCTTCATCCAGCAGATCGGCACGCCTCAGGAGGTCTTCAACCATCCTTACAACCTGTTCGTCGCTACCTTCATCGGTACGCCTCAGATGAACATGTTCGAGAACGCCAAGCTGGTGAAGGTTGACGGCAAGTACGCCGTGCAGCTGGACAACCAGACCGTGGTTCTGTCCGACGAGAAGCAGGCCAAGCTCGCTGCCAACAACGTTGCGGAGCAGGATGTTGTTCTGGGCGTCCGTCCCGAGCACATTGAGCTGACCGCCGGCGGCATTGAGGGCAAGGTCGACGTGTCCGAAATGATGGGCTCCACCGTCCACCTGCATGTCACCTCCATGGGCCGCGACGTGGTTCTGGTTGTTTCCACCATGAACATGACCGGCGCGGAAGTCGCTGCTCTGTCCAGCGGTTCCACCGTTCACTTCTCCTTCCCCGGCCACGTATGCCACATCTTCTCCAAGGAGACCGGCATCAATCTGGAAGCCTGATCCTGAGTCAAAGTACAAACGGGTCTGCCTTAACCGGCAGACCCGTTTTTTTGCGCCGCCATCGGGCGGTGCTTTGGTATTCCTGCTTCAAATGGAGCAAGAGAGCAGCATCCCCAGCAGTTTGTCGTCGGTAAAGGCCGGATGGGCGTAGGCAGCGTCCATAATGGCCTCCACGTTGTCCGTGTCGTTTTCGATTTCTTTGGAAAAAAGCTGTGCCGTGTAGAAAATGTTGCCGCCCACCAGCCTGACCAGCAGGCAGGAGATCAGAATGAACTTCACCCGGCAGTAAAGATCGTAGTCGGAGACTGCCTGAAGCCAGTACCGCTGGGTCAGATACCGAGCCAGCGCCCGGTGCTGCGGCACCCAGTTCCCGGGATTGGGGCGGCGGAGTATGGTCTCCCACTGGGGCGTCAACAGCTCAAGCCCCAGAAAAAAGCCCAGAACCTCCCCGGGGTTTCCCGGGCTTGCCATTGTCGCGGCGGTTTCCAGCGCCGCCCCGGCATCGAAGGGGCTTTCCTCCCCGCCGTCCAGCTCCGACTGTGCCTGACAGCCGTAGAGCAGCCCCAACGCCAGAGATTCTCCGACGCTATGGGATTCGTCCGACAGAATGGACAGCATGATCTCCCGGGAGGCCTTCAGCGAAGCCATGGCGCCGCTGTCATACCCCGGTGTCCCGCCATCGGGGCGGGTCTCTACCGTCAGCGGGGCAGGCGGCGCGGTCAGAATCAGCTTTGCGGCTTCCGGGCAGCTCAGCTCCAGCCCCAGCTCGGCAAAATCCCCGTAATCATGGGTCAGGCGCGGGAACGTCCGGCAGGTCTGGCACAGGGCGCTTTCTCCCAGCTCCGCCTGGATCCGGCAAAGTCCGTCACTGCGCCACATGGGGCAGCGCCCGTCAATGATGGACATGGACGTTTTGCCGTCGGCAGTGCGCATCACCTCCCGGAGGCGGTCGCCCAGCGCGCCGGGCAGGGTGCGGTAGAACCGGGCGGAAGCGTCGTCTATCTCCACCTCCCACTCCTTGCAGCAGCTGTCCGGGCATTTTCCGGCGGCGCAGCGGAAGCGGTCATAGTAGTCCGGTTTGAAAAGCAGCATAGAAATCACCTCGCAAGAGAAGCTCTGATGGAATCGACAGGAGCTGTGAGCGAGAGACTTTTTCGACCAATCGGGGTATCGGAAAGGTCGGAATACTTTGTGTGCCCGCAAGGGGTATGCCGCATC
>DJNI01000059.1 GCA_002436765.1 Clostridiales bacterium UBA6468
GATGGTTATTCAGTAGGCATTATATATACTTAAAGCCTTAATATTATATTATAGCTTTAATATATAATATATATACTATACGCAGCAACGAAATTTTTTGAGAGCACCCTCGGGAGGGGGGTAGAGGGGAAGCAGGCGGGGCAGTTTTGAAAAGGCGGCCAAAAAAATAAAAAAATGCTGGTGTAGCTCAACAGGCGGAGCGGCGTCGTGATAAGGCGCGGGGAGCCGGTTCGATCCCGGCCGCCAGCGCAAGCCCAATGAAGGGCGACCCGGAGACGGGCAAAGCGGCCTCCCCGGCACCGTCAAGCCGGGGCAAGAATACGGGCTGTTAGCTCAGTCGGTAGAGCAGTGGGCTGTTAACCCACGTGTCACAGGTTCAAGTCCTGTATAGCCCGCCAGGAGAAAGGGAGGGAAACGGTGAGAGTAGACGAGAAGGGATTCCTGTATTGCCCGGTGTGCGGGGGCAGGACAAAGACCAGAGTGCTTTCCTCCACGGAGCTGCACCGGTTCCCGTTGTTCTGCGGACGATGCAAGAATGAAAGCGTAATCGAATACAGCGGAAAAAGCCGGAGCCATGAGCCAGAGCGAACGCCCGAAAAGAGCGTTGGCTCCGGCTTTTCATTTTCTGGAAGGGAAAGATAATGGCGGCAAAAAAGGCAGCTGAGAATGCTGTAAAAGTGAATATCGGGTCGCCCAATTCGGAGCCGCAGTGGAAATTTTTCCTGAGTACGGCGAAGTACACGTGCTACGGCGGCGCGAGAGGCGGCGGGAAATCCTGGGCAGTGGTGCGGAAGGCGGCGCTGGGCGCTTATACCTATCCGGGAATCCGGATACTGATCCTCCGCCGGGAGTACGGGGACATGGAGGGGACGCTCATTGACCCAATGCTGAAGATCCTCGCGCCGGGTACGTTCAACTACAACAAGTCCGACCATGTGGTCACCTTCACCAATGGGTCAAAGATCAAGTTCGGCAATATGCCCGGCTACGGCGCGGCGGTGCAGGGCAAATACCAGGGTCAGGAATACGAGTGGCTGTTCATCGACGAGGCGACACAGTTCCTGGAGAGCGAGTTCCGAGGCCTGGCGGGTATCGTCCGCGGCGCGAATAAGATACCGAAACGAATTTACCTGACCTGTAACCCCGGTGGCCCCGGCCACTTCTGGGTGAAGCGACTGTTCATAGACCGGCAGTTCAAGACCGGGGAAAGCCCGAAGGACTATGTGTTCATCCCTGCCACGGTGGACGACAACAAAGACCTGATGGAGGCAAACCCGGACTATGTCCACCAGCTGGAGCTGCTGCCGGAGGATGTCCGGCGGGCGCACCGGTATGGCGACTGGAACGCTCTGGCGGGCGTGTATTTCGATGAGTTTACCGACGGCGTCCACACCTGCAAGCCCTTCCCCCTGAAGCCGAACTGGCAGCGCTACCGCGCCATGGACTATGGCCTCGACATGTTCTTCTGCATCTGGGTCGCGGTGGATGAAACCGGAAGGTGCTACGTCTACCGGCAGTTCGCCCAGAGCAACATGGTAGTTTCGGACGCGGCGAGAAAGCAGCTGGAGCTGACAAGGCCGGATGAAAACATCGACTTCACTATCTCCCCGCCGGATATGTGGGCGCGGAGCCGGGAAACGGGCAAGACCCAGGCGGCGACCTTCGCCGAGAACGGCGTGGGGCTGGTCAAGGCGGACAACAACCGGAAGCAGGGCTGGTACGCCCTGAAGGAGCTTTTCAAGCTCCGGGACGACGGAAGGCCTGGCTTGATCATCTTTGACACCTGCGGTGATCTGATCGAGTGTATCAAGTGTCTGCAGCATGACAAGACAGACCCAAACGACGTGAGCAAGAACCCCCATGAGCTGACCCACGGCCCCGACGCCCTGCGGTATTTCGCCCAGACCTACGTCCTCCCCGGCGAACGGGAGCAGACGGAGACGGAGGACGACGAGGACGAGGGAGGCATGGACTACCAGACGGCCATGTGCGGCAGAGGCCTGAGCCGGAGCTACATCATGGGATAAGCACAAAATTTGCGCCCTACCACAGGCGCGAATATACGGCCTACCAGAGCCGAAAACGAAAGGAGATCACAACATGGGAGAAACGATGGACAGCGGCTACGAGGACTTCGTGTCGGCTTTTGACGGTGACGGCAACCAGACCGTGACCGACCAGGAAACCGGCGCACAGGCCGAGCAGCAGCCTGACACAGAGCAGGAAGCCACAGTGACCGATGAGGGCGCGGAAAAGCCTGACGAGGGAACCGGCGAAGAAGCCGGCGGGGACGTTGACGCCCCGGAGGAATCGGACAAGCCGGACGCGCAGACCTTCACCATCAAGGTCAACAAAGAGGAGCGGAATGTCGGCCTTGCCGAGATGACCGCACTGGCGCAGAAGGGCGCGGACTACGACCGGGTCAAGGAGCAGCACACGGCGGATCAGCAGACCATTCAGGATCTGCGGACGCAGCTGGACGGGCAGAAGGACGTCATGGAGATCATGGGCATTCTCGCCGAGAAGACGGGGACGCCGCTGAACGATCTGGCCGAAATGCTGTATGTCAGCTACCGGAAGGGCGCGGGAAGCACGGAGGCGGAGGCGAAGCTGGAGCTTCAGAACGCAAGGCTGCAAAAGGGATTGGATGCGGTAAACGCAGAGAAAACCCGGCAGAAGGAGGCGGAGGAGGACGACCGGAACCGGGTGCAGCGGGAAGTGGACGAGTTCCGCCGGGGCTATCCGGACGTGGAGTTCACGGACGAGCTTGTCAACAGGCTGACGCCCGACGTGCAGGCCGGTATGACCCTTCTGAGCGCCTACCAGAAGTACGAGGCCGCGCAGAAGGAGACCAGGATCGCCGAGCTGGAACGCCAGCTGGCAGCCGAGAAGAAGAACCGGGAAAACCGCTCAAGCTCCCCCGGAAGCCAGAACGATTCCGGCGGGCGGAGAGGAAAGAGCGATTTCGACGACTTTATGTCGGCATTCGCATAAAACGGAATAAATCAACAAACAAGAGCCAAGAGCCGGACTGTTCCAGAGAGGACAGCGCGGCTCATTTTTGATTTTAAGGAGGAAATTTTATGAGCACAACCATTCATTTTGACGAAAAGTACAAGGCCGCCCTGATGGATGGCTTCGACAAGGCATCCGAGACCGACGGCCTGTTCGACCACAGTCTGGACATGGAGTTCTCCGGCGTGAAGACCGTCCATGTCAAGAGCCTGAGAACCGAACCCCTGCAGGACTACGACCGCACCAAGGGCGTTGGCACCGGCAGCCGGTACGGCGACACCAAGGAAGTGGGCAACGACGAGCAGACCTTCACCATGTCCCAGGACAAGTCCCTGAGCCTGTCCGTGGACAAGGGCAACAACATGGAGGTCATGGACAAGCACAAGGTCGGCGCCATCATGAAGGCGGAGCGGGAGGAGCACATCATCCCCGAGGTGGACACCTACCGCCTGAAGAAGTGGGCGGCAGACGCCGGTATCCACGAGGAGCTTACTGCGGAGCCCACCACCGACACCATCATCGGCTACATCATCAAGGCGCGGAACAAGCAGCGCGACAAGGGCGTCAAGGGCGACGTGAGCCTTCTGATCCCCTATGAGTATCTGGACACCCTCCAGCTGGCGAAGCAGTGGATCAACCTGGATTCTCTGGGCGGCAAGACCCTGCCCAAGGGCACCGTGGGTCATATCTCCGGTATGAACGTTCTGCCCATGTCCAACGACCGGATGCCCGCCGGCGTGGCGTTCATGATCCTGCACAAGAAGTCCGTTATCTCCCCCATGAAGATCAAGGACTTCAAGGGTCACGTCGATCCCCCCGGCCTGTCCGGCGATCTGATCGAGTTCCGCATGATGTACGACGCGTTCGTTCTGGGCAAGAAGGCCGACGGCGTTCTCGTGGCGAGCAATCCCGGTACCGTGGTGAAGACGCCCACCATCACCATGACCAAGTCGTCTGCGGCCATCGCATCCACCACTGAGGGCGTGACCATCTACTACACACTGGACGGCTCTGACCCCCGGTATTCCGTGGAGGCCAAGGTATATACCGCAGCGCTGACGCTGGCCAAGGGCGATCGCCTGCGGGCGTATGCGGCAAAGTCCGGTATGTTTAACTCCGGCGTCGCGGTGCAGGACTACAACGGCTGATTCATAAGGGGCGGGAAACCGCCCCTTCCCCAGTAAGGAGGACACAATGCAAACACTCATTACGATTCTGAACATTCTTGCGTCCGGGCTTGTCCTGTGCGCGGTTATCGTCTCCGACCGGCGCTGCCGGGCACGGCATCTGGAGGAAGCGGAAAGCCTCCGGAAGCTGAACGACCGGGTCGGCGTACTGGAGCAGGGGCTTTCCCCGGACTATGAAGCCGCAAAGGAGGCGGTCAAGTCTGTAAACGACTTCAATCTGGGCATCTCCGGTATTTTGGGGTTTGATCCTATGGAAGCGGCGAGGAAAAGCCGCCAGAACGAGCGGATGGGCGGTGAAGCCGAATAATGAGCGGAAAGCAGAAGATTCCAGCCAACGAGGAAATCCAGAAGCGCTATGAAAAGGCGTACAGCTTCAACCAGCAGATCGGCCTGTATGACACGGTGAAGGTCAACGAGGATTTCTTCATCGGTAATCAATGGGAGGGCGTTGAAAGCAACGGCCTGCCCACTCCCACCTACAACATGTTCAAGCGGATCATCAATTTCCAGGTGTCCACCATTACGTCGGACAACATGACCATTCAGGTCACGCCCATGCCCTCCACCTCCCGGTATACCCAGCGGGAGCTGGAACGCTACGCCGAGATCATCAATCACCAGTTTGCCGCCATTATCGAGCGGAACCGGATCGTTGCCAAGAACCGGGAGTTTTTGCGCAACGCCGCCGTTACCGGCGACGGCTGTATGCACTTCTACTTTGACCCGACCATTGAAAACGGTCAGGATGTCAAGGGGGAGATCGTGGCGGAGATTGTGGACAACCTCCGGGTGCTGTTCGGCAATCCCAACTGCCGGGATGTGCAGCGTCAGCCATGGATCATCCTCGTGCGCCGGGAGCTGGTGGAGGACGTCCGCTGGCGGGCGGAGGAGCTGAAAAAGGCCGGTCAATGCGGCATTGACGACCCGGACAGCATCACGGCGGATTCCGAGAAGTTCCAGAACAAATATGACAGCTACACCGACGACAAGGTGACGGTGCTGACGCACTATTTCCGGAACCGGGACACCCGCACCATCTGGTGCATCGAGAGCACGGAGAAGGGGATTCTCCGCAATGCCTATGACACGGGCTACAGCCTATACCCGCTGATCTGGATCAACTGGGACTATATCCGGGACTGCTACCACGGCCAGGCGCTGGTCACCGGAATGCTGCCAAACCAGAAGTTCATCAACAAGATGTTCGCCCTTGTGGGCATCTCCCTTCTGACTACGGCGTTCCCGAAGGTCATCTATAACAAGAACTCAGTCAAGCATTGGGACGGCAGCGTGGGAACGGCCATCGGAATTACCGGAGACGTGGCGAATGCGGCGAAGATCATCGACGGGGCTTCTGTCAGTCCTCAGATCGCCCAGTTCATCGAACTGAGCTTTGACAAGACCCACGCCTTGCTGGGCGCGTCGGACGTGGCGATGGGTGATTCGCGGATAGAAACCACAAGCGCCATCATTGCCCTGCAAAGAGCGGCCAACACGCCTATGGAGCTGACCAAGCAGAACGACTATCAGTGCATGGAAGAAGCGGGAAGAATCTGGCTCGACATGATGGCGACAAAGTATGGCACCCGCATGGTGGAGACTTCGCTGGACATGGACAAGCCGGGTGAGCAGCCTCTTGGAATGCAGCTGCCCAAGCAGACATTCATGCAGCCTTTCGACTTTGGCATCCTGAAGGAGCTTCAGCTGTCCATCAAGCAGGATGTGGGCGCCTGTTCCTACTGGTCGGAGATGGCCTCCATGCAGACGCTGGACAACCTTCTGATGAACCATCTGATCACACCGAAGCAGTACATTGAGCGGCTCCCCAACGGCTATATCACCAGAAAGCAGGAGCTTCTGGACGATTTTGAAGCGGCGGCGATGGGCGGCGTTCCCTCTGAAAATCCGGGAACGGGAATGAGCATGCAGACCACGTCGGAGGAAATGCCGGTCAATGGCGGCGGCGGAAACGGGGTGCTGCAAAGAGCGCTGAACAGGGAGGGAGCGTAAATGGCAAAGATACCGGAACTGACCGCCGATATGGAGGTCATTCAGAAGCTGGGCAGACGCCCGAATTCGGATGACGGCCTTACCGAGGCGGGATTCAAGGCAAAGTTCGACGAGGCGGGTATTGCCATCAAGAAGTTTATAAACCAGTACGTTGTTCCCGCCATCAACGACTATGTTGTCAGTACCGACGGGTTGCTGGACAGGTCGGGCGGCACCATGACTGGGAATATCGCCATGAGCGGGAAAAAGGTAACGGGGCTGGGTGCACCTTCGGATAATGCCGACGCGGCGAACAAGAGCTATGTGGACACATCTCTAACCAACGCTAAGACGGTTGCGAAGACCGCTACGCTGACGGTTGCCGGGTGGACTGGAAGCGCCCCGTATGTCCAGTCTGTTACGGTTTCCGGCCTGACGGACGCAAAGAAAGCTATGGCTTATCCCGTGTACGGCAGTGACGCAAGCGCCAATATTGCGCTGAAAGAGGCGTGCGGCATGGTGAGCTTTGCTTCCCGGGATGGCAGCGTGATGACGTTCACATGCCTGGAGGACAAGCCCACGGTGGATATTCCCATCACGGTGGAGGTGTACGTATGAGTATTGCGGTGCCTTTAAATGGGTTCGGCACTGGCGGCAACAACCAGGTGCTTATAAATGTTGTCGGAGGATTAACTCAACCGGAGAACCCCAAATATGGCACGATATGGATTCGGACAAGTACCCCTGTCAATGGGTGGGAAGTATTTCCAGTCACGCCTGTATGGGACTCCGGAGAAGGCCACGTTTATATTCAAAACGTACCGGCTACCGATGATAACATTCCAAATTTTACCGCGCTAGATTATTTGCGAAAGCCATATGGCGCGATTTGGCTTAGACTTTCTGGCGCTATGCAGCGGGTTAACGGAGCGTGGGTGAGACAGGATGCGTGGGTGTGGAGAGATAATGTATGGACGCAGTTTTCCGCCACTAGAAACACCCCCGAATTCACCTATACCGGCGACTACGCAATCGTCGACGATAGCGACAAAGCCATTTCGGATTTCGCGACCTGGACGGGCAACTGGAAAATCCGCTTCCTCACCTCCGGCACGCTGACGTTTACCAACCTCAACGGTGCGGGAAACGGTATCGACGTCTTCCTCGTTGGGGGTGGCGGCGGAAGCGGAGGTATTATCGGCTGGTACCCTCAAGGGGGCGGCGGTAGTGGCTACACGAAGACGGTGAAAAACATAACCCTCGCGCCCAACACGGCTTACGCCGTTGCTGTTGGTGCAGGCGGGAAGGCAGGTTCAACAGGAGGCGCTTCAAAGTTCGGGAGCGTTGCAACGGCAAATGGCGGGTCTGGCACGTCAAATACTAACGGCGGCAATGGTGGCTCCGGCGGGGTGGCCGGTGGCGCTAACGGGGGTACTGCACCCGGAATAGATGGTTCTGATGGTAAGTCTGGTGCGAATGGTACCGGCGGCAAGGGGCAGGGAACCACAACGAGAGAATTTGGGGAGACGTCCGGAACACTGTATGCCGGTGGCGGAAACGGCGGTGGCGGCCTCACAACGCCGAAAAGCGCTGCTAATACAGGTAACGGTGGAACATCCCCAGCCGGTGGAGCTGAAACCGCTACCGGCAAGGCAGGATATTCCGGCATCGTCATCATCCGCAACAAGCGATAGGAGGGAACACAATGGCAAAATCAATGGCACTTATTGAAAACGGCACCGTGGCCAACATGCTATGGTGTTCCGATTCTGAGCCGGAGACGGAATCCCTCATCGACCCCGCAGACCGCCCGGTTGGCATCGGCGACACCTATAGCGACGGTAAATTCTGCCGGGATGGGGTGGAAATTCTCACCCCGCTGGAAGCCGCCCAGAAGCAAAATGCCGAGTACGAAGCTGCCCTATCTGAAATCGAGGAGGCTTTAGACGTATGACGATCGAAGAACGCAAAAACGCGATTCTGGCGAAAATCGCCGAGATCAAGGCCAGTGGCGGCGAGGAACAGTTGCAAGAGCTGGATGCCGCCTACCGGGAAGGGGTGAACAGTCTGTGACCCAAGAGGAAAGAAAAAGCATCATGTATGCCCAGGGGCGTGCGAATGCGCTTGCGTTGCAGGAGAAAGCCCCCGCCATGAGCGGCACTGAGCTGAACGCAGCGGATGGGGATATCCCGTCCTTCGCGGCCGCAGTGGCCAACAAGAACATGCTGGAACGTGCGGCGGGGTTCGTGTGCCGGTCTTCCGCCGGACGTGTGGTGCGGCTGGTGCAGCCCTATGACAGCACCATCTACACCCAGGAACCTGAGGAATTATCTGCCCAGTGGGGCTTTGCCTGGAGTACTGACCCGGCGAAAGCCCTCCCGTTCATTGCTGCGGCCACCAGCCCCTATAACAAAGGCGATTTCTGCACAGAGAACGGAAAGGTGTACCGCTCCACGGCGGACAATAACGTGTGCTCTCCCTCTGCGTATCCGGATTATTGGGAGGAAGTGACCGCATGACAGTCAAGCAAATCCAGTGCCTCCTGACCTACCTGGGCTATT
>DJNI01000088.1:0-286 GCA_002436765.1 Clostridiales bacterium UBA6468
GCGGCGTGCCCAAGGAAATGGCCATTGAGCTGTTCCGTCCCTTCGTCATGAAGAAGCTGGTGGCCGATGGCCTGGCCAACAACATCAAGTCCGCCAAGAAGATGATCGACAAGGGCAAGACCGAGGTCTGGGACGCTCTGGACGAAATCATCAAGGATCGCCCGGTCATGCTCAACCGTGCGCCTACCCTGCACCGTCTGGGCATTCAGGCCTTCGAGCCGATCCTGGTGGAAGGCCGCGCGCTGAAGCTGCATCCTCTGTGCTGCACCGCCTTCAACGCCGACTT
>DJNI01000088.1:335-9734 GCA_002436765.1 Clostridiales bacterium UBA6468
CTTCGACGGCGACCAGATGGCCATTCACGTACCCCTGTCTCCCGAGGCGCAGGCTGAGGCAAGACTGCTGATGCTGTCCGCCAACAACCTGCTGCGTCCTCAGGACGGCAAGCCCGTCACCGTGCCGACCCAGGATATGATCCTGGGCGCCTACTACCTGACCTACACCCGTCTGGGCAAGGCCGAGAAGGGCGCGGAGACCGTGTTCGTCACCGACCCCGGCGATACCGACTTCCCCGTCAACGAGATCGTGGACGCGGACGCGTTCGTCGCCGCCAACAAGGCCGCCAAGGCCGCGGGCAAGGCCATCGCCAGGTTCCGCCCCATCCACAATTATTCCTCCGTCAACGAGGCCATTGCCGCCTATGCCGACGGCGCCGTTGGTCTGCACGCTCCCATCCGGGTGCGCTACGGCAAGAAGATCGACGGTGAAATGCAGTACCGCATCATCGACGCCACCGTCGGCCGCCTGATCTACAACGAGCCCATCCCCCAGGATCTGGGATTTGTTGACCGCAGCGTCCCCGGCCATGAGTTTGACCTGGAGGTCAGCTTCCTGGTGGGTAAGAAGCAGCTGGGCAAGATCATCGACAAGTGCATCCGCCGCCACGGCTTCACCATCGCCACCGAGATGCTGGATCGCATCAAGGCTCTGGGCTACAAGTACTCCACCAAGGGCGCCATCTCCGTGTCCATTGCGGACATGGTGGTTCCCAGCGTGAAGTATGAAATGGTGCATTCCGCAGAGAAGAAGGTCGTGAAGATCGAGCAGTTCTACCGCCAGGGCTATATCACCAACGACGAGCGCTACCGTCTGGTGGTTCAGCAGTGGGAGAAGACCACCGCGGACGTCACCAACGCTCTGCAGGGCAGCATGGACGAGTTCAACCCCATCTACATGATGGCCGACTCCGGTGCCCGTGGCTCCATGGCGCAGATCCGTCAGCTGGCCGGTATGCGCGGCCTGATGGCCGATACCGCAGGCCGTACCATCGAAATTCCCGTTAAGGCGAACTTCCGTGAAGGTCTGTCCGTTCTGGAATACTTCATCTCCTCCAGAGGCGCCCGTAAGGGCATGACCGATACCGCCCTGCGTACCGCCGACTCCGGTTACCTGACCCGCCGAATGGTGGACGTTTCTCAGGACGTCATCATCCGGGAGCACAACTGCGGCACCACCAACGGCATCTGGGTGGGCGCGGTGTACGACAAGAACGGCGACGTGATCGACACCTTCGGCAACCGTATCCGCGGCCGTTACCCCGTCCACGACGTGGTGGATCCCAAGACCGGCGAGCTGCTCCACGCCAAGGACGTCATGATGATGCCCGAGGATGCGGAGAAGTTCGAGCAGCACGGCATCAACAAGATCTATATCCGTACCATTCTGGGCTGCCGCGCCCGGGTGGGCGTGTGCGCCAAGTGCTACGGCATGAACCTGGCCACCTCCAAGGAGGTCGATCTGGGCGAGGCCGTCGGCATCATCGCCGCCCAGTCCATCGGCGAACCCGGTACCCAGCTGACCATGCGTACCTTCCACTCCGGCGGCGTCGCGGGCGACGATATCACCCAGGGTCTGCCCCGAGTCGAAGAACTGTTTGAGGCACGCCGTCCCAAGAAGATGGCGCAGATCTCCGAGATCACCGGCGTGGTGAACGTGGACGAGACCCATCGCACCGCCCTGCGCAACATCACCGTGACCGCCGACGACGGCGAGGTGAAGGTCTACCAGGTGCCTTACTCCGTGGGACTGAAGGTCACCCACGGCAAGGTCGTGGAAAAGGGTCAGCCCATCACCGACGGCGCGCTGTATCCCCAGGACGTCCTGCGTATCTCCGGCGTGGAGGCCGTGCAGGATTATCTGGTGCAGTCCGTCCAGGCGGTGTACCGTCAGCAGGGCGTTGAGATCAACGACAAGCACATCGAGGTCATCATCCGTCAGATGATGCGCAAGGTGCGCGTGGAGGATCCCGGCGATACCAATCTGCTCACCGGCAGCGCCGTTGACAGCTTCGAGTTCGAGGACGCCAACGCCGAGATCCAGCGCCGCATCGACGCCGGCGAGACGGAGCTTCGCCCCGCCGCCGCCAGCGCCATGCTCCTGGGCATCACCAAGGCGGCTCTGGCCACCGACTCCTTCCTGTCCGCCGCCTCCTTCCAGGAGACGACCAAGGTGCTCACCGACGCCGCCATCAAGGGCAAGGTAGACCATCTGGTGGGTCTGAAGGAGAACGTGCTGATCGGCAAGCTGATCCCCGCCGGTTCCGGCCTGATGGCCTACCGGGACTACCAGCCCGGCGCGACCCCCGAAGCCAGGATCCCCGAGGAAATGGTCGAAAACCCACTGAACGGATAATAAAACAATCCGGCCGCCGCCCGAAAGGGCGAGGCACAGCGGACGATCAACAGGCACAGCGGATGATTCCGCTGTGCCTGTTTGCGTATCATGGAGCACCCCTTGCCCGGCAGAAGGTCGATGCCGCCCGATTTCCCGGGAAAAGTTTTCCCGATTCGCTGAGAAAGCCTATTGCACTTCTCCGGCGGGTGTGCTATACTGATGGTGTACATACCATCCTGGGTGTATCTGAAAGCTGGCGAAATGACCGGCAGCGAGGGATTTTTGTCCTGAGCAAGCATTTTTCCGCAGGAATACTTGCTGTATTTCAAGGGAAAATGGCGCGGCACAGGGCAAAAAGAGCCGCTGACCGGGCACTTTGACAGTTTTCAGATACACCCTAAGAAAAGAGGAGTGACCCCTATGGCCATTACAAGCGCAAGCCTGCCTGCGAAAAAACGGATCCTCACCGTCTGCGTGCGGCTCTTTCTGGAAAAGGGCTACAAGCGTTCCACCCTGGCGGAGATCATCGACAAGGCCGACGTTTCCTACAGCACCTTCCAGAATATTTTCCGCGCCAAGGACGGCGTTCTGACGGAGCTGGTGGAATTCATGTTCTCCAACCAGTTCGCCATGGCGCGGGACGAGACGGGGGCAAAGCTGCCGCCGGTGTACGTCTACGCGGTGGAGACGGCCATCCAGATGACCCTGACGGAGCTGAACGAGAACCTGCGGGAAATCTACATCGAAGCCTACACCGAGAAGGAAGCCTCCGAATACATCCTCCGGGAGACGGCGAAGGAGCTGCACAGCATTTTCGGCAGCTACCAGCCCGACGCCACGGAGCGGGACTTTTACGATATGGAGATCGGTTCGGCCGGCATCATGCGCAGCTATATGGCGCACCCCTGCGACGGGGAGCTGACGCTGGAGAAGAAGCTAAGGCTGTTTCTCACCATGAGCCTGCGGGCGTACAACGTCCCCAACGAGGAATTGGCGCAGGTCATCCGGTTCGTGGAGGGGCTGGACATCCGGAAAATTGCCGAGCAGGTGATGCAGAAGCTCTTTAAGGCGCTGGCCATGCGCTACGAATTTTCCCTCGCCGGGCTGACGGAGCCTAAGGAATAAGCCAGTACGCATTGCAAGGGAGTACTCCCTTGCATCGGGATATATCCCGATGCAATTCCCTTCTGCCAACGCGCTTCCCACGGGGGACGGGAGGCGCCGGAAGAAAGTGAGGAATAACCGTGAAAAAACGACTGTTCGGTATTCTGCTTACGGCGATCATGGCGCTGTCCATGCTGCCAGCTCTGGCCTTTGCCGAGGACAGCGGGGAAGCAGCCCCCGCGTGCATCTGCGAAACGGCCTGCACGGCAGAAGAAATGAACGCCGACTGCCCCGTGTGCGGCGCGGAAGGCGCTTTGCCGGAAAACTGCGGGAAGTACGTAAAGCCCGCCGAGGACGCGGTGACCCCGCCGGAGGACGGCAAGGAAGAACCGCCGGTATGCACCTGCGAAACGGCCTGCACGGCGGAAAGCATGAACGCCAGCTGCCCCGTGTGCGGCGCAGAGGGCGCTTCGGCGGAGAATTGCGCGAAATACGTCAAACCCGACGTACAGACCCAGCCGGAAGGCGAGCCGGTGATGCTGAACGACGGGGTGACAGAGGTCTCCACGGCGGAGGAATTGGAGAACGCTTTGTCCGGCAGCGCCAATATCAAGCTGATGAATGACATTACAATGAACGGGGTCTTGGATATTGACCGCTCGGTTATGCTCGATCTGAACAATTGTAAGCTGAACGCGGAATACATCAGAATTGGTTATAACGCGAGTTCCAATGTTGAATTTGCCGCGAAGGGCGGCACGATCGATGTTCAGGTCAACAATACAGCGGCAGGCATTATCAGAGACGGCACGTTCTCAGGTATTGTATCCAACCAGAATCTGATTTCCGGCGGCACGTTTCGCGGTAAAGTAGCGAACTGCAATTACGTTTCTTTCGGTCAGATCAACTTTACGGAGGCGCGGATCACCGGCGGCGACTTTTACGGCGAGGTGACCAACGGACCAGTGAATGAGGGTAACGGTTCCGGCACGATCATCGGCGGCAGCTTTTATGGTAAGGTGACCAACACAGGCTTTAGTATGATCACCGGCGGCGACTTTTACGACGAGGTGGTAAGCAACGCACAAAGATATCTTTGGGAGGGCATCCCATATGGCTGCATTACGGGCGGCACGTTCTATGGCGGTCTCACCGACAACAGCACCGGCGATACTGTCCAGACCTGGACTGTGACCTATATGAGCTCTGACAGCGTGTATGCCAGACAGGTGGTACGCAGTGGCAGCACCCTCACCGCGCCCAAGGCTCCCACGAAGACGAACCGCACATTTATAGAGTGGCGCAAGGGTGATACGGCGTGGGATTTTGAGACTAGGGTAACGTCCGATATCACCCTAACCGCCGCGTGGGACACCAGTCTCCTCCCCGGCAGCGGCACGTCGGAAGACCCCTACCGCATTTCCACCGCTGACCATCTGAAGCGGTTCCGCGACGCGGTGAACAGCGGAGAGTACGGCGCTCATGCCGTGCTGGATAACGACATCGATCTGGGCAGCGAAGCATGGACACCGATCATGCCAAACGCCATTTCCACAGAAGACACAGTTTTTGGATACTGCGGCATATTTGACGGCGGCGGCCACACCGTCAGCGGGCTGGCTGTCAGCAGTGATCAGGAATATGTCGGCCTGTTCGGCTATACATCTGACGCAACCATCCGGAATCTGACCGTGTCCGGGTCGGTGACCGGTACAAACGGAAGTGCCAAAGTGGGCGGCATCGTTGGCTATGCTTACCGCAGCACCGTCGAAAACTGCGGCAATCTGTGTACGGTAAGCGGAAAGTATGCCGCCGGAATCGTCGGGCATGCTTACAACACGACAATTTCCGCCTGCTATAACGCAGGTGAGATCATAGGCGGCAATGATGCGGGCGGTCTCGTCGGATGGTTCAAGGGATCGACCGGAAAATTCTACGATTGCTATAACGTCGGAAGCGTTCGCGGCGTTAGTGGTTATGCGGGCGGCATCGTAGGCAATGCCGGTGTCTGTATGGCCTATAACTGCTACAATGCAGGCGCTGTAATCGGCGGTGAAGCATATAGCATTGGTTACGGCACTGACGTCGAAAACAGTTATTATCTGAAAGGCACGCCGAAAGATTACAATGACAGGACAGAGGTAAAGTCCGCCGAGGACTTTGCCGACGGCACGGTGCTGGAGAAGCTCAAGATTCGCACGGATTCCGGGGATTACCCTTTACCATCTGACCCCTGGGCAGATCGATGCCAGTACGTAGACGCGGCGGGCAAGACCCTGCCCGTGTTCAAGTGGCAGGGCGCGACCCATACCCACAGCAGCGGCGGATGGCAAAGTGACGAAGCAGATCACTGGAAGAAGTGCGACGTCTGCAATGCGGTGTTCGACAAAGCGGCGCACAGCGGCGGCACGGCGACCTGCAAGGAAAAGGCAAAGTGCGCGGTCTGCGGTCAGCCATACGGCGAGCTGGGCGCACACAGCTGGGGCGAAGTAGCATACTACTGGGTAGAGACGACTACGCCCTACGACTTCACCTGCACCGCAAAGCGCGTCTGCCAGAATGATGAAAACCACGTAGAGACAGAGACCGTCGATGCAACTTATGACGTCGTAAGGGAGCCGACCTGCCTTGTGGAAGGTCAACGCTACTATACCGCTTCCTTTAAGAACGACTGGGCAGTGGGGGGATCCGAATTAGATGTGACCATTCCCGCCCTCGACCACGACTGGGGCGAGTGGACGTCCAACGGCGACGGCACCCACACCCGGGTCTGCAAGCGTGACGATACCCACACGGAGACGGTCAATTGCTCCGGCGGCACCGCCACCTGTACGGAAAAAGCGACCTGCGCCGTCTGCGGCAGCAAATACGGCGAAAAGGATTCCGCTAACCACACCGGCAAGAAGGAATGGACGATCACCAAAACCAAACATGAGCAGAAATGGTCGTGCTGCGGCGAAGTAGTCGTCGCCAAGGAATCCCACACCTTCGGTAAATGGGTCGTCACCAAAAAGGCGACGTCCAAGAAAGAGGGAGAAAAGACCCGCACCTGTGAGGTCTGCGATTACGTGGAGACGGCGACAATCCCCGCCACCGGCGCCCCGGCGAAGACCGGCGACGACAGCCGCATTGGCATGTGGGCGGGCATCCTCTGCGTATCCCTGGCCGGTATCATCGCGCTGGCCATTCTGTACGGGAAAAAGCATAAGAAATAATCCCATAAAACGCGGAAGCGCAAGCCCCATCGGGCTTGCGCTTCCTTCGGGTATATCCGCAGCCCGTCAAAGCGCCCTCAGCGGCCTTTTTCGTCCTGTGCGCCGCCATTTTCCCTTGAAGCAGAGCGGCCTTCCAGAATGGCGAAAATCTTTTCTATCACCTTCAGGTCGTACAGCGCAATGAGAGAAAATCCGCACACCGGCCACAGGAAGCCGAAGAAGAGGACCACACGGGGCAGCAGCACGAGAAGCAGCAGCGGCAGCAGGTTCATGGCCGTCACCAGCAGCATCTTCGGCAGATGGGCAACGCTCAGCAGCACCGCATTGATAACGGTGTCCCGCAGCGTCCCCGGAAAGCGGACCAGCAGGGGAAAGATCAGGCCGGACACCAGGATCAGAGCCAGGGCGCAGAAGCAGATCGCCACGATCACGGCCATTCTTCCGGGGAAGTCCATCCCGGCCACGATCCGGTAATCCAGCGCCAGCATACACCCAAGGAACACCATCAGCAGCCACAAGACGGTGGCCTGGCGGAAATGGGTGCGGAAGGCTTTGAAAAACACCTTTGCGCCGCACTCCTCATCCGCCCGGAACGCCGTCAGGGCGCAGACCATGGCGGCGGTGGAAGCGCCGACGGTAAACAGGGGCAGACTGCACAGCAGCCACAGAAGATTGATGCGCACCAGCGACACAAACCTGCCGCACAGGTGCATGAATTTGGAGTCAGGAGAAAGATTCATAGGGCGCCGCCTTTTGTCATGATTTCTGCGTTTCCGGCTCCTTGCAACGGGAGGAGCTGTTCGCGCTTTTTCTCTGCCGTAAAAATTTTTACCGATATTTACATTTTTCTACGGTACCGGTACCATTGTATCGCCTTTCTTTAGGGATGACCATGCACGTTGTCACCAAATATTCCCCGCATTTTTTGTTAATATTGCATATTTTCATGAAAATTTGCCTGGGGCAGTTTCATCAATGCGCTCAAAAATCGCGTTTTCAAATCAGTGGATAAAATAAAGTTTCATTCATTTGCGCAACTATTGACATGAAATGCCAACTTCGCTATAATAGACGCAAAGCATGGCTGCAGTATCGGTTCGCGAAATGCCGCCGCGCTAATTTGAACACCAGGAGGATAACAGAAATGAAAAAGATCGTAACCATGCTGCTGGTCTGCGTTATGGTTCTGGGCTTGTTTGCCGGCTGCGGCACCAAGACCGCGGACGTGACCAAGGCTCCCACTGCGGCTGCCACTGCCGCTCCCGCCGCCACCGAGGCTGCCACGGAAGCAGCGGCGGAACCTGACACCATCGTGATCATGGCTCCCCCCGTCACCGGCAATTACCTGGCAAACCTGAAGACCTGGGCGGATGACTTCCACGCCCTGCACCCCAACCTGACCGTGGAGATCATTGAGACCTCCTGGGGCGATCACAACGACAAGCTGTCCACCATGGCACAGGCCGGTGAGGCTCCCGACATCGCGGAGATCTCCTCCAACGCTCTGGGCACCTACGTGGAAATGGGCGTCGCCATTGACATCGCCCAGTACATGTCCGCTGACCGTCTGGCCGACTACGACGAGAACGCTCTGAAGTATCTGACCCTGGAAGGCACCACCTACGGCCTGCCTCTGTACCTGACCATTCAGTCCATCGGCGCCAACAAGACCATGATGGAAGGTCTGGGCATCGACGTTGCCAAGATCCAGAAGGAGGGCTGGACCTACGAGGAGTTCCTGGACGTCATCAAGCAGGGCACCAAGGGCGACTGCTACGGCTTCGTGTTCGCCAACTCCGGCGTTACCGCTTCCGATATGCTCTACATCTTCGGCGCAGGCGCCGGCCTGAGCAACACCTTCACCCCTGAACTCAAGTACACCTTCACCTCCGAGAACATGCTGACTCTGCTCAGCGCCATCGAGGAGATGACCAAGTCCGGCTATATGCCCAACTTCGGCGTGGAAGCCGGCCAGCGTATGGTCATGTGCCAGACCGGCAACGCCATGATCTTCGGCAAGGCCATGCCCCTGTTCGAGAACAACTTCAAGAAGAACAACGCCGCTCTGGAAGCCAACGACGGCACCGCCGTTGAGAACTCCCAGAAGATGGACTACGCCTTCCTGCCCGTTCCCACCATGGACGGCTGCGAGGAATCCTGCTACGGCACCGTGGACGGCCTGATCGCCATGCGCAACAAGAACACCACCGACGAGCACCTGAAGAACGTGCTGCTGTTCATGGACTACATCTGCTCCGGCGAGCGCATTGCCACCTGCATGAACGAGCTGTATCTGGATCCCGTCTGCCAGACCGGCCGCGACGCGCTGGTTCTGGAGGAAGGCCGCGACGCCGACAACCTGGCCACCGCCGCCCGCTGCATCGCCATGGTGCAGGCGCCTCCCGAGGGCGTTACCACCGAGATGACCGCCACCGCCAAGAAGCTGATGGACGAGCAGATCGTTCCCAAGTTCCAGCTGCTGCTGGCCGGCGAGACTACCGCTCAGGAAGTTTACGACCACGTCTGTGAGGCGGCCTTCGCTGCCTTCGGTGAAGAAAACTGCGTCACCGGTAAGCTCGGCTAATTGATGGAAAGCCCACCCCACTTTGGTGGGGTGGGCATTTTTTTAGGGAAACTCCGATTCAATCGGCAAGGACTGTGGGCGAGAGATTTTTCGTCCAATCGAGGGATCAAAAACCGCGGAATACTGTGTGTACCCGCAAGGGGTATGCCGCATCCGTA
>DJNI01000017.1:0-29353 GCA_002436765.1 Clostridiales bacterium UBA6468
GCCGCCCGGACGCCGCAGTTCCAGACCTGATTGTGCAGGCGGAGGGCTTCCTCGGGATCCTGGGGGGGATTGTCGATGATAAAGCGGGAGTAGTTCATGGCGCCCCAGTCGTACCAGTGGGAGCTGTGGGAGATGAAGCGAACGCCGTACTCCTTGAAGTTCTCCTCCACGGCGGCCTTCATCGCCCGGTAGATCTTCTCAATATTGTCGTGGGTCGCCACGGTGTCCAGGGTGCCGAACATCTGGGGCAGATCCATGATATTGTCAGGATAGAAGAAGGTGATGCGGTTGCGGAACCACTTTTCGCCGTATTCCGTGCCCAGATCTTCCGCGCCGTACTTCTTGGCGATGTCCAGAACAATCTCCAGCTCGGCGGCGACGACCTTTTCATAGCCTTCCAGGGTCAGGTTCAGGAAGGAGCCGCGCTTCTCAAAGCCGATGATCTTTTTGATGATGGAGACGGTCTCCGCCTCGTCGAACAGTCGCACGATGGAGGGCTTCACCGCCTGGACGATGTCCCGGCAGGCCTGATAGCCCACATGGATGTCGGAGAACAGGAACGCATGGTGAATGCGGGTCTCGGGCTGCTTGACGATTTTGAACTTGGCCTTGGTCATGATGCCCAGAGTCCCTTCGGAGCCGACGAAGAAGGGGATCAGGTTGGGGCCGGAGGAGTGCTTCGGCACGGGCAGGGTGTTGATGATATCGCCGTTGGGCAGAACCACTTCCAGAGACAGGCACATATCGTCCATCTTGCCGTACTTGGTGGAGAGAATGCCGATGCCGTTGTGCGCCAGCGCGCCGCCTACGGTGCAGCAGGTCATGCAGGAGGGCAGGTGCATCACGGAGTAGCCCTTTTCGTTGACCAGATCTTCCAGCGTGGCAAAGATCATGCCGGTCTCGCAGGTGACGTAGCCCGCCTCGGTGTTCAGGTCGATGAGCTTGTCCAGCCGCTTGATGTCCAGCAGAATGCCGCCGGCCACCGGCAGAGCGCCGCCCTGGCTTCCGGAGCCGCCGCCCCAGGTGGTGACGGGGATCTTATAGTAGTTGGCGATCTTCATGACCTTGGATACTTCCTCGGTGGTGCCGGGGCGAACGATGATATCGGGCATGGGGCCCTGCTCACCGGCATCCTGCCACTTCCGGCTGAGCCAGAAATAGTCCACGGAATATACCGCGCGCTCAATTTCCTTGGTGGATACGTTTTCTACACCGACCGCGTCCTCCAGCTCGGAACGGATCATGTAGAACATCAAAGACTTGTCTTGCATGGTGCTTCTCCCTTTCTGATTTTGTAATGAAATTTCAAGTTTGAGAATCATTTTTCGCTTATTATTGTATTCGCATTACATCCTCGCCATAAATATAGCACACCGTAGTCTGATTTTCAAGCACCTGTAAGAATAATTGTAACGAAATTACAGCTTCAGATTTAGGCATTTCGCCGATTTTTTGCAGCCGTTCAATATTTCAGGCTCTCCATACTCTTTTCGATCTGCAAAGACTTTGCCCCGTCCGTCCGCATGGCAATGTAGGTGTAGATGGAGTCCGCGATGGTCAGCGCCGCCACACGGGAGGCGATGGACACGACCCGGTATTTTGTCTCCTTGGAGTTGGTGTTCAGGCTGATGTCCGCCAGCTTGGACAGGGGATTTTTGCCCGCGCTGGTCAGGGAGATGACCTTTGCCCCCCGGTGCTTCGCGATCTGGGTGCTGTCCACCACGCAGCGGGAGCTGCCGGAATGGCTGACGGCAAATACCGCGTCCCGCTCGTCTAAATAATTGCAGGCGATCACCTGCAAATGGGGGTCGGTGTAGACTGCGGCGTTCAGGCCCAGCCGCAGCAGCTTATGGTGTAAGTCCATGGCCACAGGCGCGGAGCCGCCCAGACCGAAGATCACGATTTTCCGGGCGTTCATCAGCAGCTGCGCCGCCGCCGCCAGGGTTTCCGGCTCCAGCATGTCCCGGGTGAACTGCAAGGCAAGCATTGCGCTCTGGAACACCTTGTCCCGCACCGCCTGGACGGAATCCTCGGCGCTGATCTCCTCGTGGATGATCTCGTCCGGGGAGACCGTGGCCTGCGCCAGGGTCAGCTTTAAGTCCTCGTAGCCGCTGAAGCCCAGCTTCTTGTAAGCCCGGACAACCGTGGGGTCTGAGACGCCGCAGGCATCCGCCAGCGCCGCCACCGACAGGTCGATGATTCCCCGGGGATTTCCCCGGATGTATTCCGCCACCTTCCGCTCGGATTTGCTGAGGTTTGGAAGGGAATTTTCGATTCTCAGCAGCAGCGCCGCCAGAGAGGTATTCTGTACCGCCATGCCCGTTACCGTCCTTCATAAATATTGATAAATCCAGTATAGCATAGACTTTTTCAAAAAGGAAGCGCACAGAAAAAAAGAAATTCCCAAGACCCGCAGGTCTTGAGAATTTCCATATTATTTGTATTCAGCCGTAACGCCGGGATTGCAGAGGATGATGGAAAAATCCCCCTCGAAAACGGCGTCCTTTACCTGACAGGGGAAGAATACCTCGCTGCCCTGCTTCACAGGGAGCGCATTCTCTCCGCAGCGGATGCACCCTTCCCCGGACACGACAATGCCGATCTGCACATCGCCGGTATTTTTCCTCGCCATAGTGCCGGAAACCGTCGCCATGGTGCAGGAAAAATAGGCGGTATCCCGGTCGCCGAAGATCTCGATCTCCCGGCCGCCCGGCTCCTGCCGCAGCGTCAGCTCCTTGCTCTTGAGACGGTCAAGGAGCTTGTCCGGGGGCAAGCCATCGTAGTGGAAGCTGTTGAGCATCCGGCTTTCGTACAGCTGCTCGTCCTCCGGCTCGAAAATCCCGAAGGGGTTTGCCTTCCGCCGGTATTCCAGCAGATACTCCTGGGGGAACGGCACCGCCGTGAGGTCGGACGGCTCCTGAATCTCCGCGACGAAGCACCCCGCCCCCAGGGCGTGGGGAACACCGCCAGGAATCATGTAGCTCTCCCCGGGCTGCACCGGAATTTTGTGGCAGAAGCTCTCCAGCAGCGCGGCGTCTCCCTTCCGGTAGGCCGCCTCAAACTTTTCCCGGGTAATATCCTCCTTGAAGCCCAGAAGGATGTACGGCGGCTCGGCGGCGTCCTCCCGCGTTCCCAGAACATACCAGCATTCTTCCTTGCCGAACCGGCTGTTCCAGTATTTCCGGGCGTTTTCCCGGGTCGGGTGGCATTGCAGCAGAAACGGGGCTTTCGCGTCGATCATCTTGATGAGCATCCCCAGGCTGGTGCCGTATTTCTCCATGTGCTTTTTGCCCAGAATGGTTTCCGGCGCACGCTTCACCACGTTCACCAGGAAATCCCGCGTCCCGTCGGGGAGAATGACCTCCGCGTAGCCGAGATTGGGATTTTCCCGTGTCGCGCCGTTGGCTTTTGTCAGAGAGCCGACCCAGGCCTCCGCACCGTTGGGCGTATCCGCCGGGTGCTTAACGCCCCGGAACCTGTCCAGCTCCCGTCCGCCGTCTGCTCTTACCTTGTTGGGCACCAACGGCCAGGGTCTGTTATAAATCTCCATAGGCTCAAACACCGCCTCTTACTCAATCCCGGTATTTATCCCGGTAAGCCATCAGCACCAGAGAGCCGATCAGGATCGCGCCGCGGACGATGTACTGCAAATAAATATTCCAGTTCAGGATGGTCATGCCGTTGATCAGCACGGAGATCAGGACAACGCCCACCACGGTGCCGTAGATGGTGCCGGAGCCGCCCGCCATGGAGGTGCCGCCGATGATCGCCATGGACAGGCAGTCCGTCGGCCACTCCTTGCCGTACGACCAGTCCGCCTGATTGACCTGGGCGGAGTTGATGAAACCCGCGACCGCCGCAAGGATCTGCACGGCGATGAACACGAAGGCCTTGGACTTGAACACGTTGATACCGGTCAGACGTGCCGCCTCCTGATTGCCTCCCACGGCGTACACACAGCGTCCGGTGGTGGTGTGCTCCATGATGAAGTAGCACAGAACCGCCGCCACGAAGAAAATGATGACGGGGTACGGCACCACGCCGAACAGCCGTCCCATACCCACCTGGACATACCAGTTGGGGAAGGCGTTGGGGATGGGGTAGTTGTTGCAGATGATGGCGGCCAGGCCGAACATCAGATACTGGGTGCCCAGCGTGACCACGAAGGGGGGCAGATCATAGGTGTTCTGCAAAAAGGCGTGGAGCAGGCCGATGACCACGGCGAAGGCGATGCCCACCGCCATGCCGATCAGGCAGGCCAGGGTCTGGTTATATCCGGCGGCGACCATGTTCTTGCAGAACACGGCCACGAACATACCGGACAGGCCGACCTGAGAGCCTGTGGACAGGTCGATCTTGCCGCAGATCAGAACCATGGTGACGCCCAGGGCGATCAGCCCCTTGATGGCGCCGGAACGAAGCAGATTCATCCAGTTGTTCAGCTTCATAAAGGAGTCCGTGGCAATCCACAGGGCAATAACAACCAGAATCAGAACGATCTCCGTCACATGGTTCAGGAAGTGGTACATGACTTTTTTCTTGTTAATTCTCTCGTTCACTGGAATGTCCTCCCATACAAAGCGTATACAAATCGTTTGTTGTCATGGAATCGATCTTTTCCGTGGTCAATTCCTCGGTGATCCTTCCGCCCCGCAGCACCAAGATGCGGTTGCAGACGCCGGGCAGCTCCTCCAGCTCCGTGGAGACAAAAATGGAGGAATTTCCCTGCTTCGCCTGATTCCACATGATCTCGAAGATCTGCTGCTTGGCGTTCACGTCGATGCCTCTGGTGGGCTCGTCGTAGATCATGATCTTGGGGTCGTTGTTCAGCCAGTTGCCCACGACCACCTTCTGCTGGTTGCCGCCGGACATGGAGCTTGCCTTTGCGGAAATGCTGGAAAGCTTGATCTGCAAGGCCTTGACCTGCCGCTCGGACATTTCCTTACGCTTCTTCCGGCTTTCCACCCAGCCGTTGACGGTGGTCTTCTTCATACCGGCGTAGCAGAGGTTGCTTTCAATGGAGTGCTTCAGAATCAGACCGGTGGTCTTTCTGTCCTCGGGGGTCAGACCCAGCCCCGCGTCCTTCATTACGGCGGGGGTGCGCTTGAGGTACGTCTTTCCCTCAACGACGACCTCGCCGGAATCCGCCGGGTCGGAACCGAAAATGCCGCCCAGCAGCTCCGTCCGCCCGGAACCCAGAACACCCGCGATGCCCAGCACCTCGCCCTTGTACAGGGTAAAGGAAATGTCCTCGTACCACCCCGCGCGGGTCAGGTGCTTGACCTCCATCACCGGCTCGTCCGTGGGCACCACATCCGCCGGACGCTTGCGAATTTCCGTCTTGCCGAACATCATGGCGATCATGCCGGCGTTGTCGATCTCCTCAATGTTCTTCTTGCCGATATACTGGGCGTCCCGCAGGACGGTGACGGTATCGGCGATCTCGTGTATTTCTGCCAGTTTATGAGAAATGTAGATAATGATTACATCATTTTCCTTCACTTTACGAATGGCCGCAAACAGCTTTTCCACCTCCGCCTTGGCCAGTGCGGAAGTCGGCTCGTCCAGAATCAGAACCTTGGGATCCTGGCTCAGCGCCTTGCAGATCTCTACGACCTGCCGCTGCCACATGGGCAGGTGCATGATCTTGGATCTGGGATTGATTTTGACGTCCATCACCTTCAGCAGGCGCTCGGTCTCCGACTGCACCAGCTTCCAGTTGATGAGGCCGCCCGGCTTTTTGGGCAGGCGTCCCATGAAAATATTTTCCATAACCGTCAGTGTGGGAACCAGGCTCGTCTCCTGGTACACCAGCACAATGCCGCTCTTTGCGGCATCCGTCGGGCTGCGAAAGCTCAGCTTCTGTCCATCCAGATAAAATTCGCCGCTGGTCGCGCTTTCCGCGCCGGCGAAGATCTTGCAAAGGGTGGATTTTCCCGACCCGTTCTTGCCCAGAAGCGCGTTGATCCTGCCGCTGTCGAAGGAAGCGCTCACATGATCCAACGCACGGGTGCCGGGATAGTCTTTCACAATGTTATCGCAGGAAAGGGTACTCACTTTTTATTCACCACTCTCTTTGATTGGAGAGGCTCCGGGGCTGGCGCACCCGGAGCCTATAAATTGCCTACGTGAATCGCGGAAAATCAGCCGTTGGCCAGCTTGTAGTAGCCGTCCAGCCAGGTCTGAACCTCGGGAAGGTCTTCCTTGCTGTGGATGATGCCTTCCAGGTAAACGGTGTCGCCCCGGGGGCATTCGGTCTCTTCGCCCCGCAGCGTTCTTGCCAGCTGCTCAACGGCCTTGTAGCCCATGGTGTACATATCCTGCTCCAGGGTGCAGTACAGAGGAGAGTTCTCGTCCAGAAGCTGGGTCGCGGTCTGCTCGCCCATGTCGTAGCCGACGACGGTGATCTTGTCGGCCAGACCCATGTTCATGACGACCTGCACAACAACGTTGGTAAAGGCGGCGGAGGTGCAGTAGAAGACATTGCAGTCGGGAGCGCCCGCCAGCATGGCCTCCACGATGGGCACATTGTCGTTCTTGGAGGTGGAGGACTGCTGGGCGACGATCTCATAGTTGACGCCGTTGGCGGTCAGCTCTTCCAGGAAGCCGCCGTAGCGCGCCTTGGACTGCTCGGGAATGGCGGCGTCAAAGTCCATGATGGCGATCTTCAGGTCGTTTCCGTACTTGTCGGACAGGTACTTGGCGGTGTAGTCGCCCAGCTTCTGGCCGTTCAGCAGATCCTGGGAGGTAAAGCCGCCGCAGACGAAGGAGGCGTCGTTCAGCTTGATGTTGGCCACGGCCACTTCGATGCCCTTGTCATAGGCTTCCTTCAGGATGGGAATGGAGGCTTCCTCGGAGTAGGGGGTGATGGCGATGCCGTCAACGCCCATGTCGATGTAGCTGTAAACCAGCTGCTGCTCGTTGGCCAGGTCGCCCATGGAGTTGCCGATGACGATGTTCACGCCGTAATCCCTGGCGGCATCCTCATAGCCCTGCTGAACCATCTTCATGGTGAACTCGTCCTTGAAGACGATACCGGCGATGGTCAGTTCCTTCTGCTCGGTCTCGGCCGCGGGGGCAGCCTCAGTGGCGGCCTTGGTTTCGGCCTTGGGGGCTTCGGTTGTCGGGGTGGTCTGGGACGCGCCGCAGCCGGCCAGCATGACCACTACCATGCTCATTGCGAGGAAAAACGCTACGATCTTTTTCATTTTGTGTGCTCCTTTGTTTTTATTTTATGCCGGATATCCCGACACAAGTTACGGTTTTACGCGCTCTGTCATCGCCGTTTCGATACCCGTTGTGCATCAATCGGTTTCTCGGTTACGTAAGCGCTTACGTTTTGCGGTTCAAAAAAATGCAAAGTCTGTTAACCTTTGGTTTTCCCTTTGCATTTTCCATTCTATAGCAGATTTCTTACCGACTCACGTTTTACCAGAGAAGCGGACAGCACCACGGATTCGGGGATCCCTGTTCCGCCGCTCTGGGTCTGGTGCAGCATCAGCTGGATGCTGCGGCGTCCCATTTCGTAAATGGGCTGATGGATGGTCGTCAGCTTCGGCTCGAAGGTGGAGGCCATCGCGATATCGTCGTAGCCCACTACGGACACGTCGTTGGGCACCCGCAGTCCCACGTCGCTCACCGCCGCGCACACCCCGAAGGCCAGGGAGTCGTTGGCGCAGAAGATCGCCGTGGGGCGGTTCTTCTTGGCCAGCAGCTTCTTCGCCGCCGCCCGGGCTTCCTCCCGGTTGGTGTTGTCCATGATGGTGTACCGGTCAACATAGCGCCGCAGGCCGGCGTCCGTCATCGCCCGGCTGTACCCCTCAAAGCGCTGGTAGCTGGGATAGGAGGTGGTTCTGCCGCCGATGTGGCCGATGCGGGTGTGGCCGCATTCCAGAAGGTGCCGTGTAGCCTGATAGGCCGACTGGTCGTTGTTGATGTAGATTCGGGGAACGTTCAGCTCGCCGATGGGGTCGTTGATCAGCACCAGATGCCGCCCTTCGCTGGCCACCATCTTCGCGAAATTTCGCGTCTCCTCCAGACCTGTGGACGCCACGATGACGCCGTCGATCTGGTCGGAACGCAAGGCGTTCAGGAAATAATCCGTGACGTAGCTGTCGCAGATGATGTTGAACAGCAGGATCTGATGGGCTTCCTTCGCCCCGTCGATGGCGCCCCGGATCAGCTCCGTGAAAAAGGGGTTGTCGGGTGTGTTTTCGTAGACGAACAGAAGCGTGTTGGTCTTCTGCTCTGCCAGTCCCTTCGCCTGCTTGTTGGGCTGGTAGCCGTTCTCGTCAATGACCCGCTGGATATAGGCTCTCGTCTCCTCGGAAACGCCTTTTTCGTTGTTGATCACCCGGGAGACCGTGGCTGTCGAGCAGTTGGCAAGCCGCGCAATATCTTTCAGAGTCATTTCCTTCACCCAATTCGTAACCTTTTACGAAACCGCTTACGTTGTCTATATCGTAACAGATTCCGCCGCAAATAACAAGTGCGAATATTCACCATAAATTGCGGCTCATTTTTGGTTGATATGCCATTTCCAGAAGGATTTCTTCTTCCCGCCGGAAAGAAGCCGGTAAATCTCATTCTGCAAAGGAAGCCGTCTGCCTGCGGGATATTTCTTCCGGTAGCCTTCCGCCAGCTGCGCTTTTTCCTCCGCGTTCAGTTCGCTAAGAAAGTCCTTCGCGTAGCCCTGAATGGCGATCAGATACCATTCCGCCTCGCTGCCCAGGTGCTCCGAGGCGGCAAACAGCAGCAGCCGCACTGCTGCCACAATCTGCTCGTGCTCCGGCTGTCCGGCCGCGAACGTCTTCGCCCACTCCCCTACCGCCTCGTAAAAAGCGGCATGCTTCGGGCTTTGCTCCACCTGCAAGCCGAGATAGATGGCGATCTTCTTCCCTGCCATCCGGTTTTCCTGCGTCCACTGCACATATTCGTCGATCAATTTCTGTAGCTGTTCCATAATGTCACTCCATTTCCTGCCCACCACAATAACAGTTATCGGCAGTGATTGTCAATCATTATTTCTGCCGATATTGACATTTTGGAAAAAATACCGTATCCTTGTACAAAAGTGAAGGAGGCCACTCTATGCGCAAACAGAATAAATCCACGCAGGTGGGAAACCGCATCATTCTGAACGGCACCGCCCTGCTGCTTCTTGCCTATATGCTGGCGAAAATCGTTCAGGCTTATATCGTCGGCGGTGCCGGCGCCCCCAGCGTCAAGGTTTTGCTGCTCGGCGTCGCCGTTCTGGGCGGCGGCATTGTCTTTGTCGTGCGGTATCTGGTTCTGCTGCTGAAGGAATATTACCGCAAGCCGGAGGACACGCAGGAGACACAGAATGACGTCGGGAAATAAGCTGAAAAATGCTGCCTTGGAAGAAGGCAGCATTTTTATGTTACTTGATGGGATTGATCTTCCAGTTTTCCCCGTAAATTCCCGGGAACGCGCCCCGCTCGATGAGACCGGTGTTCGCCTCGTGTCCCAGCAGCCACTTGTTGGCCGCCCAGAGCTTGTTCACCTTCTGCTCCGGGGCAATGGGCAGGTTCGTCCCCCGCTGCAATCCCACGATGCAGCTGAACCCATTCTCCGTCACCTCGCAGGGGCAGAAGTGCAGGGTGTCCGAATACACCTCGATCATTTCCCCCTGGGCCAGATAAAAGGCCTGCACCTTGTCCGCGTTCAGGCGGCCATCCACGTCTAAGTCCTCCCGCTTCGCCAGCAGCAGAACCAGCTCCCGGACGGCGATGTTGAACTCGTTGCAGGTATGCCACTCCAGGGCGTTGAGCTGGTTGGAATGTCCCCAGCACAGGCCGATCTGCTCGTCCAGGCCGCCGCAGTGGATTTCCCGCAGCTTCGCCGCCGCCGGAATTTCGTCCAGCTCCGGGGTTGAGGCGACGTACCTGCTCCCCGCTTCCGGGAACGGAAGGGTCTCCGCCGCCGCGCAGAACACAGAGGTGTCCTCCTGAATCACGCTGCCGTAGCGCCGGAACGCCGGGTCATGGATGGTGTGGATTCGGATGTGGGGATTTGCCGCCTGTAGCTTCTGCAAATTATCCATCGTACACAACTCCCTCGTGGGTCTTCATAAATTCCAGAACTTCCTCATAGCCGGGAATGCCCTGCTGGGCACCGAAGCGGGTGCATTTCAGGGCGGAGGTGGCGGAGGCAAAGCGGCAGGCTTCGTACACGTCCATGCCCTTCAGCCGCGCCGCCACAAACGCGCCGTGGAAGGTATCTCCCGCGCCGTTGGAGTCGATCGCCTTCACTGGGAACACGGGATAGCGGACTTCCCTGCCGTTCTCCCAGATAAAGCCGCCCTTGCTGCCCTGGGTGATCACCAGGATCTGAGGATGGTACCGCTCCTGCAATACCCCGGCGGCCTCCACCGCCGTGGCGCAGCCGGTGACCTTCATGGAAAATTCCTCGCTGGGGATCAGCACATCCACCAGGGGCAGGAGCTTTTCAATGTTCGGATACGCGCCGCCCGCGTCCATGCTGACCGTGACGCCCATTTCACGGGCCTTCTTCGCCGCGAAAATGGCGCAGTCCAGCTGGTTGCCGTCCAGATGCAGATACTTTGCCTGCTTCAGAACGTCCAGATTCACGTCCTCCGGCGTAGGCGCTGCCGCTTCTCCCCGGTTCCAGACGCAGGTGCGGCTGCCGTTGCTGACGTTCAGCAGAACGACGCTGTGGAAGGTCAGGCCGGGATTCACCTTCACGCAGGAGGTGTCCACACCGTAGCGCTCCATTTCGGTCTTCACGAAGGTGCCGTACATATCGTCGCCCACGGTGCCCATGTAACTGGCGGTTTCCCCCAGCTTGCTGATGGCCACCAGGCCGGTGGCGCAGGGGCCGCCGCACTGGAACCTGGTTTCCAGACCCCGGAGCTTGGTATCCTCCCGGGGAAAGGCGTCCACGGTCATCAGAATATCGAAGACCGCGGCGCCGATGCCAACTACACTCGCCATTACTTATCCGCTCCCAGAAGCTTGATTTTGCTGACGGCAAAGTCCTTCACCCGGGCAGTAGGACCCTGCATGAACAGATCCAGCGCCAGAATGGAGGGATCCACCGCCCGGATGCCGTCCAGCAGGGAACAGCAGACGTCGGTGCCGAAGTTGATCTTACGGATACCGGCCTTGACCGCCGCTGCGATCTGATCGTCGGGAACGCCGGAGCCGCCATGCAGCACCAGATGCGCCTTCTGCCCCTCGTGCAGCTCCTCGATCCGCTTCAGCGCCAGGACGGGAGCCTGCTTGTAATGACCGTGGGCAGTACCCACCGCCACAGCCAGGGCGCAGACGCCGGTCTCGTCAACAAACTTCGCGGCATCCTCCACCTTGGTGTAATCCTTGGAAACGCCCTCGGCGGCCTTGCCGACTTCGCCCAGCTCGCCCTCGACGCTGATGCCCATCTCCGCGGCCATCTCCACCACGCCCTTGGTGATCGCAATGTTCTCTTCCAACGGCTTTCTGGAAGCGTCGATCATAACGCCCGTCGCGCCGTAGCGGAACGCCCGCAGAACCTCAGGAACGCCTGCGCCGTGATCCAGGTGGAACGTCACGGGGGTCTTCATGTCGTTCATGGCCTCCCGGATGATGGGGGCGACGTACTGGGCGATCTGGGAATCAAACAGGCGGCTGTACATCTGGAAAATGACGGGGGCACCGGTCTCCTCGGCTGCCTGCATGACGCCCATAACGGTTTCCAGGTTGTACACATTGAAAGCGGGCACGGCAAAGCCGTTCTCCTCACCAATGTCCAGAATCTTCTTCAGATCGTAAATCATAATGCTTCCTCCTGTTATGTAATAAAATTTCAGTTTTTTCGCGTTTGAAAGATGCAAATAGAATCTCTATTACAATCTCAGCATCACTATACCACAGCAAATATCATTTTGCAAGTCGATACGGGAATAATTGTAACGAAATTTCAGTATCTGTTTTGGATATTTTGTCACATGGCAGCACCGCGCAATTCGGCAAGAAGTCTCAGACAGGATTTTTGCCTCAATTCAAAGTTCCGAAGATGGAGGAATACTGTATGTATTCCCCATCTTCGGAACTGCGGAAGTGGGGCAAAAAGGCGGCTGAGACTCGCAGACGCAATTGTGCGGTGCTGCCATATGAGAAACACCGCCGCATTGCAGCAGCGGTGTTCTTCATAATCAGTCGAGGCCGTCGAAGGTCAGAGCGGGTACGTACTTGCAGAATTCCCGGATGGAATCCGTCAGGCTGCCCTCGATCTCGGACATATGGTGGATGTAGGGGCCTTCGATGAGCTTGCGCTCCACCGTGGGCAGATCCTTGAACCTGCCCCACATGTAGGAGCCGAAGGTATAGGGACCCTCCGCGCTGTCGCACTCGCAGACGGCGATGGAGTAGCTGCCATGATTCTGGTCGATCCGCGCCACGGTAAAATGGCCGTCCTCCACCTGCATCCACTGACGCATATTGACCATTTTCGCCTCGGTGCCCTGCTTTTTCAGGGAATATGCGAAGGGGCCGCAGTGCCACAGCAGCTCCACATTCCGGTCACTGGGGTGACGGGTGGTGAACTCGCCCAGGAAGGGCTTCTTCTGTCCCAGGGTCAGGCACTTCAGCACCACCTGGGTCAATGTCGCGTGCATATCGCTCTCGCAGCCGATGATATAGCCCATGTCCGCAAGCAGCGGATAGGCCGCGCAGGGCATAGCGCCCAGCATCAGCTGCATGGCAGTCCAGCACTCCGCGGAGACGGCAGCCACGTTGTACTCTTCAAAAATTTCCTGATACAGCAGCACGAAGGCATAGACCTTATCCAGCACCGGCTCGGACAGGTCGTCGATTTCGTACATCCCCCGCAGCTTGGCAACACCTGCGGCCAGCTCGTCCTTCCGGGTCTCCAGGATCCTTCTGTACTTGTCCTGAATTACAGCCAGGTTGACGGGGATGACGTGGATGTCGAACTTGTCCATCAGGTCGCTCTCGTTGAAGATCACGGAGCAGAAGGGCTTGGGACGCATACCCACCTGGGCGACACGCATACCCTTGAAGTTCTTCACGGCGCAGGCCACGCCCACGAACCGCAGGAAGCCCTCGGTAAAAATCGGATCTTCAATGCGGCAGTTTTCGATGTAAGTAAAGGGAACGTTCATTCTCTGCAGCTGACGGCTCATGCCGAACAGGCCGCACTGGGAATCGGTGTACCGGGTACCGTCCGGCTCAAACACGGTGTCCTGAGGACCCCACAGCAGCACGGGCTTGCCGATGGCCTTGGCCACCGCGCCGGCCACTTCCTCGTTGCCGAAGTTGCCGTTGATGAGGAATACCGCGTCCACCTTCTCCGCCTGGAAGCGCTCGATAACGGCGTCCACGTCCTTGTCGCTGTAGAGAACATCCACATCGTTGATTCCCTTCAGATCCACGAAGGAAACGTTCTCGGAAGTGAAATGCTCCTCGATATAGGCCACCGCCGCGGCGCAGCGCTCCTCCGCCTTTTCCCAGTTGAAGATGCCGGGGCGGGGTGTGACGTCTCTGCGAATGGGAACCAGACCGATCCTGACATGATAGTTTAACATGATGCTTTTTCCTCCCAGATTTTTCCATATTCTTGGCAGAATGTTCGAACGCCTCCAATTTCCTGAAAGCGTTCTCCGGAGTCTCTTGCGCACTTTTTCACGCTATGTTTATTCTATCACCCTTTTTTCTTTTTCCCATTTATTTAACTTACGAAAAAGCAGCTGCAAATCATTCCAAATATATGTGCATTTTTAACAAATTTCTGTTCCGTTTTTTGGGCAGCATCCGCCCCCACATTACTCCAGATCCCAGTCCAGATCGTCGCCGCCGAGGATTTCCGGCTCGATGTAGGTCAGCGGAATGACGATCCGCACCGCTACGCCGCCCTTGTCCCGGTTGCTGATGGTGAACGTAGCGTCGTCGCCGTAGATCAGCTGGAGCCGCTGGCGAACGTTTCCCACGCCGATACCGCCCCGCCGGCTGGCCTCGATCCGGCCGGATTGCAGCTTCTGCTCCATCTGCGGCGACAGGCCGTAGCCGGTGTCCTTTACCGTGATGTTCAGCCTATTCTCCTTCACGTAGGCGTGGACAATGATCTCCGAGTCCTCCTCCTGTCCCCGGATGCCGTGCTGCAGGGCGTTTTCCACCACCGGCTGGAGAATCATGGTGGGGATCAGGGCATTGCGCGCCGCTTCCTTGGCGGAAAACGTGGTTTTCAGCTTATCGCCGTGGATAAAGCGGTAGATTTCCGTGTAGTCCCGGAGCATGTCGAATTCCTGCTGGCAGGTGATGAACTGACGGGTTGTGTTCACCGTGATGCTGCGGAAATACCGGCTGATGCGCTGGACGATCTCCACAATATCGTCGTTGCCCCGGATTTTTGCCATGGAATTGATGGTTTCCAGAGCGTTGTATATGAAGTGAGGGCGGATCTGGGTTTCCAGCGACCGGTATTTGTATTCCAGCATCTGGATTTCCGCTTCGTTTTTCAGCCGTTCCTTTTCCACCAGCTGTTCCAGAAGCTCCTGGATCTTGGAGGTCATGTGGTTCATGGTCTCCGCAAGGAGGCTGATGTCATCGTTTCCGGAAACGTTGATATGCTGGGAGAAATCGCCGTCGGCCACCCGCGTCATGGCCTTTTTCAGCTCCAGCAGCTTGGTCACCAGCCCCTGCATGAGAACCGTCAGAACGGCGACGCCCGCCAGCAGTCCCATGCAGCCGAACAGAACGCCGTTGCGCGCAATGCGGTTTACCATATCCCGGTACGCCGCCGTGGAATTGATGCCCACGGTGATCCAGTTTCCGCTGCTGCTGGAGGCTGTGTAGTAGTCCAGCTTCGTCCAGTTCTTCTTCTCGGCCAGGACGCCATCCGCCATGTCCTCTTCGATGCTCTGCCGCACGTCCTCCGGTATCGCCATACCCGCGCCGGAAAGGTAATCCCCATGGACGTCAAAAAACAGGAAGCCCGTGTTCTCATAGACATTGCTGACGCTGAAAATATCCCCCTTCATGTGGATGACGACCTTGCCCACCCGGCGAAGCGGAGAGGTCGCGTACACGTCCCGCAGGATGTACACGCCGCCGTCGGTGCCCCGGTACCAGTTGCTGTTGCCATAGGTGACCGACCGGTGTTCGTCCAGGATGGTGTCGCAGTTTGTCTGCACATCTGCCTGATTGCGGACGGTTCTTCCGGCGGTGGTCAGTCTCGTGCCGTCGGACATCTCCAGAAGGATATAATCGTAATCCGAGGATTCGGTGATCATCTGGGTCAGCGCATAGCGGACGTCCGTCAGCGCCGCGGAGGAGTGCTCCTGGGTATACGCGTCCATCAGCAGCGGAATTTCCAGCGCCGCCATCCGGGAATAGATGGAATAGCCCATGGATTCCTGATTTTCCCGGAAATTCAGCGCCACCTGCTCGGTGAGCAGCCTGAGATTCCGGGAGCTTTCCTCCTCCAGAACATTCGCCGCCGCATGGATCTGGTTATAGGTATTGGCGCAGATGGCGAAAAACAGGGAGCAGATGTACACGATGATCAGTTTCGCCGAAAAGGACAGACTACGAAATCGTTTCATTTCTCATTCTCCGCATTTGCTGAAGCGGTATTCCGTGGGGCTCATATTCTCCATCTTCCGGAACACGTTGTAGAAGCTGATATAATTCTCGTATCCGATGGCATAGGCAATATCCTCCACCCGCATCCGGGTGTCCGCCAGCATCTGCTTGGCCACGGTCATTTTTGCGTTGATGACGTGCTGCCGGTAGGTGATGCCCGTCTCCTTCCGGATCAGGGTGGACAGGTAGTTGGGCGACACGTAGAAAACGGCGGCCACATTTTCCAGCACCAGCCCCTCCGTCACGTGTTCCCGGACATATTCCAGTACGTTGCGGACCAGGGAGGAATTGGCCGGAACGTTGATCTTCTGAACCTCACGGAAGAAGTTGTCCAGCCAGGAGCGGGCGCTGTCCAGCGTCCCCAGCTTTGTGATGTTGTACACGGAGATGTCCACGGAATCCGTCCATTGGGAGATGCTGCTCTTTTCCTGCATTGCCTTGGTGCAGAAGGACAGGAGCATGATCCTTACCAGGCGGAGCTTGCCGCCGCTTTTTTCCATCATCACGTTCCAAACTTCCTCCGGGGTGATGGAATCGATCTTCTGCGCCATTTTTGCGCAGCTCTGCTCTAAGTCCACCAGCCGGGTCAGCTTGGTGCTGTTCACGGACTGGCTGCCGAAGAAATCCACGGTGGTGTGTCTTCCGTAGATCACATGACGGAGAAGGGTCTGCCGCGCCTCGTCATAGGCCGTCCGCAGCTCCGACGCCTGGGTGTGCAGGTCGCTGACCGCCACCGCCTGATCCAGGCAGTTGCGGGAGATGATCTGAGCGATATTTCTCGCCTGGATCTGCCATCCCGCCGTATCTCCGGCGAGTCCGCAGTAAATCACCAGCTCGCCGTCCAGAACGGCGGAAACCAGCTCCAGATTTTCCGGCAAATCCAGAAAATCCACTCTCTGAAGCATGGGGCCGGTCACGCCGTCGGAGGATTCCACGCAGATCATGAAATAGCCGCTGGGAATGCGGTTCGCGAAGCCCAGAAATACCGTCTCCGTCCTGTCCGTGCCGCCTGCGGTCAGGGCGTTCATAAAGCGGAAGCGCCGCAGCGCCGCGTCTCTGCGTTCGCTCTCCATGGCCGCGTCCCTGTCCTTGTGCAGGCTTTCCGCCGCCCTGCGCAGGGACTGGCACAGCTCCTCGTTGTCCACCGGCTTCAGGATAAAATCGAAGGCGGAGAGCTTGATGGCACGGGAGGCATACTCGATCTTCTCGTAGGCCGTAATAAAAATCACCCGGGAATCTGCCAGCTCCTCCTCCATAAGCTCCACCATGGCCAGTCCGTCCATTTCGGGCATGTGGATGTCGGCCAGGACAATGTCCGGATGGAATTGGCGGATCAGATCGCAGCCCTGGCGACCGTTTTCTGCCGTTGCCACCAGGCGAAGCCCCAGCCGCCCCCAGGGAATGGTGCGCTTCAGCGACTCCAGTGCGACCTGGTTATCCTCTACAATCAGTGCAGTATACTCCATTCTCCGTCTCCCGTTCGCTTTCTTTTCGCCGGACTATTGTCCGACCGTGTTGCCGCACTTTCCGGATGTTGTCGTTATTCTACCAGAAATCCGGCGCATGTACAACCCTTATATTCGAAAAGCTGCGCCCCCGCAGGGACGCAGCTTTTTTTCGGTGCAATCAGCCCTTCACCGCGCCGGCCATGACGCCGCTGACCACGTACCTCTGCAAGGAGAAATACAGGATCAGGATCGGGAGCATCGCCATGATGAAGAAGGCAAACGCCAGGTTCAGCTCTGCGGTATTCTCGTTGAAGTACACGATCTGCGCCAGAGGAAGGGTACGGCTGGCCTTATCCCGGAGCAGGACGACCGCCGTATTGTAGTCGTTCCAGACATAGACCGTATTCAGCACCAGCTGCGTGGCGTTGATGGGCTTGAGCAGCGGGAAAACGATCCTCCAGAAGGTCTGGAACCGTCCGCACCCGTCGATCTCCGCCGCCTGCTCCAATTCTTTCGGTACAGTCTTGACAAAGCTGGTGATGACCAGAACACTGATGGACACCTGCAAGCCTGCACGGGCGATGATGAAGCCCAGATTCGTGCTGACCAGTCCCGCATCGAACAAATTCAGATACAGGGGCAGCATGATGCACTGGAAGGGGATCAGGGTGCCCATGGTCATGATGACGTACATGAAAGAGTAGAACCGGGTATTGTTCCGCGCCAGCACCCAGGCGGCCATGGAACACACGACCATCAGCAAAAAGATGGTGGGAATGGTGGTCAGGATGCTGTTTTTCAGGCCGACCAGGAACTGCTCGTTTTCCGTAATGACCCGGATATAGTTATCCAGCGTCGGATTTTTCGGCCATGCCAGGTGATTGATGGTGATTTCGTTCTTGTACTTGATGGAGTAGATCACGCTGATATAGAAGGGAATCAGAGTGATCAGCACCAGCGCGATGCAGGACAGCTTCTTTGTCAGATCGGCGATCATTGCCCGGCGGTGCTGCCGCTGGAGGATCGTCTCCGCCGTCCGGGGGGCCTGAACCTTGGTCATGCTTCCACCTCGCTCTTTCTGAAGAAGTAGGTTACCACACGGGTCAGCAGGACAAGCACGATGGTCAGCATGACCGCCGCCGCCTGGCCGAGGCCGGCTTTGCTGTAACCGAAGATGTAATCATAGACAAACATGGCGGAAGTCTGGGCGGCCTCCATGTTTCTCGCGACCGCCATGGGGTAGTCAAAGCACCTTAGGCCCCATGCCAGCAGAAGCGTCACGTTGGAGGTGAAGGACGGGACCAGAAGGGGGATCGTCACCCGGAAGAACTTCTGGATCGTCGAAGCGCCGTCGATGGTCGCCGCCTCGTAGTAATCGTTGGGAATCGCTTTCAGTCCGGCGATGTAGATCAGCATACAGTAGCCCATGTCACGCCAGATCGCGATGGCAGCCATACCGACGACCACCTGATCGGACTGTCCCAAAGGGCTCGCGGCGCCGAACAGCACCGAGTAGACATCCGTATATACATAACTCCAGACAATGGCCGCGCTGGTCAGCGCGGTGGTAAAGGGCAGGAACATCATTGTCCGGCAGGCATTTGCGAATTTGGAATTCCGGAAAAGCAGCAGCGCAAAGGCCAGTCCCAGAACATTCGCACCGATATCATAGATAATGGTGAACTGGAGGGTATGGACAAACGCCTGCTGGAAATAGGTGTTCTTCAGCATCAGCACATAGTTGCGCAGGCCGTTGAACTCCCGTTTCGGGCTGATAATGCTTTTCCAATTCGTGAAGGAATAGGGAATGCCCTGAATAAACGGTACGAGCACAACATAAGCAAACAGTGCAAATGCCGGCAGCAGAAGCAGAAGGTTCTCGGTATGCGTTCTTACGTGCCGCCGAGCCCGGCCTCTGAGAAGCTGATTGTCTCTTAATCGATCCACGACAATTCCTCCACAACAATATCCGGCCGTCGGCCGGTAAAATCTGGCTGCCGGAATCCTCCGGCAAAAATAGGGGGATGCCCGCACCCGAAGATACGGGCATCCCGTTTAAACGACGTTTGGTTTGTCTGCGAAATCAGCCGTTTTCGGCAATGTTCTGGTCGAACTTGGCCTGCATAGCGCTCAGGCAGTCGGCGGGAGACTGGTTGGTGCCGTTGGAGTAGCTCTCGGCAAAGGCAGTCAGATAGGTTCTCCAGTCGGTGGTGAACTGGCTGTTGAAGGGAGCGGTGAAGTCGCCGTAGTGGGCGATGTTGCCGGAAGCCTTGATGGAAGCCAGCGTCTTGACGATTTCGGGAGCGTTGTCGGCCACGGAACCGTTCAGCAGAGGCATCAGGGAAACTGCGGACCAGGAGCTGCCGCCCTCGGTGACCCAGTATTCCATGAACTGCACGGCAACGTCATAGCCCTCGGCGTTGGGGTTGACCATGAAGCACTGGTCGACCTGAACGTTCATCTTGGCGGAGCCTTCGTCATCGATGGGCTCTACGAAGAAGCCGTACTCGAAGTCGGAGCCTTCGATCATGGCTTCCAGATCGCCGATGCCCCAGGAGCCGAAGTACATCATGGCAGCCTGGCCGGAGGTGAAGACTTCCAGAGCGGCGTTCTGGTCATTGACCATGGCGTCGTCGCGCATCCACTTCAGGCGCTTTGCCCAGGTGGCCAGGCCTTCCTCGAAGTAGGGGTAGTCGGTCAGCTTCTTTGCGCCGCTCATGAGGTTGGCGAACAGGTCGTTGTCGCCGGCATCCAGCGCCTTGGTCCAGATGTAGTTACGCATTTCGATGTCACCGAACACGGCGTCGCCGAAGGCATGCGCCCAGGGGTCGATGTCGGCGTCAGCGATGGTCTGGCAGGCTTCCAGCAGCTCGGTGTAGGTCTTGGGCTCGCTCAGGCCCAGGTCGGAGAAGATCTTCTTGTTGTAGAAAACGCCCCAGGTCTTGAAGTCGATGGGGAAGCCGTAGATGCGGCCGTTGGCGGAAACGTCGCCCAGGTCGCCGCTGGGCAGACCCAGACCGTTGATGACCTCGTTGTCGGTCATGTCGGCAACGTAGCCCTGCTCAACCAGATCGGGATACAGGCCGGGGTTGCCCATCATGATCTCGGGCTGATCGCCGGAGGCCAGGGCGGTCTGCAGCTGGGGGAAGTAGTCGGTGCCCTGGTTGTACATGATGTTTTCCCAGGTGATGTTGTATTCGGGATGCTCAGCGGCGAAAGCGGCCTCGACCGCATCCAGGCCGGCCTGCTTGGTGGTCTGCGTCATGTAGTGGAAAACGGTGATCTTAACATCCTTCGCGCCCTCTTCGGCGGGGGCAGCGGTGGTGGCGGGAGCGTCCGCCTTGGTGGCTGCGGTGGTAGGCGTCTCGGCGGGCTTCGCGCCGCAGGCGGCCATGGAGAGTAGCATTACGAAAGCCAGGAACAGTGCTGCGAGTTTCTTACATTTCATTGTTATTCCCTCCTGTTATTTTGTCTTACGACACCATTATTGTAACGGATATTTCCCCGAATTGCCATTAACCTGAAACGGGAAAACCTTAACAATACATACTCATTGCACATTGTGTTACAAATTCAGGACTCCGTTTTTGTGCATGATGCACATATCATTTTCCCTGTTCCAGAGGGTCAGCTTCCCGTGCCCAGGTCGGGAAAGGTTTTGGGCTGTTCTGCGCGCACGCCCAGCGGACTGCGTTTGTAAGAACAGTCTGCACTTCCTTCTGTTTATAGACCGGATAAGTCTCGTGTCCGCCCTGGAAATAGAAGATTCTGCCTAAGCCCCTTGTCCAGCAGCAGCCGCTGCGGAACACCTCTCCCCCCGGCGCCCAGGTGAGGAACACCTGCTCCTGGGGCTGGGGGATCTCAAAGTATTCTCCATAGGTTTCGTCCATGGGGATTTCAAAATATTCGCCGGGAAGCCCCGCAGCGATGGGGTGCGCCAGGTTGACAATCCAGTAGCGCTGGTGCTCGTCATTTTCCCGCCACCGCAGGCTCTGGGTTCTGGTGCCCATCAGCCGGGAAAAAATCTTGGACGCGTGGGCGGAATGCAGCACGATCAGCCCCATTCCCTCCAGCACCCGCTTCTGCAGGTAGTCCGCCGCCTCGTCCTCCACCTCCCGCCAGTGCTTGTGGCTCCAGTATACCAGAACGTCTGTCCTGTCCAGAATCCCGCGGTCAAAGCCCTGCATGGGATCCTGCATGGTGGATGCGGTCACCGTCATATCCGGATTTTCCCCCAGGAACTCCGCTATGGCGCCCTCCACCCCATGGGGATATACCCGGCGCATCTGCTCTACGGCTTCCGGCAGCGGGCGATCCTCCGCCCAGACATGAACATGCATCTTTTGTTCCTCCTTTACAGCGTGACCCATTCGCCCCGCTTCGCGGAAGCAAGGCAGGCATCTACAAACCGGTTCCCCATAACGCCGTCGGCAAAGGTGGCATAGGGAACCGCGCCCTTCTGATACGATCCCGTCCGGACGGCCGTGTAAAACGCCGTCATGGCGTTTTTCAGCGCGTCCTGCCAGCCCGGCGCGTGGCCGGCGGGGGTGAACAGGTAGGGTGCCGTTTCGGGAAGCGCCATGGTCTTGTCCATGTAAACCGTCTCGTTGCCCAGTCCCCGGTTTCCGATCCGGAGCCAGTCGCAGCGCTCCTGATTCCAGGTATACTCCCGCTCGTCGCCGCTGACCGTGACCGACAGGTCGTTTTTATGCCCCATCATACACTTGGAAAACACGGCGGAGCCGGGGGTGCCGTCGGCGAACGCCACCATAACGGCGGTGGTATCGTCGGAATGCACCTCGATCTTCCGCCCCGTCGCCGGGTCTGTCCGCACCGGGTGGTGGGTGTACATTCTGGCATAGACCTTCCCGATGGGAACGCCCATCACAAAGCCCGCCGTATCCGCCCAATGTACGCCGATGTCCAGCAGCGCCCTGGCAGGGGACGTCTCCGGGATCCGTCTGGGGGTGTAATCCGTAGCCTTGGCCACCGATTCCTGCAAATATCTCCCGCTGACATACAGCGGCCTGCCCGCGTCCCCCCGGGCGATACGTCCCCGCATTTCCAGCACGGCGGCGTTCATCCGGTACTGATAGTTGATGGCATGGGCAATTCCGGCCGCTTCGGCCTTCTTCCAGACCTCAATTGCCCCCTCCGTGGTCAGGCTCATGGGCTTCTCCGCGTAGATGTGCTTTCCGGCGGCGATGGCCGCTTCGTTGATGGGGTCGTGCAAAATGTTCGGCGTACAGTTGTGAATGACCTGGATCTCCGGGTCGGCCACCGCCTCCTGCCAGCTGTCCGTTACAATATCCGCGTCATAATATTCCCGTGCAGCCGGGATGTCCTCCGCCCGGTGGACAACAAGGGTGCGGATATGGACGCCCGGTATCCGGCGGAGCGCGTCATAATGCAGCTTCCCGATAAATCCCATTCCGATGATCGCAGCATTCAGCTGATGCATAGTTCGTTTCCCTTCTTTTATTTTATCAAGATTTTGCTTGCGGTGTCCGCATTTTCATCATAACAGAGCAGGCCGAAGCCGTGCAGCGCCGTCTCCCCGGACAGGACGGATTCCTCCGCCTTGCCAAGCTGCACCAATGCGCCGTCGGCGTTCAGGAGTTCCTCGCTGTCCGTAATATAGCACAGGGAGATTTTCTCCTGCAAGTCCGCCGCCAGCTGCACCGCCGCCGCCATAAAGGCGGAGGTGTCCTCCGCATCCTGGGGGCGGCCGTTGTACTGGTACAGATTCACCGTGACGACCACCTTCCCGTCGCCGTTCCGGTCGTCCAGCACCGTCTCCAGCTGCGCGGCCATTTCATCCCGGGCTTCCTCCGGAACATAGCTGCCCGTGACAACGGAAATGTAATAGTCGGGTTTTGGCGTCTGCCGCTTCTGCACCCAGAAATTGACCAGCAGGAGCAGCACCGCCGCGCCGCCGATCATGTACCACTTGTAGTAGAGCCACAGATGCTGCCATTTTTTCTTCATGCGTCTTCCTCCGGGAAGTATTGCTCGAACACGGGGTAGAAAATCAGGTTTGCCGTCATCACCAGCAGCGCCGGTGCGCCCAGGATCAGATACCAGACGCAGTACTCATAAAACCGCAGACACACCGCCGCGGCGGCCAGAGAAAACAGGATCGCTCCCGCCGCTCTCCCGCCCCCCGCGAGGATCAGCAGAAAGCCGTTTTTCAGAACGCCCCGGAAGGGAAGCGCCACCATGGCGATCTGCTGGAAGCCGATGACGGTCAGTCCCATCATCACAAAGGCGCTGAGGAAAAAGCCCACCGCGAGAACGGGGTTGAATCCCCCCTCCGTAAGCCCCACCAGCCGTACCGCCCAGGCGAACATGCCCCAGAGCGCGCCTATGATAAGCGCGAACAGAGCGGACTGCTTCCAGTCCCGCTTGACGCTGGCAAAAAATTCCTGTGCCACGGAAACCGGCTTATCCCGGATGATCTGCATACACACGCGGTTCAGCGCCGTGACCCCGGGTCCCAGAACGGCGGTGCCCAGCACTACGCCGACTCCGCTGAGCCAGTCCCAGGTCTGCAAAAAGAAAAACAAAGCGGCCAGGAGCGGCAGCGCCCAAGCAAGGCACAGCAGATTCGCCCAGAACAGCGTCATAGAGCGTTCCTCCAGAATCTGGAACCAACGCGCCAGCCCCGTTCTGCGCACCCCGCCGGGCGCCTTCATAAAGTTCCTCCAAAAAGGATTCATACGATCACATCCCTGCATTTTTCCGGACTTCCGTCCTCACGAATATGATTATATCATAACATTGACAAAAGGGAAGGAAAATCTCTTCCAGTTTTGTGCGATATATATAGAACTTACGCATTTTCCCAATATTCGTTCTTTTCCTTGCAAATCATCCGCTCCCGTTGTATACTCGGTTCGACCACTCTTACACCTGGAGGAATGCGCGATGAACCTGTATACCCTTCACAATAACGATCTGACCGTGACCCTGGACGCCTGCGGCGCCGTGCTGCACAGCATCGTCAAGGACGGCGCAGAATATCTCTGGCAGGGCGACGCTAAGTACTGGGCACGGCGGGACGCCAACCTGTTTCCCTACGTCGGCCGCCTGACCGACGGGCAGTACCTGCTGGACGGAAAAACCTATCCCATGACCATCCACGGCTTCTGCATCGGCACGGACTTCGCCGTGACCGGGCAGACGGAATCTTCCATCCGCTTCACCCTCACCGACAGCGAGAAGACCCGTTCCATGTACCCCTTCCGGTTTGCCTTCCACGTATGCTACGCCCTCCGGGGAAATCAGATCTGCAAGACCTGCCTGGTGGAAAACCGGGATTCCCGGGAAATGTACTTCGGCATCGGCGGACACCCCGGCTTCAACGTCCCCCTGAACGGCGAGGGCGCCTTTGACGACTGGGAGCTGGACTTTGCCGAGCCCTGCCAGCCCGTGCGCATCGACATGGATCCCGCCAATTACCGGCTTGCGGGTACCGAATCCCCTTACCCTCTGAAAGACGGCCGCCGGATCCCCCTGACCCATGCGCTGTTCGATCTGGACGCGGTGGTGCTGGGGAACATCAGCCGCACACTCACCCTGCGCTCCGGCAAATCTTCCCGCAGCGTCACGGTGTCCTTCCCGGACATGCCCTTCGTCGGATTGTGGCACGCGCCCAAAACCGACGCCCCCTACGTCTGCATTGAGCCCTGGGTCAGTCTCCCCTCTCACAGCGCCTTCGTGGAGGACTTCGCCAAGCAGGAACACATGATCCACCTGCCCGCAGGCGAAACCTACCGCAATGAAATGACCATCACCCTGGAATGACCGATCGGGGCCGTATTTATGAAATATAAAACCCGCTTTCTTCTGTTCTTCGTGGCCATGGCGCTGTTTCACCTTGCGTCCAACTTCGCCCACCCTGTAACGCCCACCATCATTCAGGCGCTGGGGCTGCCGGACTATATGTTCGGGCTGATGCTGGCGGTCATGATGATCGCCAACTTCGCCCTGTCCCCCTCCTGGGGCAATATCAACCGGTTCATTTCCTCCCGGCAGTCTCTGCTCATCTGCTGCGTCGGCTACGCCCTGGCGCAGCTGGGGTTCGCCTATTCCACCACCCAGATGGGCATTCTCTTCGTGCGGCTTCTTGCGGGTGTGTTCATCGGCGGCGCGTTCGTCAGTATGCTGACCTACGTGGTCAACGCGGCAAGGCCGGAGGATATGGCAAAGTATCTGACCTACAGCGCCACGCTCAATTCGGTGTTCGGCGCCTTCGGCTATCTCGTCGGCGGCGTGGTGGGAGAATTTTCCATCCGCGCAACCTTCCTGCTGCAAGCAGCTACCCTGCTCGTCAGCGGCATTCTGTTCCGGCTGTGCTGCGAACCGGATGCGGAGCGCACCGAAAAAGCGTCCGTCAAGGAGCTTCTCGCCAACGGTAACCCCTTCGACGCCTTCCGGGACGGGAAATATTTCATGAATACCGCCTTTGTCCTTCTGTTCCTGGTGAACATTCTGATCAATCTGGGAAATACCTGCTTCGATCAGGTGTTCAACTACTACCTGAAAGACCAGCTGGGGCTGACCTCCGCTTATAACGGCATCATCAAGGCCGTGGTGGGCTTCATCTCCTTCCTGTTCAACATGACGCTGTGCCTGTGGATCATCCGCAAGGCCGACACCGGCAAATCCACGGTGGTGCTGGCGGGCGTCTGCACGCTGGCCTCGCTGGGAACGGTTTTCGCGCCGCAGACCTCCGTTTTTCTTTCCTGCGGCATCGCGCTGTACGCCGGATATTCCGTCAGCGTCCCCGTTTTGCAGGACATGGTGGCCACCCGGGCAGACCCTGCCCAGAAGAATCTGGTCATGGGCTTTTACAACGCGACCAAATCCCTCGGCAGCATCATCGGCTCCCTGCTGGCGGGATTCCTGTACGCAATTCATATCAAGCTGCCCTTTATCTGGATCGCCACGGTTTACGCCCTGTCCATCGCCGCCGCGGTGGGGTACCTGGTATACTGCCGGGTCGGCGAGCGGGCCAAGTGCTGAATTTCCGAAGTTCCCCTGTACCAACAAAAAGCCGCCCGGCGGGGCGGCTTTTTCCTGTTCCGAAAAATTTTCGTCAAAAATGTGACGTTTGCGTGATAAAATCTTATTATCAGGGTGAAGGGCAAAAGAAAGGAAGTGACCCTCAAATGGAAGACGCGAAAATCCTCGACCTGTATTTTGCCCGGGACGAGGACGCCATAAGGGAAACGGACACGGCCTACGGCAAACGGCTGCACACACTGGCAAAGAATATCCTGCAAAACCGGGAGGATGCCGAGGAAAGCGTCAATGATACATACGCCCAAGTCTGGAAGAGCATCCCGCCCCGGCGGCCGCAATATTTCTTTGCGTTTCTGGCCTCGATCTGCCGTCACCTCTCCCTGAACCGCGTGGACTGGAAGCAGGCCGCCAAGCGCCGCGCCCAGGTCGTTCCCCTCACCGAGGAAATGGAAAACTGCATCCCGGATACCGTTCACCAGCGGCAGATGGAGGCAAAGGAGCTGGGCAAGCTGCTGGATGCATTTCTGGAAGGTCTGCCAAAGGACAGCCGGCTGATTTTCCTGCGGCGGTACTGGTACGTGGACTCCGTCCCAGAGATCGCCGCCCGCTATGAAATGACGGAAAGCAAGGTCAAAATGCAGCTGAGCCGGACAAAAGAGAAGCTCCGCTTATTTCTGGAACAGGAGGGAATTTACGTATGAACGGACAGGAAATCTTTTTGGGGCTGAGCTACATCAGCCGGAAATACATTGAAGAAGCGGAGACGGAAACCATCTCCGGCGGCACCGGCAAAGCCCATCGCATCCGCAGACCCTTTCTGCTGGCGGCGGTGATCGCCCTTCTGCTGCTTCTGGTGGGGTGCGCAGCGGTGTATGTGCTGAAAATGGAGCATGTGAAAATCAGCAGCGGCACCGCCCAGCAGGATTACTCACTGGTGGACGGGGTATACGTGGAAGACCCCCACACCATCAACACCACCACACTGAGCATAGCCGGTCTGAAAGGCTCCAACGCCTATAAGGCGTGCGCGGATTTTTACGCCTTCAAAACCAAATACACAGCCGACGGCGAGGAAATGGGCAAAGCGGGCACCCTGCCGGAAGGCTACTGGGACGCCTACAGGGATGTCATGGACGCCAAGGCAAAGGAACTGGCGGAACAATACGGTCTGAAACCGGAGGGTCAGGTGCTGAAATTCCGCACCACCCGGAATCTGTGCGACGCACTGGGCGTGGAGCGGTTCGTGCGGGACAGTCAGAACGTCAGCATTGACATCAATGAGGGCAGCTGCTACGACACCGGGAATTTCTACCTGTGGATGAACTTTGCCTTCCCGGAAGATCAGGGCTATGAGGTGACCCAAACCAACGGCGCGCTCTACTGGAACCGGCAGGACACCTTCAGCCGGGATTATGTCACCCTCGAAGACAGTGGCGACTGGGTGGAGCGGAACTACACCACCTCCGCCGGGAACACCGTTCTGATCCTGACCTCTCCCAGCCAGGAGCAGGGCTATATCCTCTGCGACCGTGGGGACGCCCTGATGACCGTGTGGCTGGACGCAAACCCCGAAATTCTCAGCGAGGATGCCGGTGTGGCATCCGCCGAATATCTGCACATGACGGAAAAGCAGCTGGACATGGTCGCTGACGCTCTGGACTTTGCCATTCAGCCGAACGTCCCCACCCAGGCCGATGTAGACGCCCAAGCAGAAATTCCCGAGGAAGGAACCCAGAACGGCTATACCCTGAAACTGAAATCCGTAGAGACTGACGGCTATGTGGCTCAGATTCTTATTGGCATCACTGCCCCGGAGGATATCGTTCTTTCCACAGAGAAGCCTTTGCGTTTTGCTAATTGGCGGGGTATGCTTGTTCCTGCCGACGGCTCTAAGGCAGCCTCCGGCCCGGTTGATACTCTCGACGACGGTGACGGAAAGGCCAACACCATAGACGTCCTTCTGACGCAATCCGTCACCACAAAGAATACGGATGCCCCCTTTACCGTCGGAAGCGTCTGGACTCTTTATCTGGTTGACCTGATTTGCGGCAGCACGGATGAAACCCTGACCGAAGGAGAATGGCAGTTCCCCATTTCCTTTGGGGAGGACAACGGCGACTACCGGGAACTTGAACTGCTCACCAGCCCCATCCTCATGAAAGCCGGTACGGGCTGGCTGCCGGACGGAACGGATGTTGTCATGGAATTTCCGGTTTCCTCCTTCAAGCTTCGCAAATTCAGCAGTGAGATCGTGCGGGATACCGCCGCCGAGACCGAGGAACAGCGTGCCGAAACATATACGGATTTTTATAGGTGGAATGGTCACTTCATTTGTGTCGTCATGAAAGACGGCACAAGAATTGAACTGTGGGATCAGGAAAATGACAGCGCCATTGATCTTACGCAGGTAGACTACGTTCTCCTTGCCGACGGCACCAAGCTCCCCGTCCCTGCAACGTAATAGTCCCCCCTCTTCCAAAGCAGAAGGCCATCCGCACCAATGGGCGAGGCGCATCAGACAGTTAACAAGCGCAGCAGGATAACGAACCGCGCCCCTTGCCTCCCCCTCCTGGGGCAATGTCATCAACTTAAGGCAACAGGAAATCAGTTGGGGAACCTCCGATTAAATCGGCAAGAGCTGTGAGCGAGAGATTTTTCGGCCAATCGAGGTACCGGAAACGGCGGAAGACTTTGTGTACCCGCAAGGGGTATGCCGCAGACGATTGATTCAGAGGTTCCCTGGGTATCTGAAAACCGGCAAAATGACCGACAGCGAGGGATTTTTGTCCTGAGCAAACCATTTTTCCCCGGGAAAACTTGCCGTATTGCAGGGGGAAATGGCGCGGCGCAGGGCAAAAAGCGCTTCTGTCCGGGCGCTTTGACAGCTTTCAGATACACCCTGGAAAAGCGCGTTATTTCATCATTGAACGCATTACAACAACATAAGCAAAGCGAGAATCAAGCCGACAGGCGGCAACGACTGTATTTATGCGTGGTTTTTCGCTGTGATACACTACATAAATAGCAATTACAAGCCTTTGCAAAAAATACCGTTGATAATTTGAAAAAAACACTTGCATTTTTCCGTCAAATCTGATATCATATCTTAGCGCCTGTGAATTGGCGTATTCATCGAGTCATTATCGGATGGGAGGTGCTAGAAAATGGCTAAGTGTGATTTTTGTGGTAAGGGCGTAACCTTCGGTATCAAGGTCTCTCACTCCCACAGACGTTCCAACCGTGCATGGAAGCCCAACG
>DJNI01000017.1:29399-30080 GCA_002436765.1 Clostridiales bacterium UBA6468
CCCTGCCATGTGTACGCTTGTACCAGATGCCTCCGCTCCAACAAGGTTGAGCGCGCCGTCTGATTGTCCTGGCATATAAATCCGCCGCTGAAATTTTCAGCGGCGTTTTTATTTTGTCTTGCGCGTAATACCTTCAAAAGGGGCTGTCTCGCACAGAGACGGCCCCTCGTTCCGTTTATAGCTTTACAGCAGTGCCATCACGGCATCGGCGTACTGGGCGGCAGTGGCCGCGGTGCCGTCGCTCCTGACTTCCACCGTGCATTCCGCCATGGCCTTTTCCAGACGCGCGGCGGCGTCAACCCGGCAGATGTGGCGCAGCAGCATGGCGGCAGCCTTGATGATGCTGGCAGGGTTGGCGTAATCCCCCATGCCCCGCTCGATCATCCGGGGGGCAGAGCCGTGAATCGCCTCGAACATGGCATAGCGGTCGCCCACGTTGGCGCTGCCCGCCGTGCCCACGCCGCCCTGGATCTGGGCAGCTTCGTCGGTGATGATATCGCCGTAGAGGTTGGGCAGCAGCACCACCTGGAACTGCTCCCGCAGCGGCTCCTTCAGCAGATTCGCCGTCATGATGTCGATGTAGTAATCGTCCACGGTGATACCGGGATAGTCGGCGGCGACCTCGTGGCAGATGGCGGTGAACTTGCCGTCGGTCTTCTTCATGATGTTGGCCTTGGTGAC
>DJNI01000024.1:0-13700 GCA_002436765.1 Clostridiales bacterium UBA6468
GCGAGGGCGTCATCGTCTCGAGCGATGCGGGCGTGAGCACGCTCTCGTAGCCGTCCGCCACGGCGCTGTAGGTCCCGGCGGCCGGCGCGGCGATGCGCGATGTGCCGCCGCTGGCGGCGGCGGAAGCGGCTGCGATCTCAGCGCTCAGCGCCTCGAGCCGCGCGCTCAGATCCTCGCTGCCGTTATAGGCGTATTCGCGCTTGAGCACCGTCGTGCGGAGCTGGCCGGCGAGCGTGTCGAGCGTGCTGTAGCTGCCGCCGGCAAGGGCGGTGCGCACGGCGATGATCTGCGCGCGGATGTCGGAGTCGAGCTTGAGCGCGGTCTCGGTATCGCTCGAGGCGCTTCTGGCGTATTCGAGCTGCTCCTTCTGCGCGCGCAGCGCTTCGAGCTGCTGCGTCGCCTCCAGCGCCTCGGCGGAGCGGTAGACGGTCGCTACGGTGTCGCCCGCGCCCACGCGCTCGCCCTCGGCATGGGTCAGCTCGAGGAGCGTTTCGGTGCAGTCGATGATCTGCTCGCCGCGCACGACATAGCCGCGCACGGCGATGGACTGCTCGCTGCGGTAACGGTAGACGACGGCGGTGGTCTCCGGGTCGGTCAGATACCGGTAGCCCTGCACGCCGAAGTAGGCGGCCACCGCCGCCAGCAGCAGGACGGTGATAAGCTTTGTGGAAAAGGATGCAGATTTCATGATGAGCTCCCGCATGGGGACACGCTCACTCCTCGCCCTCCTCCGCGCCGCGCAGGTCGAGCGGGCTTGCCGGCACGATGGTGGAGATGGCGTGCTTGTAGATGACCTGCTGGCGTCCATCGCTGTCCAGCACCACCACAAAGGGGTCATACCCGGTGATGGTGCCCCGCATCTGAAAGCCGTTCATCAGAAACAGGGTCACGGGAACCTTGTCCCGTCGCACCTCCTTCAAAATGGCTTCCTGTAAGTTGATCGCGTCAGACATATGGATACCTTCTTTCTCATATTCGGCAGGTATATAACTCCCCAAGAGCTGCCGTATTTTCCGAGATTCCTTAGGGTATCCACATCCTAACACGTTTCAGTTGTCGGAATCGCTCACAATCCGTCGAGCGTTTTCCAGAATTTCCCGCCCGGTGTCACCGGTCTCCCGGACGAGCCAGTGAATGGCCTTGTTCCGGCGGAACCAGGTCAGCTGACGCTTGGCGTAGCGGCGGGAGGATTGACGCACCTGATCGGCTGCTTCCTCTATTGTACATCGGCCGTCAAGGGCGTCCACGAATTCCTTGTAGCCGATGGCCTGCATGGCAGTGGCCTTTTCGGGAATGCCGTCGGCAAGAAGCCCCCGAATCTCCTCCACAAGCCCCTGCTGAAGCATGAGACTGACCCGCAGATCGATGCGGCGGTACAGCTCGCTCCGCTGGGCAAAGTCCAGCCCCAGCCAAATTGGGGAATACCGGGGCGGAACGGCCTGGGTCTTGCGGTTGTGCTCCGTGATGGTCTCGCCGGTTTCTAAGTAAACCTCCAGCGCCCGGAGAATCCGCTTCCGGTCGGAAAGGTGCAGCCGCTGGGCAGAGTCGGGGTCTACGGCGCGCAGACGGGAAAGCATGGCCTCCATGCCCTCGGCGTCCGCCTGGGCTTCCAGCCGCTCCCGGACGCCGGTGGCGGGGAAGGGGGCGAAGGCGCTGCCCCGGACGAGGGAATCCATGTAAAGCCCGGTTCCCCCTGCGATCACGGCGGTTTTCCCCCGGGAAAGGATATCGTCCACAATGGGGGCGGCCATCTCACAGTAGCGGCTGACGGAAAAATCCTCCCAGGGTTCGGCCACGTCGATCATGCGGTGGGGGATTCCCTGCATTTCCTCCAAGGTGGGCTTCGCGGTGCCGATGTCCATGCGCTTATACACCTGCATGGAGTCGCAGGACACCACTTCGCCATTCAGTTCCTTCGCCAGTGCCACGGCCAGCGCGGTTTTTCCCGAGGCCGTCGGTCCGGCGATGCAGATGATGTTGTTCATAAAAATGACTCCAAAGGGCGTTACGTTCGCCTGAACTGCTTTTCCAGCTGCTTCTTGCTCAAGGAAACGCAGATGGGACGGCCATGGGGGCAGTATTTCAGGTCTTTCCGGCTCATGACCTCCTTGGCCACGGCGAGAAGCTCCTGTTCGTCATTGATCCACCCGGCTTTGATGGCGGCCTTGCAGGCCACCGTGTGCAGCAGCTCGTCCCGGACGGTGTCCTTGCTTTCCCGGCGGCCGGACAGAAGGTCGGCGGCAAGACTTTCCACGGCTTCGGCGGCGTCGTCCGGGCTCAGATCCATGGGGATCTGCCGCAGAAGCACGGTGTTTTCCCCAAATTCCTCAACAGCAAAGCCCAGTTCATCCAGCAACCCTGCGTTGGCGAGAAGCTCCCCGGCCGCGGCGGGACTTAAGCGCACGGGGACGGGGGACAGCAGACTCTGGGCGCTGATTTTTTCGGGGTGGGCTTTCAGCTTTTCAAAGAGAATACGCTCGTGGGCGGCGTGCTTGTCGATGAGAAACGCGTCGTCCCCCTGCTCCACGATAATATAGGTGTTGTAAAGCTCACCCACCATCCGCCACGGAATTTCGGCGGGCATGGGAAGTTGGGTCTGCTCCATTTCTTCCGGCTTCGGCTCCTCTTTTTTGGGGGGAGCGGGGGGCGCAGGCGCGGGTTTTTCCGCCTTAGGCGGGGTCTGATTTGCCTGAACCTGAGGCAGCATCACAAATTCCCGCAGGGGCATATTGGCGGGACGCTCGATTTTTGCCGCCGTCGCGGCGGCTGCCGCCTGCTTCGGCTGGGGCGCGTCCTTCAATGCGGTGGAGAAGGTTTTGTACTCCTGGGGCGTCATGGTGCGGAAAAAGCTGCTTTTGGGAGCGGGATTTTCCGGACGGGACGGCATCTGGGGCGGGGTGGACGCTTTAACGGGTGTCTCAGGCGCAGCCGGCGCGGCGGTCTCCCCGGCGGGAGCACGGAACCGAATTTCGGGGCGGTCGGTCTGGGTGTTCAGCGCACCCAGGACGCCGTAGTGAACGCAGTCAAATACCGCCTTTTCCGACAGAAATTTTACCTCCGTCTTCGCCGGGTGGACGTTCACGTCCACGGCGTTGGGCGGCAGGGTCAGATGCAGCACGCAGGCGGGGAATTTCCCCACCATGATCTGGTTGCGGTAGGCTTCCTCCAAAGCGGAGACCAGCAGCTTGGACTTCACGGGGCGGTCGTTGACGAAAAAGGTTTGCAGACCCCGGCTGGGGCGGGCGTCGGTGGGCTTGGAAACGTAGCCGGTCAGGGTGTAGGATTCCCAACGGCTGTCCACCTTCACCATCCGGGCAAAGTCCCGGCCATAGACGCAGTAGACCGCCGCCTGCAATCCGCCGTTTCCCGGGGTGGAAAGCACCTGCTTGCCGTCCCGGAGGAACTGGATGGCAACCTCCGGGTGTGCCAGCGCCTGCATCTGCACGGCAGCGGTCACCCGGCTGCCCTCCACGGTGTCGGACTTCATGAATTTCATCCGGGCGGGGGTGTTGAAAAAGAGGTCGCGGACGATGATGGTCGTCCCTTCGGGACAGCCGATCTCGGTTTCTTCCAGAATGTTTCCCGCTTCCAGCTTTAAGGACGTGCCGGACACGCTGCCTGCCGTCTTGGTCAGAAGATCGATGCGGCTGACGGAGGCGATGGCGGCCAGCGCCTCACCCCGGAAGCCCATGGTGCCGATGGCGGCAAGATCCTCGGCGCAGCGGAGCTTGGAGGTAGCGTGGCGGAGAAAGGCCGTCCGGGCGTCCTCCGGGGACATGCCGCAGCCGTTGTCCGTGACCCGGAGAAAGGTCATGCCGCCGTCCCGAATTTCCACGGTGACTTTGGACGCGCCCGCGTCCACCGCGTTTTCCAGCAGCTCCTTGACCACGGAGGCGGGGCGCTCCACCACCTCACCGGCGGCGATCAGATTGGCGATATGGGGGGATAACTGAATGATTTTCGGCATAATGGATTCACCTCAGGCCGCCGATGGCGACCAGATTGATACAGGCGTGGATAATGATCGGCGCGAAAATGGTGTCGCTTTTGGTATACGCCCAGGCGAGGGACAGCCCTGCCGGGAGGTATTGCAGCACCGCCATGACCAGCTCCAGCGGGGAATATTTCCCGATGTAGCCCAAAATATGGATGGCGGCAAAGGCGAGAATGGAGACGACGTAAGCGACCCACCGGGATTTTCCGTAGAGATTGCGGAAGATCAGCCCCCGGAAGACGCATTCCTCGGCAGGGGGAACCAGAATCACGGTGCTGATGACCATAAGATAGCGTCCGCTCCGGCTCATGGCGGAGATAACGGCGTCATTGTAATTGGTAAAGCCGGGAACCAGCAGCCGGATCAGCCGCAGGGTCAGGAAATTGCAGGCATAGTAGGCGGCAAGCCCCAGAATGACCGCCTGACAGAAGTACGCTATGTGTTGGCCTGCCTGCCGGGCGCTGCGTCCTAAGAACTCGTGATAGATCAGAATCGTCGCCAGAAAATTGATGAGATAGTAGGTAAAGTTCAGTTCCGTCTGGGTCAGCGGCTGGGAAAGCCGGGCGTTGACCCACCGAAGAATGGAGGGCAGCAGCACCAGCTGGAAAATAAAGTAGACGCCGCCCGCGACGGATTCCCGGGCGGTGGGACAGGCGGAGAGACTGCGGTTTCGTTTCATAGCTTAATCCAACATTTTCTTTAGTTTGTACAGCTCGTTCATGGCCTCGATGGGGGTCAGGGTCTCCACGGAAACGGCGCTTAAGGCGGCGACCACCTGCTGAGAGGCCAGGTCCATCATGCTGACCTGATCCTCCGGCTCTTTTTGTGCCGCAGGGGCGGCCGCGACGCCCTGACTTTCCAGCTCGGCGAGGATTTCCCGGGCGCGGGTAATCACCGGTGCGGGGATGCCCGCCAGCTTGGCGACCTCGATGCCGTAGCTGTCGTCCGTTGCCCCGGGGACGATTTTCCGGAGGAAAATCATCTGTTCGCCTCGCTTTTTCACCGCAATGTTGTAATTTTTCACATTGGGCAGCTTGTCTTCCAGGGTGGAAAGCTCGTGGTAATGGGTGGCAAACAGGGTCTTCGCCCCCAGACGCTTGGGGTTGGCGGCGTATTCCAGAACGGCGCGGGCAATGGCCATGCCGTCGTAGGTGGAAGTGCCCCGGCCGATCTCGTCCAGAATCAGCAGACTGCGGGAGGTGGCGTATTTCAGAATGGTGGCGACCTCCGCCATCTCCACCATGAAGGTGGACTGCCCGGAAGCCAGATCGTCGCTGGCGCCGATGCGGGTAAACACCCGATCCACCAGCCCGATTTTTGCGCTGCGGGCGGGAACGAAGGAGCCCATCTGCGCCATGAGCACGATCAGCGCCACCTGACGCATATAGGTGGATTTGCCCGCCATATTGGGGCCGGTGATGATGGACACCTGATTGTCCTCGGCGCCCAAATGGGTGTCGTTGGGGACGAACAGGGAGTCCTTCAGCATTGCCTCCACCACGGGGTGACGGCCGTTTTCAATGGTAATTTCCCGCCCCAGGGTGATCTCCGGGCGGCAGTAGCCCCGCTGCACCGCTACGGCGGCAAGGCTGCACAGCGTGTCCGCGGCGGCCACGGCGGCGGCGGTCTGCTGCACCCGGGCGGCCTGCTTGGCAAGGTATTCCCGAAGCTGGGTGAAGATCTGGTATTCCAGGGCGGTGAGCCGGTCCTTGGCGGTGAGCACCTGATTTTCCAGCTCCTTCAGCTCCTGGGTGATGTAGCGCTCGCAGTTGGCGAGGGTCTGCTTGCGGATGTAATTGGCGGGTACCTGATCGATAAAGGATTTGGACACCTCAATATAATAACCGAATACCCGGTTGAAGCCCACCTTCAGGGTGCGGATGCCGGTTTTTTCCCGTTCCGACGCTTCAATGGCGGCGATGGTGCCGCTGCCGCCCTCCATGATGTCCCGCAGACGGTCGGCTTCCTCGCTGGCGCCCTTGCGGATGATGCCGCCCTCCCGGAGGGTCAGGGGGGGATCGTCCACCAGCGTGTTTTCGATCCGGTCGGCGCAGTCCGTCAGGGGGTCGATGGCCGCTTCCAGCTTTTTCAGCAGGGGAGAATCGCACTTTTGCAGCTGCGCCTTCACGTCGGGCAGCGCCCGGAAGCCCCGGGCAAGTCCCAGCAAATCCCGGCAGTTGACGGTGCCGGTGACGATGCGGGTCTGCACCCGCTCTAAGTCGGTGACGTCCCGCAGAGCCTGCTCCAGCTCGCCCCGGACGATGACGTTGTCCGTCAGCTCCTCCACCGCGCCGTGGCGGCGGGTGATCTCCGCCGGGTCAAGCAGGGGCTTTTCCAGCCAGGAGCGGAGCATCCGCCCGCCCATGGCGGTGTGGGTCTTGTCCAGCACCCAAAGAAGCGTGCCCCGCTTCTCCTTGGAGCGCATGGTCTCCGTCAGCTCTAGATTCCGCCGGGCGTCCAAATCCAGCTCCATGAACCGGCCTGTGGTGTAATATTGCAGCTCCCGGATGTGGGCAAGGTCATTTTTTTGCAGGGTCAGCAGGGTTTGCAGCAGCGCGCCGCTGGCAATGACGGCGGCGGGCATTCCCGCAATGCCCATCTGGGAAAGGGTGGCGTGGAAGTGATTTTCCAGCAGTGCTTCCCCGCTTTCCAGAGCGAACAGCTCCGGCTTTCCCTCGCTGACGCAGCAATTCAGGCGGCGGAAAACGGCGTCCTCGATGACCTCGCAGTCCACATTGGAGCCGTAGCGGAGGATTTCGCTGGGGGCAAAGCGGCCAAGCTCAGAGGCCACGTTCTGGGCGTCGGAGCAGACTGTGGTGAAGAACGCGCCGGTGGAAACGTCGCAGAAGGCAAGGCCGAATTTTCCGCTTTCGCCGTAAATACAGCCGATGTAGTTGTTCTTGCTCTCCTCCAGCATACAGCTTTCGGTGACGGTGCCGGGGGTGATGATGCGGGTGATGTCCCGCTGCACCAGACCCTTGGCGGTGGCCGGGTCTTCCATCTGCTCGCAGATGGCGACCTTGTAGCCCTTCTGCACCAGCCGGGCGATGTAAGAGTCCACGCTGTGGTAGGGGACGCCGCACATGGGCGTCTGCTCCTCCTTGGGCTTGCCCCGGTCACGGGTGGTCAGGGTGAGATCCAGCTCCCGGGCCGTCAGCTTGGCGTCCTCGTCAAACATTTCATAGAAGTCGCCCAGCCGGAACATCAGAATGCAGTCCTTGTGCCGCTCCTTGATCTGCTGATATTGCCGCCGCATGGGGGTCAGTTCATTCGTTGCCTGTGCCATATAGAATCCGTCCTATTCTGTCTTTGCCCTAGTCAATATCCGCCGGTTTTCCGCTCAGGCTCCAGGTGGTGGCGGCGGTGATGGTGATGTTCTGATAGGTGCCGATCATGTCGTCCCGGCCGGGGAAGCGCACCAGGCGTCCGCCCTCGGTGCGGGCGGTGAGAAGGTCTTTGTCTTTGCCGTCCACAAGACAGCGAAGGGTCTTGCCGATGTAGGAATTGTGGATTTCCTCGGAAATGGCGTTCTGCACCGCGCAGAGCCGGTCGAAGCGGCGGTTTTTCTCTTCCTTCGGGGTGGGGTCGTCCATTTTCGCGGCGGGGGTGCCGGGACGGGGGGAGAAGATGAAGGTGAACAGACTGTCGTAATGCACAGCCTGAATCAGACTGATGGTTTCCTCAAATTCTTCCTCAGTTTCTCCGGGGAAGCCCACGATCACGTCGCTGGTCAGCACCAGCTCGGGCATGACCTTTTTGGCATAATTCACCTTTTGCAAGTAGGTCTCCCGGTCATAGTGACGGTTCATGGCCTTCAGCACCCGGGAGGAGCCGGACTGGAAGGGAAGATGGAGCTGTTTCGCGATTTTGGGATAACGCGCCATGGTATCGAACAGCTTTTCGCTGGCATCTCTGGGGTGGCTGGTCATGAAGCGGATGAGAAAATCTCCCGGAATCCGGGCAATGGCGGCCAGCAGGCCGGCAAAATCCATGCCGCAGCGCAAGTCCTTGCCGTAGGAGTTGACGTTCTGCCCAAGGAGGGTAATTTCCTTCGTGCCGCCCTCGATCAGCGCCCGGCACTCGGCGAGGATGTCCTCCGGCTGGCGGCTGCGCTCCCGTCCACGGACGTATGGGACGATGCAGTAGGTACAGAAATTGTTGCAGCCGTACATGATGGAGACCCAGGCCTTCAGCCTGGAATCCCGCACCTGGGGAATGCCCTCGGCGATGGAGCCGGGCTCGTCCTCAATGAAGAACTGCCGCTTTTTCCCGCTGAGGACGTTCCACAGGATTTGCGGGAACTGCCACAGATGGTGGGTGGAAAACACGCCGTCCACGTGGGGGTAGCTGTGCTTCACCCGGTCGGAGACCTTGGTTTCTCCCGCCATGCAGCCGCACAGGAAGATTTTCTGCTCCGGGTGGCGGCGCTTGGTGTGGGTCAGCGCGCCCAGGTTGCCGAAAACCCGCTGCTCGGCGTGTTCCCGGATGGCGCAGGTGTTCATGATGACCACGTCCGCGCCCTCGGCGCTGCCGACGATGGCGTAGCCGCACTGGGTAAGAAAGCCCCGCAGCTTTTCGGAATCGGCCTCGTTCTGCTGGCAGCCGTAGGTCTCCACGTAGGCGGTGGGGGTGCGGCCCTTTGCCTGCCAGTAGGCGGCGATCTTATCACAGCAGGCGAACTGGGCGTCCAGCTCGGCCTGAGAAATGACGGTGGTTTTGGTGTTCATGCAGGAAATCCTCCCGATACTGTCTCAATATGGAATCATATCATTTTTTCCGCCCTTTTGCAAGTGCCAGTCGGCGGAGAAATGAGATTTGCCGTATTTGGCCGGTGAGGATTTGTAAATATTTTGTGTTCCGCTTGCAATCCCACCGTGTGCGTGGTAAACTAAGCGGGTATGATTGCCCGTGTATACGGAAACTCTGAATGGAGAAAGAGGACATTTCATGGAAAAATGTAAGTTTTGCCAGGAAGAACTGGCAGAGGGAAGCACCGTCTGCCCCCACTGCGGGAAGGACAATGCCCCGGAAACCGAAGCGGTAACGCCCGCAGAGGAAGTCACCGAAGAAACCGCTGCTGAAACGACCGAAACGGAAGCCCCCGTCGAAGAAGAAACCACCGAAACGGCGGAGCAGCCTGCCGCAGAAGAAGCGCCCGCCGAGACGCCGGAGGCACCGAAAACCGCACCCTGGAAGATCGTCGCGGCCATTGCCGCCGTGGTCGTCCTGGTCGCCGCGCTGGCGGCGCTGGTCATCGGCGGCGTGAAGGGCGGGAAGACCCCTGCCGAAACAACCGTTCCTGAGACGACCGTTTCCCGACCCGCCGCCACGGAGACCCAGGCGCCTGCCACGGTTCCCGCCGACGGAAACCCCGACGACGTGACCTGCAAGGGAACCTACACCGTCACCGACGAGGAGGCCGCCGCCGCGAAGGACACCGTTGTGGCAACCATGGGCGACGAGCAGCTGACCAACGGCCGGCTTCAGGTGTACTATTGGAGCGTGGTCAACAGCATTCTCAGCTCCAACTATGGCTACAGCCTGATGTCCCAGGGACTGCTGGACTATTCCCAGCCCCTGGACACCCAGACGTGCAGCGAGGACAGCAGCCTGACCTGGCAGCAGTTCTTCCTGAGCGAAGCGCTGAACTACTGGCAGATGTACCAGTCCCTGGCGCTGGAAGCCAAGAACGCCGGTATGGAAATGCCTGCGGAGGATCGGGAATATCTGGACGGCCTGGAGGCTTCTCTGGAAGAGACCGCTGCAAGCTACGGCCTTTCCGGCATTGAGGAGCTGCTGCTGAAAAACGTCGGCCCCGGTGCGGGACTGGAAGAATTTGCCGGTTTCCAGGAGCTTTACTATCAGGGAAAGCCCTACTACACCGCCGAGACGGAGAAGCTGGTACCCACCCAGGAGGACTTGGAAGCCTACTTTGCCGAGAACGAAAGCTACTTTGCCGATAACGGCATCACCAAGGACGGAACCTATGTGAACGTCCGTCACATTCTGGTCATGCCCGAGGGCGGCACCACGGGAGACGACGGCACCACCACCTATTCCGACGAGGAATGGGCGGCCTGCGAAAAGAAGGCGCAGGCGATTCTGGACGAGTGGCTGGCGGGGGACGCCACCGAGGATTCCTTCGCGGCTCTGGCGGAGGAAAAGTCCGAGGACCCCGGCTCCAACACCAACGGCGGCCTGTACGAGAATGTTGCGAAGGGGCAGATGGTGGAACCCTTTGAAGACTGGTGCTTTGACGAAAGCCGCGCTGCGGGTGACTACGGCCTGGTGAAGACCACCTACGGCTACCACGTGATGTACTTTGTAAGCAGCACCCCCATCTGGGAGACCTACGCGGCTTCCGGCTGGGTCAGCGAGAAGACGAATGAATTCATCAAGAAGCTGGCGGACGACCACCCCATGGAGGTCGATTACAGCGCCATCAAGCTGGGCTACCTGAACCTGGGAGCATGACAAGTCAAAATGAGGACGGCGTGGCCTTGGCCACGCCGTTTTCCATGTTCAATTTGTCCACCGGCGTTTCTTTCCGTATTATTTAACTGTAAGGCCCTTACAGACAAAGGAGTGAATCACTTGGAAGATACGCAGATTGTTGCGCTGTTCTTTGCCCGGTCTGAGGAAGCGATTTCGGAAACATCGCAAAAATACGGAAGATACCTGAAAACCATTGCCGGTAATGTTCTTCCCAACTCAGAGGATGTGGAAGAAGTCCTCAACGATGTATATCTGGCCGCATGGGATTCGATTCCCCCAAACCGCCCGCCGGTGCTGAAATATTATCTGTCCCGCATCGTCCGGAATCTGAGCTTCAAGAGAATAGAGTACCTGACCGCCGAAAAGCGGGGCGGAAACGCCGATATTCTATTGCAGGAACTGGAAGACTGCATTCCGGATACCCGCAGGAACATGGAAGAGGTACTGGAAGCGAAGGAACTGGGGCAGCTGGTGAACCGTTTTCTCGGCACACTGAACCCGGATGACCGCAGATTGTTTCTTGCCCGGTATTATTACGCCATGACGGCGCCGCAGCTGGCGGAGAAATACGGCGGCTCTCCCCGTCAGGTGAAATACCGGCTGGAAAAAATGCGGAAGGAACTGAAACACACGCTTCAGAAGGAAGGAATATGCATATGAAAGCAACGGATTTGAACAGGGCGCTGAACTATGTGGACGATGCGTATCTCATGGAAGCTGACACTCCGGATAAGGAGATCAAGACGATGAAAACAAAAAAAAGAGCCATTCGGATTCTCATTGCGGCGGCGCTGATCAGCCTGCTTACCATCACGGCCTATGCCGCGGAGCTGCTGCCCATCCGCTCGCTGGAATCCGGCAAAACCAGGTATTACAAAAAGTATTCGGACATGAATCGAGTGATCGCCCAGGCGGGACTCCAGCTGGACGCACCGGAGGAATTTGAAAATGGGTTTCGGTTCCGGGGCATGGAGGTCATTGAAACAAAGGGTAAGGATGAAAACGGAAAGCAGCTCCTTTCCTTCCAGCAACTGGACATATACTACGAAAATCAACTGGGACAGGAGCTGGTTCTCAGTGCAGGCCCGGAGCTGAAAGAACTCGGGGAAACCAAAAGCGTTTCATCGATTCAGAGAATGGTTGAAGGGGTTGCAGTGAACTACCGTTTGGATCACTACAAGTTTGTGCCGGGTGACTACAAGCTCTCCGAAGCCGAGGAAGAATGGGCAAAGCAGCCCAATAACTATGTTACCTATGGCTCCGATACGGTGCAGGAAGAGGATGTGGCGTTCCTGTGCTGGACGGAAAATGACATCTACTACTTTTTCTATGACCGGAACGGGATGAATCCGGAGGACTTGTTCGCAATGGCGGAAGAAATGATTCGGCGCTGAAAGAAGCGGCTGCGCTCAAACAAAGTGCAGCCGCTTTTGCCATATATTCGCGTCACCAGTCCGCCCGAAGCTCTTTTGCCAGAGGGAGGGTGTGGAATATTTCCGACGTGATGGATTTGTAGACATTCACATCCGCGGTTTTCCGCAGCTGTTTGCCAAGCTTTTCACTGCCCTCGAAACGGCGCAGGAGGTAAAACCAGTTCTCTTTCAGGCGGAACATGGCGTTCCGGGCACCGCCGAAATCCCGGGTGTAGACTTCCAGCAGCTCGCTGAAGAATGCTTCCAAAGCCGCCGCAGTGGTGCCGCCGGGGGTGAGCATTCCGGGGTCGCCGATCAGACCCCGGCCGATCATTACGGAACCAATTTGGGGGTATTTCTTCTCAAATTCCCGGATTTGGGTCGGGGTGCACAGGTTTCCGTTGTAGCAGAGTGGGTTTCGGCTGTTTTCCACGGCGTAGTCGAACCAGTCAAAATGAATGGGGCTGCTGTAAAATTCCTGCCGCACCCTTGGATGGACGGTCAGCTCCCGGATGGGGTAGCGGTTGAAAATTTCCAGCAGCGCCGGAAATTCCTCCGGCGACTGCATCCCCAGCCGGGTCTTTACGGAGACGGCAATGGGACACTTAGAAAACACGGCGTCCAGAAAGCGGTCGAGGGCTTCCGGGTCTGTCAGCATCCCCGCGCCCTTGCCTTTGGCGGTGACCGTCCCGGAGGGACAGCCTAAATTGAGGTTGACCTCGTCATAGCCCCGGTCGCGGATGACCTCCGACGCCCAGAGAAAATCCTCCGGCACCTTGGTCAGCACCTGGGGGACGGCGGCAAAGCCCACGCTGTCCGCTTCCGGCAATTCCCGGCTTTCCCGGGCGGTGAGCTGGCGGTGGACGGTGGGGGAGAAGAAGGGCATATAATACCGGTCAACTCCGGGGAAATATTTGTGGTGAAGACGGCGGTAAACGCTGTCCGTCAGCCCCTCCATGGGGGCAAAATAATAGTGCATAGGCGTTCTCCATGGGATGTACGCAAATGCAGAATGAAGCACTCCGGGCAGGAAATCGCCCAACAGGTACATTCATTCTGCATTTGCTTTATAATCAGATTTCCATGATCACGGGCAAAATCATGGGATTGCGCTTGGTGGTCTTATAGAGGTAGCCGCTCAAATCGTTCTTGATGGCGGACTTGACGGCCGACCAGTCCCGCACCCGCTTGCGCTGGCAGCGGTCGATGGCCTCCATGGCGACCTCCTTCAATTCGTCCATCAGCTCTTCGGACTCCTTGACGTAGATGAAGCCCCGGGTGATGATGTCCGGGCCGGTGATGATGCTGCCGTCCTCGCTGCTCAGGTTCACGCACACCACGATCATGCCGTCCTCGGCAAGATGCTTGCGGTCCCGCAGCACCACGCTGCCCACGTCGCCTACGCCGCTGCCGTCCACGAACACCCGCCCGGCGGGGACGGTGCCGTTGGCCTTGCAGGTCTTGCCGGTGAACTCAAAGACGGTGCCGATCTCGCCGATGTGAATGTTCCGGGGGTTCATGCCCATGGACTGTGCCAGCTTGGCGTGGAGCTGCAAATGCCGCTGCTCGCCGTGGGCGGGGATGAAGAACTTGGGCTTTACCAGTCCGTGGACGATTTTCAGCTCCTCCTGACAGGCGTGGCCGGAGACGTGAAGCCCCTCGCTCTTTTCATAGACAACGTCCGCGCCCTTGCGGTACAGCTCGTTGATGATGTTGCTGATGGACTTTTCGTTGCCGGGGATGGCGGAGGCGGAAATAATGATCCGATCGCCGGCGGTGATGTCCACCTGCTTGTGGGT
>DJNI01000024.1:13795-23729 GCA_002436765.1 Clostridiales bacterium UBA6468
GCTTCACCTTCAGATAGCCCAGCTCCTGAGCAACCTTCAGCATGTTCTCCATGCTCCGGCCGGAGACGGCCACCTTGCGGCCGTAGCGCTGGGCGGTGGAGAGAATGGACTGGATGCGGTGCATGTTGGAGGCGAAGGTGGTGACGATGATCCGCTGGTCGCAGTTGCGGAACTGCCGGTCAAGGCTGTCGGCGACCACGTTTTCGCTGGGGGTGTAGCCCTGCCGCTCCACGTTGGTGGAGTCCGCCAGCATCGCCAGCACGCCCTGATTTCCCAGTTCGCCCAGCCGCGCTAAGTCCATCATGCCGTCGTGGGAGGTGGGGTCGATCTTGAAGTCGCCGGTGAATATCACCGTGCCCACGGGGGTGCGGATGGCAAAGGCCACCGCGTCGGGGATGGAGTGGTTCACGTGGATGAACTCCACGGTGAAGCATCCGGCCTTCACCACGTCGCCGGGCTTGTGGGTGACGAGCTTGACCTTGTCCGCCAGCCGGTGCTCCTCCAGCTTCAGCTTGATCAGGCCGCAGGTCATGGCGGTGCCGTGGATGGGGCAGTTAATGTCCCGCATGGCATAGGGGATGGAACCGATGTGGTCTTCATGGCCGTGGGTGATGAACATGCCCCGCAGCTTTTTCTGATTGGCCACAAGATAGGTAAAATCGGGGATGACCAGATCGACGCCGTACATGTCTTCCTCCGGGAAGCCCACGCCGCAGTCGATCACGATCATATCTTTTCCGTATTCCAGGACGGTGCAGTTCTTGCCGATCTCGTCAAGGCCGCCCAGAGGAATAATTTTCAGTTTTTCTGTCAAATGAATCAATAACTCCTTTCAAAATGTACATGGAAATGCCATAAAAGCACAACAAGCAGGCAGCCGCTTTCCTCAGAATCCGGCCCCGAATCGCCTTCTCCCAAGAAAACGCCTGCAATGTTTTTCCTTTTTTGCGGGAAACGCATTCGCGCTTCCCAAATGCCCGGGTAAAGCCCGTCCCCGGCGCTGGCACCTATAGTATAGCACAGTTTCGGGAAAAAGTATACAATTTTTTTGCGGTCTTTTTTACGGATTTGACGGAAAAAGAGTTGCACCTTTTGGCTGGATTTGCTATAATATCGGGTATAGTATGGGTAACTGTGGCTGGTTGCAGCCGAAAGGAGGGTGTTTGGCAGTGAATCGAAAGCTGGGAAGACTGCTCAGACCCGGGATGGGTGCATACTTTTTTGTGATGGCTGCTTTCTGCGCCGCGGCGCTGCTGGCGGGGCATTACTGGCTGGCCGCCGGAGAAGTGGTGGTGACGGTGGTCACGTTCCTGTTGTACGTTCTGGACAGGACGCGCCGGGAGCGGAAAATTCAGCAGTATATCCAGTCCGCCTCCAACACGCTGGAGGCATCCAGCGGCGGGGAAGCGCCCCTGCCTGCGGTAATGGTTCGCCTGGGGGACGGGGACATCGTCTGGGGCAACCACCGTTTCAGTGAGCTGACGGGGTACGCCGACACCATGACACAGCTGCGGCTGGAGGAGGTGCTGCCGGACTTCACCCTGGACTGGCTCACCGCCGGAAAAACGGAAAGCCCCCACGACGCGGTCCTTGGCAACCGCCGCTACCGGGTGTACGGCACCACCATCCGGGCGGAGGACAACCGGGGCACCATGCTGGGCGTGCTGTATTTTTCCGACCTGACGGAGCTGTACCAGGTGCGCGACGAGTATATCCGCTCCCGGCCCGTGGTCGCCATCATTCTCATTGACAACTATGAGGAGCTGACCAAAAACCTGACGGAAAGCGCCATTTCCACCCTGAACGCCAAGCTGAACGAAACCATCACCCGGTGGACGGAGGGCTACAGCGGTCTGCTTCGCCGGTTGGAGCGCAACCGTTTCCTGTTCATCTTCGAGAAGCGGGACTTAGAACGGGCGAAGGAGAACAAGTTCTCCCTGCTGGAGGACATCCACGAGATCGTCAATTCCTCCGGCTTGCCCGCCTCCATTTCCATCGGTCTGGGCGTGGACGGCGAGAGCTTCGAGGAAAGCTATGATTTTGCCGCCCTGGGCATCGAAATGGCCCTGAGCCGGGGCGGCGACCAGGCGGTCATCAAGGATCGGGTCAACTTCAATTTCTACGGCGGGCGCAACCGGGAAGCGGATTACCGCAGCAAGGTACGTTCCCGGGTGACGGCCAATTCCCTGATGGAGCTGATCGGCCAGAGCGGACGGGTGTTCATCATGGGGCACAAGAACGCCGACCTGGACGCCGTGGGCGCGGCCATGGGCATCAGCTGCCTGTGCCGGAAAAAAGGCAAGAAGGCCAACATTGTCATCGATCTGGAAAACAACGCCGCAGAGAAGCTCATCGAGGAGATTCGGGCGGTTCCCGAATACCGGGATGTGTTCGTGTCCGGTCAGGACGCCCTGCTGATGGCGGACAACCGGAGCATTCTCGTGGTGGTGGATACCAACCGGCCGGATCAGGTGGAGTGCAGACCGCTTCTGGAAGCCATTTCCAAGGTCTGCGTGGTAGACCATCATCGCCGGGCGGCGGATTATATCAACCCCGTGGTGGTCAACCTGCACGAGCCTTACGCCTCCTCGGCGTCGGAGCTGGTGACGGAGGTGCTCATGTACGCCGTGGAGAAGAAGGACGTTTTGCCCATCGAGGCGGAGAGCCTGATGGCGGGCATCTGTCTGGACACCAAATTCTTCAACGTCCGCACCGGCGAGCGCACTTTTGAGGCCGCGGCCGTCCTGCGCCGCCTGGGCGCGGATACCACGGAGGTCAAGAAGCTGATGCAGAACGACTTCCAGGACACCATGGCGAAGTACCAGATCATCAAATCCTCCCGTCTGTACCGGCAGGAGATCGCCATTGCGGCGCTGAACACCCCCACGACCCGGGTGCTGGCGGCCCAGGCGGCGGACGAGCTGCTGAACATTTCCGGCATCACCGCTTCCTTCGTCCTCTACCCGGACGGGGATCAGGTGATCATTTCTGCCAGAAGCATCGGCAGCGCCAACGTCCAGATGATTCTGGAGCCTCTGGGCGGCGGCGGCAACACCGCCACAGCCGGCGCGCAGATGAAGGACATCACCGTCAAGGATGCCCTGGACAAGCTGGTGGCGTCCATTGACAAATTCTACGAAGAATAATTCAGTAGATAGAGGCCAAACGCCGCCCTGACGGCGGCCTGGCGTACATATCATATCGATTAAGGAGATTATCACAATGAAAGTAATTCTGCTGCAGGATGTTAAGGGAAAGGGCAAAAAGGGACAGATGATCGAGATTTCCGACGGCTACGCCCGGAACTATATGCTGCCCCGGAAGCTGGCGACGGAGGCGACCCCCGACGCCGTGAACACCATGCGCATGAACGACAAGGCTACCCAGGAGCGCATTGCCCGGGAAAAGGCCGAGGCCATGGAGACTGCCGGAAAGCTGCGGGAGATGACCGTCACCGTGGCCGCCAAGGGCGGCGGCGCCGGGCGCCTTTTCGGTTCCGTGACCAACCAGGAAATTGCCGACGCCCTGGCGAAGACCGGCATCAAGCTGGACAAGCGGAAGATCACCATTGCCGAGCCCATCAAGAACGTGGGCACGTACACCGTCACCTGCAAGCTGGGCTACGAGATTTCTGCGCCGCTGACGGTGAGGATCGTCGAAGCATAAGCTTTCGCGGCACTATGCTATAGAGAAAGGAGAATGTGCCATGGATGAAGAACTTCTGTCCCGGCAGCAGCCCCAGTCATTGGAGGCGGAGCAGGCGGTTCTGGGTTCCATTCTCATCGACAGCCGGTGCATTACGGATGTGGTGGGCGTTGTGAAGCCGGAGGATTTTTACCTCCAGCAGAACCGGGAAATTTATGAAGCCATCTATACCATGTTCAACTTCTCCCAGACCATTGACCCGGTCACGGTGCTGGACAAGCTGAAGGAGCTGGGCTACTACCACGACAATTCCCGGGACTACATCCTCCAGCTGATGGAGATCACCCCCACCGCCGCCAATGTGGCGCGGTATGCGGACATTGTGCAGGAAAAGTCCATGCTTCGGGGGCTGAATCAGGCCGCGACGGACATTCAGCAGATGGTGTCGGAAGAGGTGGGCACCCCCGCCGAGATGCTGGAATCTGCGGAAAAGAAAATTTATGCCCTGCGCAAAGGCGAGCGGGGCGACTCCCTGGAGCACATCGGCACGACGCTGCACAAGGTGTTTGACCGGCTGACGGAGCTGAGCCAGTCGGATTCCCTGATCCCCGGCCTGTCCACCGGTCTGCGGGACTTAGACACCCGGATCAACGGCCTGAACAAATCCGATCTGCTGCTCATCGCCGCCCGGCCTGCCATGGGTAAGTCCGCCTTCGCTCTGAACATCGGCGTCAACGTGGCGAAAAAATACAAGAAAACCGTTGCCATTTTCAATCTGGAAATGTCCCGGGAGCAGCTGGCCATGCGTCTGCTTGCCAGCGAGGGCTTCGTGGAGCTGCAAAAGCTGGCCACGGGTAAGCTCAGCGAGGACGAGTGGAGCAAGCTGTGCATGGCCTCCGCCGCCCTGAGCCAGACGGACATCCGTATTGACGATAACCCCTCCGTCACCGTGGCGGACATCAACGCCAAGTGCCGCCGCCTGGACAATCTGGGGCTGGTCATCATCGACTATTTACAGCTGATGCAGGGCTCCGGCTACGGCAAGAACAGCGACAACCGCGTCACCGTGGTGGGCGAGATTTCCCGTTCCCTGAAAATCATGGCCAAGGAGCTGGACGTTCCGGTGATCTGCCTGAGCCAGCTGTCCCGTGCGGTGGAAAGCCGCACCGACAAGCGGCCGATTCTGTCCGACCTCCGGGAATCCGGCGCCATCGAGCAGGACGCCGACTCGGTGATGTTCCTGTACCGGGACGAATACTATCACGAAAATACCGAGGACAAGGGCGTGGCGGAGTGCATCGTCGCCAAGAACCGTCACGGCGAGACCGGCGCCGTCAAAATGCAGTGGATCGGCCAGTACCAGACCTTTGCCGACCGGGAGTGGAAACATGCGGAATAAGCTCTTGCGGATGATCCGGCAGTATGATATGATCATGCCGGGGGATACGGTCGTCTGCGCCGTCTCCGGCGGGGCGGATTCCGTGGCGCTCCTGTTTGCCATGTATCTGCTGAAGGATAGGCTGGACATCCGTCTGGAAGCGGCGCATTTTAACCATCATCTCCGTGGGGAGGAATCCGACGGGGATGAGGCCTTTGTCCGGGAATTCTGCGGACGCTTCGATATCCCCTTACACGTTGGCTCGGCGGAAGTTCGACCCGGAAAAAAGGGGCTGGAAGCCGCCGCCCGGGACGCACGATATGCCTTTCTTCGGAGTTTGGACGGGAAAATCGCCACTGCCCACACCGCCGACGACAACGCCGAGACGGTGATCATGCGCATGATCCGCGGCACCGGCCTGAAAGGGCTGGGGGCCATCGCCCCGGTCAGCGGAAATGTCATCCGTCCCATGCTGCTGATAAATCGGCAGGAGGTGGAGGAATTTCTGAACGCCTGGGGACTTCCTCACCGGGAGGACAGCTCCAACGCCTCCGATGCCTTTCTGCGAAACCGTATCCGGCACACCGTAATGCCTCTGCTGAAATCGGAGAATCCCCGTTTGGCGGAGAATCTTTCCCTCATGGCGCTGCGGCTGCGGGAGGACGAGGATTTTCTCGCCGCGCAGTCGGATTTTGCGACCCTGCCCGGGGTGCAGACGCTGAAAGCCATGCCGAAAGCCCGGCGCAGCCGCTGTATCGAGCGGTTTCTGAAGGACAGCGGCGTGAAGGAACCGGAGGATTCCCATATTTCCGGGGTGGAAGGGCTGCTGTTTTCCGACAGACCCTCCGCACGGGTCAACCTTCCCGGCGGCGTGACGGTGAGCAGACGGTATGACCGCCTGGAAGCCCGGACGCATAAGCCCCGCCCGGAGCCGGTGGTACTGACCTGCCCCGGAGAGACGGTTTACGGAGATTACCGCGTGACCTGCACCCCGGCTGACAAAATCGTCAACACGCCGGACACCTTTACGGTTCGTCCCGTCGGGACGATGATCCTTCGCCCCCGGGAAAGCGGGGATTCCATCCGCCTGAGCGGCGGAACCAAAAGCCTGAAAAAGCTGTTCATCGACCGGAAGATCCCCGCAGCCATGCGGGAGCGGATTCCTGTACTGTGCGATGAACAGGGGATTCTGGGCATCTATTCCATTGGCGTTCACGCCGACCGCGCCGCCGGGGAGCTTCCCGCCGTGACTGTCCATTTTGACGTGGATGTTCCGGAAAGCGGCGATTAAGCGTGCAGATAGTAATGAAATACACAGCATAAGGGAGAAAAAGCTATGGAAAAGGACATTCAGGAGATTCTGCTGACCGAGGAACAGATCAAGACCCGCATCGCGGAGCTGGGCAAGGAGCTGACGGCGGACTATGCGGGAAAAGACCCCGTCATCGTAGGCGTCCTCAAGGGCGTTGTGGTGTTCTACGCAGACATGATCCGGGAGATCAGAACCCACTGCGAGATGGACTTCATGTGGATCTCTTCCTATGCCGGAACCACTTCCACCGGAAAGATGGAGGTCAAGCGGGACATCGCTTCGGACATCAAGGGTCGCCATGTGCTGATTCTGGAGGACATTTACGATACCGGCAATTCCCTGGACTTTACCTACCGGCATCTACAGGCGCGGGAGCCTGCGTCCCTGAAGATATGCACCCTGCTGGATAAGCCAGAGCGCCGCCGTCCCGGCATCACCCTGAGGCCCGACTATGTGGGCTTTACCATCCCCAACGCATTTGTGGTGGGCTACGGCCTTGACTACAACGAGCACTACCGGAATCTGCCCTATGTGGGCGTGCTGAAGCCGGAGGCTTACGGGATTTCTGAGTAATTCCGTTTTCCGGCGATTCCTCATGAAAAATAAGGAGTAATCCCAAATTGAGAAGAACAAGATGGATCCCACTCATTGTGTATGTGGCGCTGATGGCGGCGTTTTTGAGTTGGATCAGCAACCTGTTTACCACCCCACAGGATACCCTGCCTTATTCCACGGTGGTTGAACTGTTCCGCAAGGAACAGGTACGTCAGTTCGTGGTGGAGGATCAGACCATTACGATGCAGCTGAACAAGCCCTACAACGGCCAGACCACCATCACCGCGCCGCTGGCCGACCCGGAGAGCTTCCGCCAGGAGATGCACGAGACGTTTGAAGAGCAGACGGCCTCCGGCGTGCTGGAAAGCTATAATTTTGTCCCGGACAAGGGCTTTTCGCCTTACACCCTGATCCTCCCGCTGCTGGTGGTCGGGGTGGTGCTGCTGCTCATCTGGGCGCTGCTGATGGGTCGCATGAGCAGCGCCGGAAATCCCATGAACGCCTTCAGCAAAGCCCGGACGGTTCTGGGCGTCCCCGGAGACAAGAAAGTGACCTTCGACGACGTGGCAGGCGCGGACGAGGAAAAGGAAGAGCTTCAGGAAATCGTGGATTTCCTGAAAAATCCAGAGAAATTCACCGAGATCGGCGCCCGGATTCCCCACGGCCTTCTGCTGGTGGGGCCTCCCGGCACGGGTAAAACATTGCTTGCCCGGGCTGTCGCGGGAGAGGCGGGCGTGCAGTTCCTGTCCATTTCCGGCTCGGATTTCGTGGAAATGTACGTGGGCGTCGGCGCCGGACGTGTCCGGGACTTGTTTGAACAGGCCAGGAAAATCGCCCCCGCCATCGTGTTCATCGACGAGATCGACGCCGTCGGCCGCAAACGCGGCTCCGGTCTGGGCGGCGGTCACGACGAAAAGGAGCAGACGCTGAACCAGCTGCTGGTGGAAATGGACGGCTTCACCCATTCGGAGGGCGTCATCGTCCTGGCGGCCACCAACCGGCCGGATATCCTCGACCCGGCACTGCTGCGTCCCGGCCGCTTTGACCGGCAGATCCACGTAGGTCGGCCGGACGTAAAGGGGCGGGAGGAGATTCTGAAGGTCCATGCCAAGGATAAGAAGCTGGACGCCTCGGTGAATCTGAAAACCGTCGCCCGCTCCACCGCCGGATTTACCGGCGCCGACCTGAGCAATCTTCTCAATGAAGCGGCGATTCTGGCGGCCAGAGCGAACCGCCCGGTGCTGACCATGGAGGACATGAACGAGGCGCTGATGAAGATCACCGCCGGTCCCGCGAAAAAGAGCCGCGTCCAGACCCGGAAGGATCTGAAGGAAACGGCTGTCCACGAGGCCGGTCACGCCGTCGCCATGTACAACCTGCCCACCCATGACCCGGTGCGGCAGATCACCATTGTCCCCCGTGGGCAGTCCCTGGGTGCGACCTGGTATCTGCCAAAGGACGATTCGGCCAATCTGACCCGCAACGAAATGTACGAGCAGATCGTGTCGCTGCTGGGCGGTCGTGTGGCGGAAGCCCTGTTCCTGGGGGACGTCTCCGTGGGCGCGTCCAACGACATCGACCGGGCAACCAAGCTGGCGAAGGACATGGTCGCCCGTTACGGCATGTGCGAAAAGCTGGGCACGGTGTCCTATCTTGACGGCGGTGAGGTGTTCATCGGCCGGGACTACCAGACCACGAAAAGCTATTCCGAAAAGGTCGCCGGAACCATCGACGACGAGATTCGTGCGCTGATCGACAGGGCTTACGAGCAATGCAAGCAGATCCTCACGGACAACAGCGACAAGCTGCACAAGGTGGTGGACTTCCTTTTGGAAAAGGAGACCATGACCGGCGAGCAGTTCGAGGCGATCATGCAGGGCAGGGAAGTGGGGGACGCTTCCGCTACCTCCATGTTCGACGGCTTCGAGGACGGGACGGAAGACCCGAAGACCACCGAAGAATAACGGCCGCTGTGAGCCATACAAAACAAATTTCCCCGGTATCCGAATACAGGCTGCAAGGCAACACCGCACGGGTGCTGCCCCAAAAAGGAGGTGCTCCCCGAAAAGAGCACCTCCGTTTTTTCGTCTCTGTCAGGCTCTGTCCGTGTCCAGCCGGTTGTGGGAGAACATCCGCACATTCTGGCTGATATTCCGGTTGATGCAGGCCGTGTAGAGAATGTCGATCATATTCAGCTGAGCGATCCGGGAGGACATGGCGCCGCTGCGGTACAGCTCCTCCGAAGCCATCACGTTCAGGCAGCAGGCCGCCATCCGGGAGATGGGCGACAGCTCGAAGCGGGTGATGGCGATGATGGGCGTCCCCTGGGATTTCAGATATTCCGCGCAGCGGACGATCTCCTCCGTCCTGCCCGAATAGCTGATGACGATGGCTACGTCGTTGGGCTTGGAATTCTGGGCGATGACATACTGAGAGTGAATGTCCTCGCAGCAGGAGCAGGGCTTGTTGATCCGGAGAAATTTCAGATAAGCGTCCTTTGCCACCAGCTGGGATGCGCCCAGCCCGAACAGGAGCACGGAATCCGCCTGGCAGATCATGTCTACCGCCTGTTCCAGCACCCGGGGTTCCACCAGCTTCACCGTTTCTTCCAGTGACGCGATGTTCCGGTAGGTGATCTTGTAGACGATATCCGAGGTGCTTCCGGCGGTGACCCGGGCGTTTCCCCTGGATTCCTCCTGGGTGCGCACGGCGATCTCGAACAGCAGCTGCTTCTGCAGATCCCGGTAGCCCTCAAATCCCAGCTTCCTGCACAGGCGAACAATGGTGGCCGCAGAGCTGAAGGAACGCCGGGACAGCTCCTTGACACTGAGCTGAGGGACCTCCTCGGAATGCTCCAGAAGATACCTCAGCGCCCCCTGCTCCGCGCCGCTGGCCGCGGGCAGATACTGCTTCGCACGAATCAAAACACTTTTCAAGCAATTCATCTCCTGACCGAATATTGTTTGCGTTATTCAGATACGCCATAGCACATTTTCTAGGGAACCTCTGATTAAATCGGCGAGAGCTGTGAGCGAGAGATTTTT
>DJNI01000024.1:23754-27601 GCA_002436765.1 Clostridiales bacterium UBA6468
GGCGGAATACTTTGTGTATTTCCCGCTTTTGAAACCGCGCGGATAGAGAAAAAGATCCGCTGCTCAGCCGAAGACGATTTATTCAGAGGTTCCCTAGAAAAAAAGCAGGAATCCGCCCCGTTTTCCGCGTATCTGCCGTTACGCAGGGTCAGTTTTCATACATTCTTTACCCGTTCTGCGGGAACGGCGAAAAAGGTCGGCGCAAAGCCCATGACACAGCTGATGGCAAGACCCACGCAGTATAAAAGCATACCCTTGCTCCGCGCCCATCATAGGGATACCCGGCAAGCCGGAGCAGAGCCCCGCTGCGATAATGCCGGGAATGACCGGATCAAATATTTTTCCGAAAGCCTCAAAATTCGGTTTTCCCGGTTTTCAGGTCGCGATCTGTTTTTCATTTTACAGACTGATTTTCCCCATAACCACCGGATTCTTCGCCCCCGTGACCGTGGGAACGTTGTTGCATCCGGCAAAAATCGTCTCATTGGCCAGCACCGCAAAGGCCACGGCCTCCTTGGCGTTGCTGTCGTAGCCCAGATCCTCATTGGTCAGGACCCGGCACTGGGGCAGCGCATTTGCAATTGCCTGCACCAAAGTCTTATTCATGCTTCCGCCGCCGCCGATGATCAGCTTATCCGGCTTCCGGGGGAAGTAATGCTCCACGCTGTAGCGGATGGTCTGCGCCGTGTAGTCCGTCACCGTAGCCATCAGGTCCTGTCCGGAAATGTTCTCCCGGCGGGCATAGTCCATAACTTTCTTCACAAAATCGGAGCCATAGTATTCCCGTCCGGTGGTTTTCGGGGGCTTCTGCGCGAGATAAGGATCCTGCATCAGCGTTTCCAGCAGCTTCTCATGCACCCTTCCTCCGGCGGCATAAGCGCCGCCCTCGTCGAAGGTCTTCTCTCCGCCGGTCAGCTCCGTATAAACCGCGTCCATGACCATATTGCCCGGGCCGGTGTCAAAGGCGAACACATCCTCCAGCCGGCAGGCGGGTAACAGGCAGGTGATATTGCCGATGCCGCCGATGTTCTGGAGCGCCACGCATTCGGTCTCGCTGCGGTAAATCAAAAACTCGCTGTAGGGCACCAGGGGCGCCCCCAGGCCGCCCGCCGCCACGTCCCGAACCCGGAAATCGCTCACCACCGGGCAGCCGAACCGCTGCGCCAGCACGGAGCCTTCTCCCAGCTGGAAGGTGCTGCGGAAGCCGTGCCCCAGGTACGTTTCCGGCAGCGGAATGTGCCAGAAGGTCTGGCCATGGCTGCCGATGAGGTCGATCTGCTCCGCCCGGATGCCGGTCTCGGTGCAAAGCGCCTCCACCGCCTGCACGAACAGCTCGCCCAGAAGGAAATTCATCTTGCAGAAATCCGCCGCGCAGGCGCTGTTTCCGCTGGCCAGCCGCAGAATCTCCCGGCGAATTTCCCCGGTAAAGGGCTGAAACGCGAAGCCCAGCTGCTCGATCTTGGAAGCCGTTCCATGCCCGGTGATCCGGCACAGCGCCGCGTCCACGCCGTCGGCCGAGGTGCCGGACATCAGTCCCACCACGAGACGGCTGTTTTTTTCCATACATTCTACGATCGGGTGCATATTGTCACCTCACAGCATTTCTTTTGCCAGCATCAGTGCGCCGGCTGCCGCATCCTGCTCCGGCTCCGTGCAGATAAGCTCCGGATACCGGGCGCCCATTTCCGCCACAAACGTCTCCCGAAGCCTGGTGTCATGCTCCAGCAGTCCGCCCAGCATGGCGACCTTCCCGGCCCGGATGCCCAGCTGACGCGCCACCGCGCCCACAAGCCCGGTCATCCTGACGGCATTGTCCCGGATGATTTCCAACGCTACCGGATCATTCTGTCCGGCTGCCTGCTCCACCAGGGGCGCCAGCGCCGCAATCCGGCTCTTGTCGCCGCCGTAGGTGTAGGAAATGATTTTCTTCTGATCGTCCAGCTCCAGCCGTTCGGCCAGCAGCCGGGACAGCAGCGTTTTCTCGCCCCAGCCGTCCCAGGCGCGGGCGACGGCCGCCAGGGCGTCCCTGCCCAGAGCGTAGCCGCTGCCCTCGTCGCCGATCAGATGTCCCCAGCCGCCGGAACGGGCGTACTCTCCCGCAGCGTTCTTTCCGAAGCAGATGGAGCCGGTGCCGGCGATCAGGGCAATGCCCGCTTCGCCGGACAGAGCGCCATTCAGGGCGATCACCTGGTCGCCTACCAGCTTCCAGTTTTCCATGCCGCACCGGGTCATTTCCGTCTCCACGATGCGGGTCATTTCCCTGTTGCTGACGCCGGCGGAGCCGATGCACAGCGCCCGGCAATGACCCAATCCGTTGAGATAGGCGCAAAGCTCCCGCAATAGTGCGGAGAACCGCTCTGCGCCGATGCTGTTCATATTGAAGGGGCCGAACACCGCGGTATCCAGCACCCTACCCTCCGGCGAGGCGCAGACTACCTTGGTTCTGGTGCCGCCGCCGTCTACTCCTGCAATAAAGTCCATCTGTTCTTCCCTTTCGTATTACGGCAGATGATCCAGCGCCTTCCGGACGGCTGCGTCCCGGAATTCCCAGTTATGGATACCCGTCCGGTGCGCAAACCGGATATCCGCGCCCCGCCGGTGCGGTTATCCTCCGATCCGTGGAGCGGATACACCACCGGCGCCTGAGAAAGGCCGGCTTTCTCCGGCGAAATGACGGTCATGGGGGTATTCATCCCCATGGCGTCCGACCGGAAATCGAAACGCAGATGCGCCATGGTCAGCTCTCTCCCACGGCCTGAGCGACCCGCCCCTCATGGGCTTCCAGACGCTCCTCGGCGTCATGGACGTCGCCGCCGGTTTTCAGCATAACGATGGCGACCTTTGCCCGGTAGCCGCACTGCTCCAGAGCCCTGGTAGCTGTATCGTAATCCGCGCCGGTGGCCTCGCAGACGATGCGCCTGCACCGCTCCACCAGCTTCTCGTTGGTGGCCTTTACGTCCACCATCAGGTTGCCGTAGACCTTGCCCAGCTTGATCATCGCGCCGGTGGAGAGCATATTCAGCACCATTTTCTGAGCGGTGCCGCTCTTCATCCGGGTGGAGCCGGTGACCACCTCCGGACCGGGGGTAGGGGTAATGGCGATCTCCGCCGTCTTTTCTACCTGAGAGCCGGGGTTGCAGGAAATGCCGATGACGTGAGCGCCCTGCGCCTTGGCGTAATTCATGGCACCGAGAACATAGGGGGTTCTGCCGGAGGCGGCGATGCCCACCAGCACGTCCTTGCTGCCAAAGTCGATTTTCTTCAGATCCTCCGCCCCCAGGGCTTCATCGTCCTCCGCGCCTTCCTTTGCCCGGAAGATCGCTTCGTTCCCGCCGGCGATCAGACCGATCACCTCACCGGGGTCGGTAGAGTAGGTTGGCGGGCATTCCACGGCGTCCAGGATGCCCAGACGTCCGGAGGTGCCGCAGCCGCTGTAGACCAGCCGTCCGCCCTGCTTCAGCTGGGCGGCGATCACATCCACCGCCTGAGCAATGTGTTCGGCCTCGGCTCCCACCGCCTCGGCGACCTTTTTGTCTTCCTCGTTGATCAGCTTCACCATGCTCAGCGTACTCATGGTGTCGATCTGTGCAGTCCGGCTGTTACGCTGTTCTGTCTTGATAGAATTGAGATCCATATCGTTCCTCCAATTACGCTCTGACCCGTGCGGACGGTCCCCCCGCCTGCGCCGGTTCCGCGCCAGTGTTTTTCCCGTGGTTCAATCGCAAAGAGAACAGGCAACGAAATGACCCGGGCTGACTTCCCTCGGGCAGATATTCTCCCTGCACTTATCCTTTGCGTGGGGTGTATCTAAGGAACCTCTGAATCAATCGTCTTCGGCTGTGAGCGG
>DJNI01000006.1:0-1475 GCA_002436765.1 Clostridiales bacterium UBA6468
AAATTCTGTGGTTTTAGTGTTATAATATCGTTGATAGCCATTGTCTTTACAGGTTATGCTCTTTTTCAAGCATTAATTAATGATAGATTATTGATAACGTTATTAAGCGTAGACAGTAACAAAAATGCAAACCTGGCAAAAACCAATGAATATTTTGCAGAAGTGATGACCATTCAAATTACTTGCTTAATTGTGGACTTTGCTGTAGCCGTCTTTTCTAGCATTACGCCAAATGATTGGTGCTTGTTTTCAAACAAGGCTATAAACGAAATTCTTGCATTTGGGGCGTTACTATTCTTTTTTTACATTAATATTGAAAGTATTTGGGAAATGCGGAGTTTCATCTATAATGTTTGCCAATTATATAATTTACATGCATATTCAAGAGTCTTAGAAATCAAAAAGAACAATTCTCATCAAAATGAAAAACATGAGCCCTGACGGCACATTGACATTTTGAAATTGATAAAGCTCCGTCATATTTCTGAGAACAAGTATATGGTCGAATCTCAGTAATCCAGAGTCGACCATGCCTTGACTTGATTTCTGCGGGTTTTACACAAATCTACACCCACAAAAGATGTGGATGACAACTGTGCAGAAAAGGTATTGAGTTCCATAGTGTGGAGTATTCTTCGTATTTATGGTTATTTTTACTTCCAAACAGTCGGCTGTACCCTAACTTTCAAAATATTGGGGTGCGTTTCAGTACTGCTTGGGAGAGCGCTTGAATGGCATTCAAGAGGTCAGCGGTTCGATCCCGCTTATCTCCACCATAAGCTCGAGAGAGTGAAGAGAAAACCTTGAAATCATCTGATTTCAAGGTTTTTCTTTTCCAAAAGTGAGAAATCCGGGGGATTTGCAAAAGGCACCTGTGCGCTTGATTCTTGATGGAAATTTTGAAAATCAAGAGGTCAGGTAGTATGAAGAAAATCAGGATGAACTGCACCGCCACATTGGACGAAACCTTTGCCGATTTACGACGCGGATTTAACGAAGAACTACGACAACTTTTCCCCGCTGGCGCAAATGAAAGCAATCGGCGCGAAAATCAAAATGTCTGCCAAAGGCCGTTGACGGCTTTACACGGGGCGCGTGGGTGGCGGGCGGTATTTTATCTGTCAGACAACGAAAACGGAGCGGGAAGTGCAAACCTCCCGCTCCTACTGCGGTTTATCAGAAAACAAATGGTTCATCCTTGATTGTGCCATAAGCAAAAGGATTGACCCCCAATTCGCTACGGAGGAAATACGCCAATTCCTCCGCCGCAATGAGAATATCGTCATATTCTTCTTTTGGTCAGCGCTTATCTGCGTATGGACCGCGTTCAGACTGTCCGGCATTTCCGCTGCTGGCATCATGCTTTTTCTGATCGGCTTTGAGTCCCTTAATTCGCTTGCAGGATGGCGGAAATGCCGCATGCAGTATAAAAATACTCCCAACCGATTTTACCCGGTTGGGAGTTTTTTCATCAT
>DJNI01000006.1:1506-11401 GCA_002436765.1 Clostridiales bacterium UBA6468
ACGCCGCTGTATTCCAGATATGTACCCCGTCTGAGCAGGGCGGCGGCGCATTTTTCGCAGAGGTAGTCCTCCGTGAGCAGCGCTTCTGGCGCGCCCTCCTCCGTTCCGCCGCAGCGGGCACAGGCGGGAATCGTTACGACCTTCTTTTCAAAGATCCAGTAGGCCGTCCCCGAGGGAACCACCGTGGAAAAGTCGAAGCGGTCGGTCTTGTGACCCTCCAGCTTTCCGTAATTGTAAATGTTGGAGTCCCGTACCCGGATCACATCGTTGTCGAACATCTTTTCCAGCAGCAGATAGTGTCCGCCCCGGGTCCAGTAGCCCTTGCTCTGGACGCAGACCACCGTGTACCCCTCCCGCATGGCGTCTCTGGCTTCCTGCCACTCATAGGTCTTTTCCTTCAGGTAAAAGCCCATCTGCGCCGGGGCGACAACGAACAGCGTGCCGTCGGTGCCGTTCTGGAAGCAGTAGCCGCCGTAGCGGCGGCACATCTCCGGCGGCGTCAGCTCGGTGTCGGACATGTAGGTCGCCAGCATGGCCATGGTGGTGATGCCGCAGCCGTGGGTGGTGATCTTATACCCGCCGTACATGGTGGTGGGGTAGTCCTGCTGGAGGTAAAGCGGGGCTTCCGGGTAGCGCTGGTGCCCCACGTCGGGGTAGAGCAGATCGGAGGCGGTGACCGGGGCGGTCTGCGCCGCCGTGCCCAGGGCAATGGCGCTGTAATTGATCTCGGCGGGGTATTTTTCCCTGGCCTGGGCGATCTTCTCCCCGCCAAGGGCGGCGGTCAGGTCTTTCCGGGCGGCGTCGTACCAGATGTCGGTGCTGCCCTTGAAAAAGACGATGTGATAGCCCAACTCTGAGCGGAGGATGTCCACGTCCCCGCTCTGGCGGTTATCGTCAAAGCACCAGTCGTCCAGCACGGAGGTCAGCTGCCCTTTGCGCAGCTTCTGGTACAGGCCGCCGTTCAGCGCGGAACCGGCGTCCGCGGAATTTTTATTGGCCAGATCGGCGAAAATCGCGTCTGCGGTGGATTTGTTGTTGCCCCGCAGGCTGTCCTTTTCCAGGGATTTCCGGTAGTCCTCCACCAGCGTCTGGGCAGAGGCCAGGCAGGTATCCCACAGGTCTTCGGGACAGGTCACGGTGCCGTCCGGGGCGACAGTGACGGTTTCCGTCCCGTCTTCCGGCGCCTGGGGGATCAGCAGAATGTGGCGGATGTCCACCAGCTTGCCGCTGTTTCGGGTGATGCCCGCCTCGGCGTAGTCCGACTCATGCTCCGCGAAGTAGGCTTCCACCTCTTCCTCGGTGGGGTCGATGTAGTAGCTCAGGGCGGTGTCGTACATATAGCCCCGGTTGTACAGCTCCATGCAGGCAGCCAGGTCTTCCGCCGACGCACCGGCGATATCCTTCGCCAATGCGGAAACGTCGGCAAAACCGTACTGTTCCGCCAGCGTGGCCAGCGTCTGGGGAATGTCCTCCAGATACTGCTCGTGGAGGGTGTTGAGCCGGTAATTCTTATTGTAGCCGTAGAGATAGGCCGTGGCGGGCTTGCCGGACATGTATTTTTCGTGGTTTTTCATGTTGGGCTGATAGGCTTCCTCGGTGGGGATGCCCTCGTCCACGCTTTGCAGCGACAGCGCCAGGGCACTGTGCCAGCTGGTCAAAGCCCGCTTCAGAAAATACTGCTGCCAGCTGGCGACGCTATCGTCAATCTCACAGGGCTGGGTGTCCAGAGGCCGGTCAAAATCCGGAGCGGCTTCGTGTGCCGCCTGGCGGTAGGAGGCGACCTCCATCCAGTAGTAGACCTGGAGCTGCCCGTTTGTCAGCTGCTCGCTTCCCAGGGTCGCCACCACGGCGGAAGCGTCCACGGAATCCGCCGTATAGCTGCCCTTGCAGGTCACGTCGCCGGGGCTGCCGTCCGGCGGAACCGTGGCCGGGACGGTGGGCTGGGCAGTCTCCGCCGCCGTGGACGAGGCGGCGGTCTCCGCCTTTACGGGAGACTTTTTCCCGCAGCCCGTCAGCCCCTGCAAAAGCATGACGGCACACAGGGCTGCTGCCAGGTATTTGGGGCAGCACCGCACAATTGCGTCTGCGAGTCTCAGCCGTCCTTTTGCCCCACTTCCGCAGTTCCGAAAATGGGAAATACATACAGTATTCCTCCATTTCCGGAACTTTGAATTGGGGCAAAAATCCTGGCTGAGACTTCTTGACGAATTGTGCGGTGTTGCCCTTTTTGTATTCTCTGTCATACCCAGATTCCTTTCTTTCGGCACTGCCGAAGATTTGAAAAAGCAGCCCGGAAAGGCTGCTTTTTCCGAACGGGCAGCGCCGCCCCGGTTTTACGCTTCCTCGAAGGTCAGGATGTCCTTGTACTTTTCCTTGAACAGGCCGTAGACCGCGTCCAGAATCGCCTCATCCTCCACGGCAAGGTAATTTTCATTTTCCTCGTCCACCGGCTCCACCTCGAGGATCACGATCTCGGTGGACGGCTCGTCGGCGGGCATCAGAATCAGATATTCCTTGCCCTCGTAGGTAAGGCAGTCCAGATATTCAAAGTCCATATCCTGCCCGTTTTCGTCGGTCAGGGTCAGGATGCTTTCTTCGGGCTCCATGGTTTCGTTTTCCATAAAAATTCCCTCCTGTTATGGGATTGGTTCTGGGATGATTATACCCGATATGGCCGGGAAATGCAAGAGGAATGTGCCGGAGTGTTTCATTGACTTTGCCATTTGCATATGTTAAACTGAGGCTAAGAACACAAGGAGGGATATCCATGACCCCCATTGAAAAGGAAATCGAGGGCATTGTGGACGGCATTCTGGAGGATTACCGCCACGGCCGGGACATCGACAAGCTCGACCCCTTCCAGCACCCGGACAAGGCCGTGGTCATCGACATGATCGGCAAGCTCCTGCGCATCGTCTACCCCGGCTCCTCCCGGGACAAAGCCTACCGCATCTACAATTCCAAGCACAACCTCTCCATGCTCATTGAGGACGTGATGTACAATCTGAACAAGCAGATCGCCATCGCCCTGCGGGTCGATATGACGGAGCGGGAAGCGCAGGAAACGGCACAGGAGCTGAGCCTGCAGTTCTTCCGGGCGATTCCCGGCATCCGGGCGGTGGCCCAGACCGACGTGGAAGCCTTTTACGACGGCGACCCCGCCGCCTTCAGCACGGACGAGATCATCTTCTGCTACCCCGGGCTGTTCGCCATCACGGTGTACCGGCTGGCGCACGTGCTGTATATGCTGAAGGTTCCCGTGCTCCCCCGGATCATGACGGAGCACGCCCACAGCGTCACCGGCATCGACATCAACCCCGGCGCCACCATCGGCCGGTATTTCTTCATCGACCACGGCACCGGCATCGTGGTGGGCGAGACCACGGTCATCGGCGACCATGTGAAGGTCTACCAGGGCGTGACCCTGGGCGCGCTGACCACCCGGGGCGGACAGAGCCTGCGGGGAAAGAAGCGCCACCCCACCATTGAGGACAACGTGACCATTTACGCCGGCGCGTCCATATTAGGCGGCGGCACGGTGATCGGCCGGGACAGCGTCATCGGCTCCAACGTCTTCATCACCCACTCCATTCCCCCCTGCACCACGGTAAGCGTCAAGAGTCAGGAGCTGCAATTCAAGCCCCGGAACTGTGAGGGCAACTGCGATTCCTGCCCCAAGCCGGAACCCTTCTGGGAAGGGCAGAAATAATGCTGCGGGCAAGCGTTTCCGCTGCAAAGAGCATACGCAATGATTTTGGAGGTACGCATGAAAGAATTTGTCCGCGTCCTGAAATTCACCTTTTTCTCCATCAGCGCCGGCCTCATCGAAATGGGCAGCTTCGCTCTGCTGAATGAATTTACCCATCTCCCATACTGGCCCTGCTACCTGATTGCCCTGTGCCTGAGCGTACTCTGGAACTTTACCCTGAACCGAAAGTTCACATTCCAATCCGCTGCCAACGTACCCGTGGCCATGGTAAAGGTTGCCGCCTACTACGTGGTCTTCACGCCCCTGTCCACCCTTCTGGGGAATTACCTGGCCGGCAGTCTGGCGTGGAACGAATACCTGGTAACGATTATAAACATGCTGCTGAATTTCTCCACGGAGTTCCTGTATCAGCGGTTTTTCGTCTTCGGCAAGTCTCTGGACAGTGCGAAGCAGGCGTAAATTCATACTGAACTTTAATTAAAATCTTTAAAAAAGGTTTTAATTGCCCGAAGGGCATGAAGTTCATATGAGACTTGTTTTGTGATTTCTTTCCTTATAAATCACAAAACTGGCAGCGCCAATAGGCGATGCCTTCTTGATTAAAATCAAAGATTTTAATCAAGAAATAGTATCAAAAGGAAAAGCAACGTCACGCAGACGGAATAATCCGGCAAAAAGCAGGGCACAGAAGTGTGCCCTGCTTTGTTCGTTCAATTCATCGTTCCCTCGGAGCGGGCAAACAGGTCGCCGATCCGCTGCCTGAGAGCCTTTGCTTCCGGGGTGTCCGACGTGCCGTAGGCATCAATCCAATCCGCCGACGCCTGCTGGGCGTCCTTCATGGCGGCAAGGCCGCAGCCTAAATCCGCCACACGGAAGGCAGGCAGGCCGGACTGCCGGGAGCCGAAGAAATCTCCGGGACCCCGCAGGCGCAGGTCTTCCTCCGCGATCCTGAAGCCGTCGGTGGTTTTGCACAGGGCTTTTAAGCGCTGGAGCGTCTCCGGGTTGCGGTTGTGGGTGGTGAGGATGCAGTAGCTTTTCGCCTTGCCCCGGCCTACCCGGCCGCGAAGCTGGTGCAGCTGGCTCAGACCGAACCGGTCGGCGTCCTCAATGACCATCAGCGTGGCGTTGGGAACGTCCACCCCCACCTCGATGACCGTGGTCGCTACCATCACGTCCGCTTCCCCACGGGCAAAGGACGCCATGGCGGCTTCCTTTTCCGCGCCCTTCATCTGCCCGTGAAGCAGCGCAATGCGCAGGTCGGGGAAAACCGTCTGCTGCAAGGTCTCCGCCCAGACGGAGGCGGCCTTGATGCCCAGCTCCTCGTTTTCCTCCACCGCCGGGCAGACCACGAAGCACTGATGGCCCTCCGCCACCTGCTTGCGGATAAAGGCGTTGATCCGGGGGCGGTAGCTCTCCCCCACAAGAAAGGTATCCACCGGCTCCCGTCCCGGGGGCAGCTCGTCCAGAACGGACACGTCCAGATCGCCGTAGAGGATCAGCGCCAGCGTCCGGGGGATGGGCGTCGCCGACATCACCAGCAGGTGGGGATCCTCCCCCTTGGCGGAAAGGCGGCTGCGCTGTCCGACACCGAAGCGGTGCTGCTCGTCGGTGATGACCAGCCCCAGATTGTCAAACCGGGTGGACTCCGACAACAGCGCGTGGGTGCCGATCACCACCTGAACTTCCCCGGCGGCGATACGCTCCCGCACGTCCTTTTTCTGCTTCGCCGTCATGGAGCCGGTGAGCAGCGCCGCGGATACCCCCAGAGGGGCGAACAGGGCGTTCAGGGAGGCGAAATGCTGCTCGGCAAGGATCTCCGTCGGCGCCATCAAAGCGGTCTGTCTGTGGTTCCTCGCGGCGCAGTAGGCGGCGGCCGCCGCCACCATGGTCTTGCCGCTGCNNTGGCGTTGGGCACATCCACGCCCACCTCCACCACCGTGGTGGACACCAGAATGTCGCTCTCCCCGGCGGCGAAGGAGGCCATGACCTTCTCCTTTTCCTTTGCCTTCATGCGCCCGTGGAGTACGGCCACACGCAGGTCAGGAAACGTTTTCTCCTGCAATTGTCGGGCGTAGGCGGTGACGGCCTTGCGCTCGTCGGGCAGGTCGTCCTCCTCACCCACCAGCGGGCAGATGACGAACACCTGATGCCCCTCGGCCACCTGCTTGCGGATAAAGGCGTTGAGCCGCAGGCGGTACTTCTCTCCCACCACAAAGGTGTCCACCGGCTGTCTGCCCGGCGGCAGCTCATCGATGACCGACACGTCCAGATCGCCGTAGATAATCAGCGCCAGCGTGCGGGGAATGGGCGTGGCCGACAGCACCAGCAGGTGGGGCGACGACCCCTTGCGGCTGAGGGCGGAGCGCTGATCCACGCCGAAGCGGTGCTGCTCGTCGGTGATGACCAGCCCCAGCGCGCCGTAGGTCACGTCCTCCGTCAGCAGGGCGTGAGTGCCGATGCACAGGGCGATGTCCCCGGCTTGCAGCCCCTCCAGAATGGCGCGGCGCTCCTTTACCGGCGTGGAGCCGGTGAGCAGGGCGCAGCGCAGGCCGAAGCGGGCAAACAGGGGCGCAAGATTTTCATAGTGCTGGCGTGCCAGTATCTCCGTGGGCGCCATCAGCGCCGACTGCCAGCCGCTCTGGGCGGCAAACCACACACAGGCGGCGGCCACCATGGTCTTGCCGCTGCCCACGTCTCCCTGTACCAGCCGGTTCATGGGGACGCCCCGGCGGAAATCCTCCAGAATTTCCCCTACAGCCCGGCTCTGGGCGCCGGTGAGGGAAAAGGGCAGGCTGTCATAAAAGGGCGCCATGTCGAAATCCGTATAACGCTCCGTCTTCTTTTCCTTCCGGGCGGCGCGCATCAGGGCGAGTCCCGCAGAGAATACAAAGAATTCCTCGAAGATCATCCGCTTTTTCGCCAGCTCCGCCTCCGCCATGGAATTTGGTTCGTGGATGGCGAAATACGCCCGCTCGGCAGGCAGAATGCCGTATTTCTCCCGCACCTCGGCAGGGAGAATTTCCTCCGGCGGGTCGCACACTGCCAGCGCCTGCTGCACGAGACGAAGCAGCGCCGCGTTGGTCAGTCCTGCGGTCAGGGGGTAAATGGGAAGGATCCGCCGGGTGGTCACAGGCTGGGACACCGGCGTCTCGAACACGGGATTCGTCATGCTGTAGCCGATGAAATCCCCGCTCACCGCGCCGTAGAAAATGTACTCCCGTCCGTATTCCAGCTGCTGGGCGGCGAAGCGATTGTTGAAGAACGTCACGTTCAGCCGCCCGGTGGTATCCGCAAGCTGCACCTTGGTCAGATCCAGCCCCTTGCGGATGTGGCTGGTGCGGGGGGTGTTCATCACCATGGCGCGGAAACAGGCGGGGACGTCCGGCTCCAGCTTTTCAATGGGAACCAGCTTCGTCCGGTCCTCGTACCCTCTTGGGAAGTGGCAGATGAGATCCCGGAGGGTAAAAATATTCAGCTGGGCAAGCTGCTTTGCCCGCGCCCCTCCCACGCCCTTTAATATCGTGACGGGGTCAGACAGTTTTGCCATGGTTGCACCTCCCGGAATAAATCTGCAATACTTTGGGAAGCTCTGGACAAATCGACGAGAGCTGACAATCAGCGATTTGTTCGGAGTTTTCCCAAACAAAAATGAAAAAACTCCCTCCAAGCACTGCTCGGAAGGAGATATTTTCAGAGAAATCAGGCCAGCTTGTTCAGCTTCAGAGTCATGCTGCTCTTCTTCCGGGCAGCGTTGTTCTTGTGCAGGAGACCCTTGTTGACAGCCTGATCGACGGCCTTGACGGCGGTCTTGTAAGCAGCGTCGGCGGCAGCCTTGTCACCGGACACCAGGGCGGCGTCGAACTTCTTCAGGTTGGTCTTCAGCTCGGACTTGTCAGCCTTGTTCTTCTCGTAAGCGATCTTGGAAGAAATGACATCCTTCTTAGAGGACTTGATATTGGGCATGGATTCCACCTCCTTCTGTTCATTTTCCATACAGATACGGATTATAACGCCTTGACGCGATAAAATCAACCCTTTTTTCAAAATTTTTTGCCATTCCGGGCACGGAAAGCTTCTCTTCGGCCATCCCGCCCCGGCGGGCGGACGCCGGGGTCTGCGCTTAGGATTGTCAAGTCCTAATTTTTGTACAAAAAAATGTTCATGGTAAAATCCACGACCCGAAAAAAAGTGGGAAATCCGTCGAACGCGGGCGAATCTTTTTATGTGAACCAAAACTGCATATCCACAGCACGCCATGCCTGTGGAAAACCCCTGTGGAAAAACCTGTGGAGATTGTGGAAAACTATGAGTTATCAACAGAAATTTTTGCTTTTTTTCTTCTTTCCCTTTCTTGTGGAAAAGTCTGCATATATCCATGTATATTCCTTTCTGCGCCCCAAAAGGAGCTGTGTTACGTCACCGCCGAATGGAAGCCGTTACCGGAAAAACAGCGGGGAAAAGTTCATTTCCTGTAAAAAAACGCTGTCGAAAGTCCTGGACGCTTTCCCGCAACCGTGAAAAATTTGTGAAAATCCGCCAAAGAATGATTTGCCGCTTCCGGGGAATACTGGGTAGGAACGGGAATGGAAGCTCCCTTTCCCGGTATCACAACACAGGAGGCTGCCATGCAGGGAAAAGTAGAGATATGCGGCGTCAACACATCGAGACTTCACGTTCTTTCCCAGGCGGAAATGGACGCCCTGCTCCGCCGGGCCCAGGCGGGGGACGAAAGCGCCCGGGAAAAGCTCATCGAAGGAAATCTGCGGCTGGTGCTCAGTGTCATACAGCGCTTTGACAAGCGGGGCGAAAACCCCGACGATCTGTTTCAGGTGGGGTGCATCGGCCTCATTAAGGCCATCTCCAATTTTGACCCGGACAAGCAGGTGCGCTTTTCCACCTACGGCGTACCCATGATCGCGGGGGAGGTGCGGCGGTATCTGCGGGACAACAGCGTTATCCGGGTCTCCCGCTCCATCCGGGACGTGGCCTACCGGGTGCTTCAGTGCAAGGAAGCCCTGACCGCCCGCCTGGGGCGGGAGCCGACGCTGGAGGAAATCTCCAAAGAGCTGGGCATCCCCCTGGAGGAGGTCAGCCGGGCGCTGGACGCGGTATGCGCCCCGGCGAGCCTGTATGATCCCGTCTACTCCGACGGCGGCGATCCGCTGACGGTGATGGATCAGGTGCGGGACACGAAAAACACCGAGGACGGCTGGATGGAGCACATTACCCTGCAAAACGCCTTCCGCGCCCTGAACGACCGGGAAAAGCAAATTCTCTCTCTGCGGTTTTACGACGGGAAGACCCAGATGGAGGTGGCCTCCGCCCTGGGCATTTCCCAGGCGCAGGTGTCCCGGCTGGAAAAGGGCGCCATCGGCGCCATGCGAAAGTCCGTCAGCGTTTCGTAAAGCGGCATACTCCCCCTCTCAGGCGCATAAGGTTTGCCAAAGGAGGGTTAAGCTATGCCGATACGGTTTACCCAGCTGCAATGCAAGGAGGTCATCTGCGTCAGCGACGGCCGCCGGCTGGGGTTTGTGACGGACGTGCAGGTGGAGATCCCCGGCGGGAACGTCTGCGCCATCGTCGTTCCCTGCCCCGCGCGGTTTCCGGGGGGCTTCGGGCGGCGGGACGATTTTATCATTCCCTGGAACTGCATCAAGCGCATCGGCCCGGACATCGTGCTGGTGGAAGCAAAGCCCGACGATTGCCGGGTGCCGAGAGGAAAGCCGGGGCTGCCGCGATAAATGGCAGCCCAACAATTTTCTGCCGCCTGCACCGGAATTTTTTTGCGATTTTTTGGAAATAATGCTTGCAATTGTGCCGTTCATCCTATATAATGATTCGGCATGGGCTTTGACCCGTGACATTTCAAAACCACACACCCGGGGATCGGCCGCCCCCGTGTCCGGAAGGACGGGCTGCCGGGATGATCGGGGTGGAGGAAAAACAAAAGGAGAAATTGTAAAATGGCTGTCGTATCTATGAAGCAACTGCTGGAGGCCGGTGTTCACTTCGGTCACCAGACCCGCCGCTGGAACCCCAAAATGGCGCCCTACATCTACACCGAGCGCAACGGGATCTACATCATCGACCTGCAGAAGACCGTAAAGAAGCTGGAAGAGGCTTACGCCTTCGTCCGTGACCTGTCCGCAAACGGCGGCAACGTGCTGTTCGTCGGCACCAAGAAGC
>DJNI01000006.1:11506-12797 GCA_002436765.1 Clostridiales bacterium UBA6468
TGGCTGGGCGGTATGCTGACCAACTTCCGCACCATGCGCACCCGTATCGACCGTCTGGCACAGCTGCGCAAGATGGAAGAGGACGGCACCTTCGCCATGCTGCCCAAGAAGGAGGTCATCAAGCACCAGGCCGAGATCGAGAAGCTGGAGAAGTACCTGGGCGGCGTGAAGGAAATGAAGAAGCTGCCCGCCGCTCTGTTCATTGTTGACCCCCGCAAGGAGCGCAACGCCATTGCCGAGGCCCGCAAGCTGAACATCCCCATCGTGGCCATCGTGGACACCAACTGCGATCCCGATGAGATCGATTACGTCATTCCCGGCAACGACGACGCCATCCGCGCCATCCGTCTGATCGCCTCCGCCATGGCCAATGCCGCCATCGAGGGCCGTCAGGGTGAGGACGCCGCCGAGGCGCCTGCCGAAGCGCCCGCCGAGACCGCCGCCGAATAATAAGCACTTAGGAGGATACGAAAATGGCATTTACCGCACTGGACGTTAAGAAGCTCCGTGAAATGACCAACGTCGGCATGATGGACTGCAAGAAGGCTCTTCAGGCCACCGACGGTGATATGGACGCCGCCGTGGACTGGCTGCGTGAGAAGGGTCTTGCCAAGGCCGCCAAGAAGGCCGACCGCATCGCCGCCGAGGGCGTTGCCTACGCCACCGTCGTAAACGGCATCGGCGTCATCATCGAGGTCAACTCCGAGACCGACTTTGCCGCCAAGACCGACGCATTTCTGGATCTGGTAAAGAACCTGGCCGTCGTCGTCGCCACCGAGAACCCCGCCGACGTGGACGCTCTCAAGGCCTGCAAGTACCCCAATTCCGACCTGACCGTCACCGAGATCATGCAGGAGAAGGTCATGTCCATCGGCGAGAACATGCAGATCCGCCGCTTTGCCCGGTTTGCCGACAACACCTCCGTCGCCTACGTGCACGCAGGCGGCACCCACGGCGTTCTGGTGAACCTGGCCGTGGAGGGCGGGATTGACGCCACCGAGATCGGCAAGAACGTGGCCATGCAGATCGCTGCTATGAGCCCCAAGTACTGGGACAAGTCCCAGGTGCCGCAGGCCGACGTGGACAAGGAGCTGGCCGTGCAGGTCGCTCTGATGGACAACGACCCCAAGATGGCTTCCAAGCCCGCCGCCGTGAAGGAAAAGATCGCCGCCGGCAAGATGGCCGCCTTCTACAGGGAGAACTGCCTGCTGCAGCAGGAGTTTGTCCGCTCCGACCTCTATAAGGGCGATGTGGCCGGCTACATTGCCGACGCCGCCAAGAAGCTGGGCGG
>DJNI01000006.1:12890-34391 GCA_002436765.1 Clostridiales bacterium UBA6468
GAAGTCGCCGCCCAGATCGCCGGTGCTCAGAAGTAATTCCCATAACCGTCAAAATCTCCCTGACCAAACGGTCAGGGAGATTTTCTGCGTCTATTTCACCAAAGGCTCCGCAATCAGGAAATAGTATCAAAAGTAGTCCGCGATCATCAGGGGCTTGCGGAAGAACGCTTGATCCAGGCAGGGATTTTCCTTCCTGACTTCCAGCCCCGGAAGCGCCCCGCGGGCTTCCCGAAAGTCCCCGACGCCCGCGATCAGCGCCGAGAAGGCAGGGACGGTCATCACCGCGTCGGCCTCTCCGCCCCGCGCTACGCCTACCGCTCTGCCGTCTGCGAATGTGACGGTAAAGCTGTCGTTGTTTTCCGGGATCTGGCCGTCCTGCACTGCCACGCAGACGGTGCCGCCGCCGATGTACCGCGCCTTTTCCAGCACGGACTTCACATTCACGGCGCGAACCATGCCCGCGCTCTGCACGCTCCAGCTGACCGCGCCCAGCGACCACTCCGGCATAAAATACTGCATGGCCGGGGCGGCAGGCGTAGAGAATTTCACGAACCGGTGGTCGGAGGACAGGCTTTTATATAGCCGCATCAGCTCCTCAAAGCCGCCCTTGTCCGCGAAGCGGAACCGGCTGCAAACCAGATTCCGCCCCTCCGGCTCGTCGGCAAGCTTAAACGTCGTATAGGCGTCGGGCTTCCCGGCGGCGTCAAAGCAGACGTAGGTGAACTCCTGCTTCACCGCGGGGTCACTTTTTTCTGTCCATGCGTAGTCCTCGTCCCCATGGAGCACCATCATATTATAGTGGGATTCCCAGATGGCGTCCAGCGCGCGGATCTCTGCGGTCATGGGGCGGCCTTTTTCTGCGAGACGGAAGCTGCCGCCCTCCTTCGGGGGATTCAGGAGCGCCAAATCCACCGTCCAGCCGTATTTCTGCACGCAGTTTTCGTAGCCGAATTTCCGGTAATAGGCGGTGGAGAAGGGGTACAGGTAGGAAAAATCGTACCCGGAAGCATACATATCCGGCAGCGCTTTCTGGAAGCACGCCCGGATGCCGCCCCGGCGGCGGTACTGGGGCAGGGTCGCCACGCCCCCGATGCCGCCCATTTTGCAGGGGCTGCCGTCAAACTGCACCGTAAAATCGGAGACGGTGAAGGTACTCATCATTTCCCCGTCCTCGTCAAAGGCCGCCCAGTGGGCGGCATTGTCCTTTTCCGGGTCGGCGGGGCAGTTGGCGTAGGGCATTTCAAAGCAGATGGCGAACAGCTCGTTGACTCTCTGGGCTTCCTCGGGAGCGGTTTTCCGTACGATCATTTTTCTTCCTCCTCAGGCTCCATGTAGGGAGCAAATACCTTTTTCAGCAGACGGGTGTTGATGTAAGCCGCGGCGGCAAAATAGACGACGACCCAGATAAAGCCCGCTTGTAAAAACAGATACGGGTTCGTCAGCAGCAGCGCCCAGGGGAAAACGTTGATCACCACGATCAGCGCCGTCCGGGGCAGGTATGCCACGCTGAAAATCAGGGCGTTCCTGATCACGGACTTGGTATCGTTCCGGAACTGGCTCAGCAGCGGGAAGGCGTAGCCCGCCATCATCAGCACGACCACCAGAAACAGCACAAACAGGAAGAACAGGTAGTGCATCCAGCCGCTCGTGCCGAGGAAGATGAAAATATTCACGCAGGAGGCCGCGCCGAACAGCAGCAAAAACAGCCAGACCAGCGTCGCCTGACGAAATTCGTCCCGGAACGCCTGGAAGTAGCCCTTCACCAGGCTTCCCTCCCGCGCTGTGCCCATGCGGAAGCACACGGTGTACATCGCCGTGCTGGCCGCGCCGATGGTGACGACGGGCAGGCATGTCACGAGGTAGATCACATTCAGAATGATCAGGTCGGCGATCCGGCTCATGGCGCGCATGAACCCGGAATCCAGAGAAAAGAAACCACCCATAGAGATACTCCTTTTTTGTTTGCCACCAGTATAGCAAATCCGGCGGATAATTGCAAGGGAGACGGGCAAATTCCGGCCGGAGGGCGGCGGCTGCGCCCTTCCGCCGGGGCGTTTTTCGCCGCTTTTCGTGAATTTGACCGTATCCGCAGAGGGAAACGCCGCGGAAACGGGCAAAGTTCCGAAAATTCACAGCGATGGATTTTTATGCAAATCAACCGTTGACAAATCCGGTTCGCGGCGGTATAATCCTGTATACTTACTCACGAAATACGTCAAATATTCATCCGGAGGTTGTATATATGAATAATCACGACAACATCAAGAAGATCGTCCTTGCATATTCCGGCGGCCTGGATACATCCATCATCATCCCCTGGCTGAAGGAAAACTACAATGGCCCCGAGATCATCGCCGTGGCCGGCAACGTCGGTCAGGCCGACGAGCTGGAGGGACTGGAAGCCAAGGCCATCGCCACCGGCGCCAGCAAGCTGATCGTCGCCGATCTGGTGGACGAGATGGTGGACGAGGTCATCATCCCCGCCCTGAAAATGGACGCCAAATATGAGACCTACCTGCTGGGCACCGCCTTTGCCCGCCCTGTCATCGGCAAGAAGCTGGCGGAAATTGCGCTCGCCGAGGGCGCGGACGCCATCTGCCACGGCGCCACCGGAAAGGGCAACGACCAGGTTCGGTTTGAGCTGGCCATCAAGCGGTTCGCCCCGGACATGAAGATCATCGCCCCCTGGCGGGAGTGGGGCATCAAGTCCCGGGACGAGGAGATCGACTTCGCCGAAGCCCACCACGTTCCCCTGAAGATCAGCCGGGAGACCAACTATTCCAAGGACAAGAACCTGTGGCATCTGAGTCATGAGGGTCTTGATCTGGAAGACCCCGCCAACGAGCCGAACTACGAAAAGCCCGGCTTCCTGGAAATGGGCGTCTCGCCCCTCCAGGCCCCCGACGTTCCCGCCTATGTGACCATCGACTTTGAAGCGGGCGCGCCCGTGGCCGTGGACGGCGAGAAGATGAAGGCATCCAAGATCATCGAAAAGCTCAACGCCCTGGGCGGCGCCAACGGCATCGGCATCATCGATATCGTGGAAAACCGGCTGGTGGGCATGAAAGACCGGGGCGTATACGAGACTCCCGGCGGCACCATCCTGTACTTCGCCCACGAGCAGTTGGAAATGCTCACCGTGGACAAGGACACCCTTCACGTCAAGCAGAAGCTGGCCGTGGACTATGCCGACCTCATTTACAACGGCAAGTGGTACTCCCCCCTCCAGGAAGCCCTGACCGCCTTTGCCAACGAAAGCAACAAGTACGTCACCGGCTCCGTGAAGCTGAAGCTCTACAAGGGCAACATCATTCCCGCCGGCACCACCTCTCCCTACTCCCTGTACTCCGAGAATCTGGTGACCTTCGGCGAAAGCGACTACGACCAGAATCAGGCCGCCGGCTTCATCAATCTGTGGGGTCTGCCCACCAAGGTGCAGGCGCTGCGGGAGCAGGGAAAGCTGTAAAGAAAAAGCAATACCGAGGACAGATTTATGAGCAAACTATGGGCCGGACGGACTTCCGGCGAGGTCAGCAGCATCGCGGATGATTTCAATTCCTCCATCCGCTTTGACTGCAAACTATATAAGCAGGATATCACCGGCTCCATGGCTCATGCCGCCATGCTGGGCGCCCAGGGCATCATCTCCCAGGCCGAGGCCGGGCAGCTCATTGACGGGCTGCAAGGGATTCTGAACGACCTGGAATCCGGGGCGCTGGAATTTGACTTCGGCTGCGAGGACATCCACATGTTCGTCGAGCAGGTGCTGACCCAGCGATTGGGGGATGTGGGGAAAAAGCTCCACACTGCCCGCAGCCGGAACGACCAGGTGGCGCTGGACTTAAGAATGTACCTGAAAGACCAGATCGATGAAATTACCGGGCTGGTAAAGGACGTGCTTTCGGCAATCGTCGCCCAGGCGGAAAATAACAAGGGCGTCATCATGCCCGGCTACACCCATTTGCAGCGGGCGCAGCCCATCCTGTTTTCCCACCACCTGATGGCCTATGCCATGATGCTCCTGCGGGATCTGGGTCGTCTGGGGGACTGCCGGAAACGGATGAACGTGTGCCCCATCGGCTCCTGCGCCCTGGCCGGGACGACGTATCCCACCGACCGGCGCTTCGAGGCTCAAAAGCTGGGCTTTGACGATATCGCCCGCAACTCCGTCGACGGCGTGTCCGACCGGGACTTCTGCGTGGAGCTGATAAGCGCCATTTCCATACTCATGATGCACCTGAGCCGGTTTTCCGAGGAGATCATCCTCTGGGCAAGCTGGGAGTATGGGTTCATCCAGCTGTCCGACGCCTACACCACCGGCTCGTCCATCATGCCTCAGAAGAAAAACCCCGACATGGCGGAGCTTGTCCGGGGCAAGACCGGGCGGGTCTACGGCGACCTGATGGGGCTGCTCACCACCCTGAAGGGGCTGCCCCTGGCATACAACAAGGACATGCAGGAGGACAAGGAAGCGGTTTTCGACGCCGTGGACACGGTGAAAATGTGTCTGAAGGTCTTCGCCCCCATGCTTTCCACCATGACCGTGAAGCCGGAGACCATGAAAAAGGCCGCCCAGGGCGGCTTCATCAACGCCACCGACCTTGCGGACTACCTGGTGAAAAAGGGGATGCCCTTCCGCAGTGCCTACAAGATCTCCGGCCAGATCGTGGCGCGGTGCATTGCGGACGGCTGCGTGCTGGAGACCCTGCCCCTGGAAACCTACCGCTCCTACAGCGAATTGTTTGACAACGATCTTTACCACGACATTGATCTGACGGTCTGCGTGGAGAAGCGCATCTCCGAGGGCGGCACCTCCGCCGCCTCCGTGGACGCCCAGATCGCCTATGTGAAGGCGCAGCTCGGGTAAGAGAATGCAGGGCATTTCTCACCGTATGGGAAGAGCATCGCGCCGCTGTAATTGTTCTCCCGGCGGCTTTCACGGCCGCCGGGATTTTCCGTCATTGACATTTCCGGAAAAAGCCGATAAACTGGAAGCAATCTGAATTTGCGAGGGAAATGCCATGAAGCAACGCATCTATTCCATTGACATACTGAAGCTGATACTGGCGTACATCATCGCCTTTTTCCATTTCGGCACCACCATTGCCCCCGGCCCTACGGTGGCGGTGCAGGTGTTTTTCATCATCTCCGGGTTCTTTCTGGGAAAGAAATTCTACGCCCGCTCCTTTGCCGACGGCGGGAAAGCCTACGGCGCGTGGGACTACACTCTGGATCATGTGACTTCCATCTACCCCCACTATCTGTTTTCCCTGGCGGCGTTTTTCCTGTATACATTGGCAAGAAGTCTTTTGCATCTGGCGATGTCCCCCGGCTGGGACAAGGTCAGCGCCATCGCCCTGGACTTTTACAACCAGATTCCCGACCTTCTGCTCCTGCAAAGCGCCTACCGCTTCCACGAAAGCCTCAACTATCCCCTGTGGCAGCTGTCCGCCCTGGTGATCGCGGGGTTCTTTGCCTATGGCCTGCTATGCCGCAATGAGCGCGTCAGCCGGACGCTGCTGTTCCCGGCGGCCATTCTGATGATCCAGTCGCTGCTGTATTCCGGGGTGGATCTGTGGGAAAACTACGGCTTTTTTTATCTGCCTCTTCTCCGGGCGTTTTCGCCGTTGTGCATCGGCGTGCTGACGTTTTATTTCACCACCACGCCCTATTACGAGCGGCTGAAAAGCAAAACGGTATTTTTCAATCTCGCGGTCATTTTGTCCGCGGTGACCATTTTCGTCTACGCCGACCTTGCCAACATTTTTCTGATCACCACGCCCATTCTGATCCTGGGGTGCTATGACGGCGCGTCTTGGTTAAACGTTTTGCTGAACCGGCGGATTTTCCGGAATTTCGGCAAATTCTCCTATGCCGTCTACCTAAATCACGCCCTCGTCGCCCGGTTCGTGCAGGCGCGGCTGATGCCGGGCGCCCAGGCGCGGGGCATCGGGCTGACCCAATGGCAGAGTAACGGCATTTTCTTTGTTCTTCTGACCGTCTATTCCGTGCTGACGCTGTTTCTGGTGGAGACATGGAAAGCTAAGCGCCGGAGCAAGGCCGCCGTACAATAAAGGCAGCACCGCACGATTCGGCAGGAGGTCTCAGCCGGGATTTTTGCCCAAATTCAAGGTTCGGAAAACGGGAAATACTGCGCAGCCGTAAGCCGGCTTACGCCGGCAACGGCTGCGCAGTATTTCCCGTCATTCAAACTGAAGAAGTGGGGCGAAAAGACCGCTGAGACGCGCAGATGCTTTTTGCGCGGTGCCGCTCCAATATATCAGTCCGCGGCGGAAATGGAAGTGATGTGGGGGTTGACGCCCTCGTACCAGTAGAGGAACCCCTCGGCGTTGATCACGTCGCCGACCTTCAGTGCTTCCACGGCCTGATACACCTCGGTGTCCTCGCCGCACAGGTAGGACTCCACGCAGAAGTTGTAGGTCTGGTCGTTCACGGTAACGTTGAAGTACAGGTCATCACCCTTCGCGCCGGAGCCGTCCCAGCTGTACAGGAAGGCAGCCTCGTTGCCGTTGGCGTCGGTGCTGGGAGCCACGGTCAGGCCGGTGAAGGAAACGAACTCGTTCTGATGGTCGATCAGCGCGTCGGTGCCCAGCAGATCGGTGACATCCAGCGCCTTGGCAATGTAGGAATCGCCCTTGACGAACTCAAAGGTGCCGTCCATGATCTCCACCTCGCCGGACCATTCGCCCTTGTAGCCGGTGACGCGGATCTTGGTGCCGGGAACCAGCTTGGCGGCGTCCGCCTCGGTGCAGGCCAGGTTGTACAGGAAATAAGCGCCGTCGGGGCTCTGGCAGTAGACGGTGACCTTATCGTCCCACCAGGACTGATGCGCCTGAACGTAGGTCTCCACAACGACCTCCGTGTCGTTGGCGGCGGCCACGTATTCGGCATGGCTCATTCCGGTATCCTTCTTGGCGCAGCCGGCGAAGGACAGGATCATCGTCAGAACCAGAAGCATGGCAATCAGCTTTTTCATGTTTCAAAACTCCTTTTTCATATATCGTACCATTCGGTACAGCCCCATTATACTACAGGATTTCCGGAAATCAATCTTTTTTGCGGCGCATTTTCAGTTTTTCCCGGAGAACGCAGACGCCCATCCCCACCCAGCAGACTGCAAGACCGATCAGCAGCGCCCTGGAAACGGCGGGCAGAGGCCCCAGGCCGTCAGCGGATGCACCGATCTGGTCTAACCGGTACAGAGAGGAAACGTCGCTGTAAAGGGACGAAAGGTACTTATCGTTGACCGTCTGATGACGGCGCACGGACTTGTTCACGTCTTCGATCAGCTGCCCCGCGGCGTTGCGCAGGGAGGCGGAGCCGTTGAACACGGGGGTGACGAAGGTGCAGTCCGTGTAGCGCATCAGCAGCCGGGCGGCCTCGATCTTGGCGCGGTAGTGGGTGGTGTTATCCTCGCCGCAGCGGCTTAAGTAGTCCTGATAGGCGGGATCTTCCTGGGCTTTGGACGTGACGGGAATGTAGCCTTCCGTCTGGGAATAGGCAATCTGCACGTCGTTGGTCAGCAGATACTGGGCGAACAGCCAGCTCGCCAGCACCTCCTGAGAATCGGACTTATGGAACACGCACACCGACGGCCCCTGGGAGATCATCCGGGGCTGCTCCGGGTCGAACTGGGGAACCGGCAGCACCGCCAGCTCAAAGGGGATCAGCTTTTCCTCGGCAATGTCGATGAGGGGCGCGTCAGCGCCCATCCAGGTCGCGCCGGCGGTGGAGTCGATGGCGAAAATGCACTGTCCGGCGTTGAGGAAGTTGGCGGGGTAGCCCGCCAGCTTGAAGGTGTTGAACGCTCCGGTGGCGGCATGTTCGGCAATGGTGGTGAGGATCTCCCTCGTGGTGTCGTTGAACAGCTGCACCTCGCCGCTGTCTGTGGAATAGCCCGCGCCCCGCTGCTTGAGCATCTGGATCATCATGTTGTCCGTGGACTTGTCAATGAAGGGGATCAGCACCTTCTGGCCGTTGAGTAAGAAATTCCCGGCGCCGTCCTTCGCCATGGCGGCCTCGGAGACCTCCCAGACAAAGTCCCAGGTCAGGACGTCGGGGAGGGTGTAGCCCAGCTTTTCCACGTAGGTCTTGTTGACGTAGCAGGCTTCCGTGGAGCGCATGTAGGGGATGGCGTAATAATGGCCGTCAATAGCGCATTCCGACAAAAAACGGGGAACGATCTCGTCCCGGGTGGGGGAGTCGAAGCGCACCTCGCTGCCCCCGAGACCGTATTTTTCGTCGGCAAACAGGTCGTCCAGGGGGACCACCGTGTCTTCGCCGGTGAGATAAGTCGCAATGTGGTCGGGGTAGGTGATGCACACGTTGGGGGTGGTGCCGGTTGCGATGTTGGTAATGACGTCGTTGTAGATTTTGCCGTAGTCCGTATAGAGCCGGAGATTCACGGTGACGTTGGGATACAGTTTTTCAAAGTCCGCAATGGCCTGCTTGTAGATGTTCACCTGGGCCATGTTGGTGTCGTTTTTTGCCCAGAAGGTGATCTCATAGCGCCGGGAAGTATCAAATTCATCGGGAACCGGGTAGGAGACGGAAACGGCGGTGTTTTCCTCTGAAGCCAGCGTACCGTGGCAGCCGGTGAAGGAAAGGGTCAGCACAAGGGCAAGTGCGAGGGCAAGCAGCTTTTTCATCCCTTCACACCCCCTCTCGAAACGCCCTCCATGATCTTCCTCCGGAAAATCAGGAACAGCACGATCAGCGGCAGGGAAATCGCTACAACAGCCGCCATCATGGCGGGGATATTCTCCCGGCCGAAGCCGTTTTCCCGAATCTCCTGAATGCCGTTGGACACCAGGAAATAGGACTGATCGTCGGTGATCAGCCGCGGCCAGACGTAGGCGTTCCAGCACTCGATGACCTTCAGAATGGTGATGGTGACGACGGTGGGGCGGCAGATGGGGATCATCACCTTGAACAGGTACTTGAGGTCGGAGGTGCCGTCCACCTTGGCGGCGTAGTAAAGCTCGTCGGGAACCTGAGAGAAGGTCTCTTTCAGCAGATAGATGTAAAACACCGACGTTACGGAGGGCAGAATCAGGCCGGTGAAGGTGTTGCGCAGGTTCAGATCGGTGATGGTGACGAAATTGGTGATGACCACCAGCTCCGTGGGGATCATCATCAGAGACAGGAACAGGGCAAACACCAGGTCCTTGCCCTTAAAATTCAGCCGGGCAAGGCCATAGGCCGCCAGCACCGTGACAATGAGCATCAGGCCGGTGGTGATGACGGTGAAGATAATGGTGTTGAGAAAATACCCCCCCAGCGGCACCTGAGTGAAGGCGTCAACGTAGTTTTGCAGGGTGGGGGACAGGGTGTACAGCTTGGGAATCCACTCGGAATTGTAAGCGCCGTAGCTTTTGACGGAGGTAAGCACCATCCAGTAAAAGGGAAACAGCACCAGAATGCCCCAGACGGTCAGAAAGAAATAGGTGACGGTTTTCCTGACCCGCCCCCGGAGACGGGCGCTTTTTTCGATTTTTTCGTAATCCACGTTCGCCGCCTCCTTTTAATAGTGGACGTGCTTCTTGCTCACCAGCAGGTTGATGCAGGTGATGGTCAGCACGATGGCGAAAAGCAGAATGGCCGCAGCGGAGGCGTAGGAGGGGTAGCCGCCGGAATCGCCGTAGAGCATGTCGTAGATGTAGCCCACGATGGTGTTCATCCCGGCGGCGTTCAGGTTGGTGCCGAACAGGGCGACGGCATCGGAGTAGGCTTTGAACGCGCCGATAAAGCCCGTGATGACCAGGTAAAATACCGTGGGGGAGATCATGGGCAGGGTAATCCTGGTGAAAATGCGCCACCGGGAGGTGCCGTCTACTTTAGCGGCATTGTAATAGGTCTGGTCAACGGAGGCCAGCGCCCCGGTGAGGATCAGGATTTTGAAGGGCAGAACGACCCAGATGGTGTAGAAGCAAAGAACGAACATCTTCGCCCAATAAGGACCGTCGATGAAGTCCACCGGCCCCGCGCCGAACCAGCTTAAGACCAGATTCACAAGGCCGTCAGAGTAGGGCGTCCGCTTGAAAAAGATCATGAACACCAGACCCACCGCCAGCGTGTTGGTCACGTAGGGCAGGAAGTAAACGGTCTGGTAAAGCTCCCGCAGCTTCTGAATGGAGCTGAGTCCCACGGAGATCAGCATGGCCAGAGAAGTGGAGAGGGGAACGGTGATCAGCACCAGCAGGAGCGTATTTTTCAGCGCCTGCAAAAAATAGGGATCCCGCAGGACGTAGCGGTAGTTGTAAAGCCCGGTGCCGAAATAGGTCTGGGACGCGAAATTATACCCTTCCTCGAAGGAATAGGTCAGCACGTCGATGAGGGGATACACCAGAAACAGCCCCAGAAACGCGGCGGCGGGAAGCAGATACAGCCAGCCCTTCCAGTTGTTCTTTTCCATAGGCTTCCTCCCGAATCAGCCGAAATTGATCCGCTCGCCGGACTCTTTATGGAACAGGAATACCTTGTTGGGTTTCAGGTCAAAGCGCACCTTTTGGGACGCCGTGTTGACGGCGTTTTCCGCGCTGATGATGGAGCGGATGGTCACGTTCCGGAACTTGGGATGGGTGGAGACCACGCTGATATCCCGCCCCATGACCTCCACCCGGGAAAGGTCGCAGCTTAGCGCGCCGGTCTCCGACAAAATAAAGCCCTCGGGGCGGATGGCGGCGGTGACGATCTGGTCGGCCACGCCGGGGACGGCCAGCACGGCTTCCTCGCCGATGTACAGCTGTCCGTCCTTCACCTCGCCGTCGAAGACGTTGATGGGGGGCGTGCCCAGGAATTTCGCCACGAACAGATTCACGGGAGAATCGTAAACCGCCTGAGGCTTGCCGATCTGCTGCACCACGCCGTCTTTCATGACCACGATCAGGTCGGAGATGGACATGGCCTCCTCCTGGTCGTGGGTGACGAACACGGTGGTGATGCCGGTGGCCTTCTGGATGCGGCGGATCTCCTCCCGGGTCTGGAGCCGCAGACGGGCGTCCAGATTGGAAAGGGGTTCGTCCAGCAGCAGGATCCTCGGCATTTTCACCAGCGCCCGGGCAATGGCCACACGCTGCTGCTGACCGCCGGACAGCTCCTTGGGCTTGCGGTCCATCAGCTCCTCGATCTGCACCAGCTTCGCCGCCTCCAGCGCCATGTCGGCCATCTGCCGGCGGGTGAGCCTGTCCTTGCCCGTCCGGTTTTCCAGGGGAAAGGTGATATTCTGCCGCACCGTCAGGTGGGGGTACAGGGCGTAATTCTGGAACACCAGCCCCACGCCCCGGTTTTCCGCGGGCAGGTCGGTGACGTCGTCGTCGCCGAAGAAGATACGGCCGGAGGTAGGCTTCTGCAATCCGGAGAGCAGGTTCAGCGTGGTGGACTTGCCGCAGCCCGAAGGACCCAGCAGACCCAGCAGCACGCCGTCGGGGATCTCAAAGGTGAAATCGTTCACGGCGATCACGTCGGCGGGCTGCTTTTTGCTGCGGCTGGGGAACTTTTTCGTCAGATTTTGCAGGGTGACTTTCATGGAACCACAGTCCTTTCTAAGCGTTGTCTCCATTATATGCCACAAAGCCGCGCTTTTCAAGGAAAAAGAATGCGATTGAAAAAGATGGGAATCTATGCTACAATATCTGCGCCGTTTGGGAATATCAAATGGCAGAACCTTTCACGCAGCCGTTTCAAGGCAGGCTGGGAAGGAATATAACGTTAGGAGAATTGTTATGAACAAATCCAGCATGAAAAAGCTGCTGTCCATCCTTCTGTGCATCGCGCTGATCGCGGCATTGGCGCTTTCCACCGTCGGATGCAGCAAGAATGACAGCACTGCGTCTGTCTCCGAGGCTTCCGGCGTCGTTTCCATGGGCGAGGGCGAAACCAAGTTTCTGTTCGACGTGGTGGATCCCGATGGCAAGGAAAGCCATTTTGAGATCCACACCGACGAGAAGACCGTGGGGGCGGCGCTGCTGTCCCTGGGTCTGATCGCAGGCGAGGACAGCGACTACGGCCTGTATGTCAAGACCGTCAACGGCGTCACCCTGGACTACGACAAGGACGGCAAATACTGGGCGTTCTATGTGGACGGCGAGTATGCCGCCACCGGCGTAGACTCCACCGACATCACCGCCGGCGCGACCTACACCTTCAAGGCAGAGTAATATAAGGAAACTCTGACGAAATCGCCTTCGGCTGAGCAGCGGATCTTTTTCCCCAGCTGTGCGGTATTAAAAGCGGGAAATACACAAAGTATTCCTCCGCTTTTGAAACCTTCATCTGGTGAAAGATCTCTCGCTGTCAGCTCTCGCCGATTTAATCAGAGCTTCCTTGACACAAAGCAGCCGGGAGGATGGGCTTTCCCCATCCTCCCGGCTCTTTTTTGTTGCAATTCGGGGAAATTATCGTATAATAGAGGTAACTTTTGAAACAGGAGAAAACGAAATGGAAAACGGCGCGGTGTATTTGAAAAAGGGCGAGGGGCGCAGCATGAAGGCGGGCGGCCCCTGGGTGTATGACAACGAGGTGGAGCGCACCGAGGGCGAGCCGTTGGACGGGGACGTTGTCTCCGTCCACGACTACAACGGTTTCTGTCTGGGCAAGGGCTTCTTAAACCGCCGCTCCAAGCTCCGGGTGCGGATGCTGACCCGGAACCGGAATCAGGAAATTGATGAAGACTTCCTCCGAATGCGGGTGGAAAATGCCTGGGAATACCGGAAAAAGGTGGTGGACACCGGCAGCTGCCGGGTGATTTTCGGCGAAGCGGATTTCCTGCCGGGACTGGTGGTGGATAAATTCTCCGACGTGCTGGTGGTGCAGTCTCTGGCGCTGGGCATGGATCGGTACAAGTCCTTTATCCTGGAAACCCTGAAGGAATTGATGGCGCGAGACGGCATTTCCATCCGGGGCATTTACGAGCGCTCCGACGCCAAGGTGCGGGAGCAGGAGGGAATGCCCCGGGTCAAGGGCTTTCTGTCCGACCCCTTTGACACCAAGGTGGAGATCGTGGAAAACGGCGTTAAATATTTCGTAGACGTGGCAGAAGGACAGAAAACCGGCTTTTTCCTCGATCAGAAATACAACCGCAAGGCCATCTGGCCGCTGTGTCCCGGCGCGGAGGTGCTGGACTGCTTCACCCATACCGGCTCCTTTGCCCTGAACGCGGGTCTTGCCGGGGCGAGCCACGTGCTGGGCGTGGACGCTTCGGAGCTGGGCGTAGCCCAGGCCCGGGAAAATGCCGCCCTCAACGGCCTTTCCCACCGGGTGGAATTCCTCTGCGCGGATGTGTTTGCGCTGCTGCCTGAGCTGGAAGCCAAGGGGAAGAAATTCGACCTTGTGATCCTCGACCCCCCTGCCTTCACCAAATCCCGCGCCTCCGTGAAAAAGGCGGTGACGGGCTACCGGGAGATCAACCTCCGGGCAATGAAGCTCATTAAGGACGGCGGCTTTCTCGCCACCTGCTCCTGTTCCCATTTTGTGGACTATGCGCTGTTCACCCAGACCATCGGCCAGGCCGCCCGGAACGTCCGCAAGCGGCTGCGGCAGGTGGAATACCGCACCCAGGCGCCGGATCACCCCATTTTATGGGATGCCGAGGATTCCTATTATCTGAAATTCTACATTTTTCAGGTCTGCGACGTGAAATAACAAACGGGAGCAGTCACGCCAAATGTGACTGCTCTCGTATTTTTTCTGTTTATGCCCGGCGTCTCGCTCTTTGAAACCGGTATTCCGTCCAGAGCTCCAGCCCCATGGGCAGCAGGCACACCGCGGCGTAGCCGGCGGCGGTCACGGCGCTTACGCTTTCCAGGGGCTTCCAGATGATTCTGGGGTTATAGAACATCGTCGTTGCCCCCAGAATTGCCCCCATGGCGGTCAGGGTGATGCCGGAAAACAGCGCGATGACGAACGCCCTGTCCCGGTTGTCGAAGCGGTAGATGGAAAACGCCGTCCGCCCCCGAAGCAGGCTGCCCCGGGAACGCATGGAGTCGGATTCCAGCGCCAGCGCGGAGATCATCCAGGTGATCAGCATGGAGAACATCCGCAGGCAGTTGCAAATGCGCCGGAAAAGATTGCCCTGATTGCTTCCCCGGCCGATGCCCTTCCGGGCAAGGTTGATTTTTCTTGCCTCCCGGCCGATTCTGGGAATGAAGCGCAGAAGGATCGTGAGAAACAGCGACAAGCGCGGACTGACCCTGCCGAAGAGGTACACCACCTTATCCGAAGTCACTACGCGGAATATGGCCTCCAGCCACATGCACAGCGTTGCAAATTGTAAGCCGATTACAAGTCCGCAGACAAAGCTCTCCACCGTCAGGTTGTTGCCGATGAAGTTCTGTCTCAGCACCGTCACGCCAAAGTGGTGATAGCTGCTGTAGTACAGGGCAAATGCCAGAATCAGCGGCAAAAAGCCCAGGTTAACAGCTGCCGCCCGCTTTCTGCAGCGCCTGACGCTGTAGGCAAAGGCACTGGCACAGGCGATTGCCAGAAACACCGGGTGGTCGAAGCGCACCGTCCCATACAGCGCGGCGGCAAAGAAAATGAAATTCACCGCCGGATGACAGCTTTCAAAGCCCATGTTTGTCCTCCATCATTCCGCACTGCTTCCCTCAGGCGCCATCCAGGTGCTGCCCACATCCTCGCCGAAGCCGTTGCAGGTGTAGCACCAGACGATGTCGTCCCCGCGCTCCACCGCGTAGGCCGAGCAGCCGTAATTGGGGAACCAGCCGTTCACCTTGTACATCCAGCCGGATTCCTTGCCGCAGTCGAACTCGTACAAGTGGTTAATGCTCTCGATGTAGCTGCTGTTGTAAATAGGCGTCCAGCTGGATTCCAGCTGGATATCCGCCGCCGTGCATACCTTTTGCAGCACGTCAAAGACGGTATTTCCCACGGCAAAGGAAACCTGGGTTTGGGGCAGGATCACCGCGTCTTTGGGAACATAGGGCGCTTTTTCCTCGTTCAGCGCGCCCAGATTATTAAGAATCGTGTCGCAGACGATGGTGACGGTGCAGACATTCCCCTCCTGCCCCAGGGTGATCAGGGAATTGTCCGGAATCGCCGTAATTTTGTACAGGCTTCCCAGGTTGCCGTCTTTCCCGCCCCGCAGGTGAAGCGCCGTCAGAACGCCGGTCACGGCGATCACGACGATCAGCAGAACCATCACGATATTTCCAAGCCGCTTTTTCTTCATCCGATGCTTCCCCCTGCGAAAATTTTGTTTTTTTACGCCTCTGTCATCGTATACAGGGAGGACTTCCCCTGCTCCGCACGGCTCACGGCCACCAGGGCATAGAAGCCCTGTTCCGTGGCCATCACGTCTTCTTCCCCGTCGAGGACGTGGCGGAACGCGCCGTTCTCCGTCCGGAATGCCAGAAGCCTGCCCACCAGCGTGTTCCCGCCCTTGACGAACCGGGAATCGGTCAGGCTGACGCCCAGCTCCGTCAGCGCCACGATCACCTGGGCGATGGACTCGCTGCTTTCCGAACCGTAGGCGGCATAGCCGCCGTTTTCCTCCTGCTGCTGGGACAGGACGGTCAGTCCCCGCTCCACCGCGTCCGCCACATCCTGCCGGTCGCGGTATTTGGCCAGCGCCTGCAGCGCCATAGCCGTGATGTCCGTCTCCGGGTCGCCCCCCGCAAACGACCAGCCGCCGCCGGGAAGCTCCGCGCCCAGAATGTAATCTACATACCTGTCCCGCGTGGCCTGGGTGGTGCCTGCGGTGTTCTCCGGGATGTCATACGCCCCGCTGTCCAGCGCCAGCAGTGCGAAAATGGGGCCGTTGATTCCCTGAAATACCGTCTGGTCAAAGTCCGCAAGGGGCGTCAGCAGATTGAAACCGCCAACGTCGGTGGCGTCCCTTCCCATTGCCGTCCACGCCAGAATGACACGGGAATACTCCGTGTATTTTTTCGCATGGAGTATGCCGCCGTGTTCCGCCGTGTAGGCCGCTACGTTTTCGCCGCAGCTCCAGATTCTGCGCCGCCATGGAGACGGTCACGGAATAGGTCTTCACGCCGGGGGCGAAGCCCTTGGTTCCGTCCTCTTTTTCCGGTGCCGCAGCGGCGCCGTCGCACTGGGCGGTCATATCCTTCAGCGTCAGCGTGCGGTTGAAGTGGGTTACATAGTCCTGATAAAGGGTAACACCGTTTTCTTCCTTTGTCAAGCGGACGGTGACCGTACCCGCAATGGGGTTCTCTTTCATCAGCAGCCGGTTCAGATAGACGCCGGAAGACGCGCCGGAGGCCGGTTCAACGATCTTTTCCTTCCCGTGGTACAGGCTGCTGTTGAATAGCTGATTATAAATTGCCTGAATGCCGACGTTTTTCTCACTGCTTGCGACCCATGTGTAAACCTGCTGCTCCGTGTCCGCACAGGAGATCGTGTAGCTGTGGGTCGCCGGGGTGAAGGGAGAATCGGTTTTCAGCGAATTTCTGGAGGCCACGGCAGCATTTGTGCCGTAGGCCATATCCGTCAGCCAGTCGCCCATGGAGCTGAAATCCACGGCGATGGTGCTGTCGGCCACTTCCTCAAGGGAAAAATCATCGGTGATATGATAGTAGGTATTCCGGGCCGCGACGTAATGATAGGTCTCTCCGGGAACCAGAATGTAGCGGTAGCGGTTCTGGGTCGCGGACTCCCGGAGGGTCGTATAGGGCATCACCACGCCGTTGCTGTTGACCACCTCAACGGTCACGGAACGCTCCGACAGGAAGGACAGCCCTCTGCCAGCGCCGCCGTGTCCGCAAAAATCCAGGAAACGGCTTCGTTTACGTCTTCCAGCCGGTATTTCTGTTCCCTGCGCCTGCGGATCAGCTTTCTTCTCAGCAGCAGGAGCAGGAACAGCAGAAGCACGGCAAGAAGCACCCACAGTACGCCCAGCAGCATGGCCTTGGCGATTCTGGTCACGGTGCCGCCATCCGGCTCAGACTCCTGTGTCCCCTCTTCCTCGGGAGTCGTTTCCTCTTCCGGCTGGGTCTCCGACCCGGCATTGTCCGAATCTCCTTCGTCCGGGTTTTCCCCCGGCTTCTGCTCCGGCATTTCCCCCAGTCCGGGGGTCAGCTCCATGGGAATCCAACCGATTCCGCCCTGATAGACCTCTGCCCACCCCCGGGCGCAGCGGCTGTCCACGGTCAGAGGCTCGTCCGCCTGAGCATCTGCGGCCTTTTCTTCCGAAATGACGTACCCTTCGGCGTAGCGTGCCGGAATTCCGAAATAGCGCAGGGTCATCACCGCCACCGTGGCGTACTGGAAGCTCGTCCCCTCCGCCGCGGCCAGGGGCAGCTCCATATCCTCCGGCGTTCCCTCCTCCGGGAAGCACCGGCTCAGGAAGGTCAGGACGCAGGTCTGTGCCTGGGTCAGAGTGAGATTTTTCCGGGGATCGCAGCCTGCCGCGATTTCGTCCCAGTACTTCCCCAGCTGCCGGGTCACGCTCTCCGGAGCCTGAAGATAATTGCGGTATATGAAGCCCCGGTACGCGCTTTCCGCCCGCCGGTATTGCAGCACCCAGGCGTCATCGGAGGTTTGCAGCCGCGACAGGGTCTGCTCGATGCCGGTTTTGCCGCCGGTTACCACGGAATACCGGTATATTCTCTTCCCATTGGCGGGGAGGCTGTCCTCTTTCGGATTTTCCGCCGGTAAATTGCCCGTGTCCCGCAGGGAGAAGGGGATATATTGGTAAGCGCTGCACGCGCCGATATTTTCAATCAAAACGCTGCCCGTTTCCCCGTCCGTTCCGGCGGCAGCCGACGCATACTGCGCCGCCGGGTGGAAGGCGTTTTCGTTCAGCCAATATAGAAGTTCCTGATTCTGCGCCAGTGTGGCGGAATCCACCGCGCTCCAGGTGTCGCCTTCCAGCGTTGCCCCGGTAAATCCCCGCAGGTACAGGGCTTCCGGGTTCGACATGGTCACTATCAGCCCCGGCCGGGTGCCGTTCTGCTTCTGATAGTCCGTGAAATCGCCCTCAGGCAGCACGGTATTGTTCGTCTCGTAGCGGTAGGCATGAATGGCCTTGCGGCTGTTTTCGCCGATTTTCTGCGTCCAGCTTTCCACGCCGGGAACCGACGCGCCCAGAAGCAGCAATCCCGCTGCGATTCCGCAGAGAACCCAGCCAAATGTGACCGGGAACGCCGCTTTCCGGCTCTGCCACCCGCTGCAGATAAGAATCAGCACGGCAGCCGCCAAAGTGGCCATTCCGGGAAGCGCCTGATTTGTCTTGAAAACCGCCATCCCCGCCAACGCGGCGGCGGGCGGCAGCACCGCCAGTATGGCCGGTGCCCGGCCGCTCAGCCAGCAGCAAATCAGCGCGGCGGCGCTGGCCGCCGCCACGGCAAACAGCGTCAGACACAGCCCGCTTTTCTCCACCGGAAGCTGCGTCTCCCACTTGGGAAGCACCCAGCCTGTCCCGGCGGTATAGGTATTGCGCATCTGATTCCAGAACAGGCGATAGCCTTCCAGCACCTGCTGTCTGCAAATGAGCACCAGCAGAAGCAGGACGGCCAGCGCGGCAGGGAAAAACCACTGCTGCTTCTGAAACCGAACCGTCACGCCGTAGGCGGTGCACACATATCCGCCCGCCGCCAGCATCCCCGCAATCCACCCGCCGTCCGACCCATTCTCCGGCTGACGCAGGTGTATCCCCTGTTTTATTTTTGAGGTCAAGGCTTTCGCCTCCCTTACACGTCAATCTCTCCCAGCTGTTCCCTGTAGCGTCCCGCGTCGAAGGGAATGCTCCCCTCCAAGGGCGATTCGCCGCAGAGCAGCGCGGTGACATGCCCCAGCCGCTGCATCTGCAATACGTCGGCGCAGGGTTCCTCCCTGATGTACACCATATGGCCGCACAGGGCATCCGGCCGGGTCTGCACCAGAAGGGTCGCGCCGCCGACGCCGTCTTTCTGCCCGGCGGCGCACAGCAGCCGGGGGATAACGCCGACCAAATCCTCCATGCCGCAGATCTCATGCAGAACACAGGCGCTGCCCTCCGTATCGTTCCACCCCAGGGTGAACCGGACGCCGCTGCCCGACAGGCTCCGGCACGCTGACACCACCGTTTCCGCCTGGGCGTCAATGCATTTGACATTGCCGGACTGCCCCGTTCTCTCCCAGAACACCGGCACATTGCGGGTAATGGGCAGCGCCGGATCCCGGACGATCAGCCGGTTAAACTTGCCGCTGACCTTCCGGTGGATTTGCCGAATGCTGTCGCCGGGGACGTATTCCCGGATCCGGAACGTCTCCGTTAAGTCGGCGCCGGGACGCTCCTGAGAATAGCTGTCGCTGTCCTCCCGGCTGTCGGGATTGGGGATCAGATTCACTCGAATGGGGAAAGTGTCCGGCTGCACCGTCATGTGCGCTTCGGCAGTGCATCCGCAGCGGACGCCGATGAGACCGAAGCAGTCATAGAGCTTCACCTGCTCCATGGAGATTCGGATGCGTCCGCAGTGTTCGCTTCCCAAGCGCAGAGACGTGCGCCGCTGCCCTTTCGGGAACGCCCAGGTCATGACATGTTGGGTGCAGCCCTCGCCGTTCAGTGCCGGCAGCGTGGGGACTTACACCCCGTTCTCTTGTTCAGCCGGACGGCCTTATGCGCCCCGCCCGGCCTTTTTGCGTTTCCCGATCTCCGCCGACATGGCGCTGCGCTCCACCCCCAGATAATCCGCCAGCGCCTGACGGTCATAGGGGATCGTAAACGCCGCGCTGCCCCGGCGCTTCGCCTGATCCAGCAGAAATTCCATCGGCTTTCCCTGGGTCGTTTTCCGGGACATGAAGCGTATCTTTTCCGTCAACGTCAGATTTTTTTTCTGGCCATGCCCTGCAGAAGGTTGTAGATCGGAAAAAATCACGATGCGCATCCGAAAGACATTGCAGTTTTTCGGAGATTATGATAGAATAATGCTGCATAGAATAAATAATACGTCAGGCAGCACATCGGAATGGGGAAATCCCAGCGGTACCAAGCCGCCGTAGATGGACAGTTGAGCCGCGGAAAGTCATTGGGAACATCCTGAGAAGACTTTCGGCAAATGGCGTCCAGAGCCGGAACACGGTGACCTGACCTTTTCTCCCGGAAGGCTCTTGGGGATGCCTGCCGGCGGTTTTTATGAGGTCCCCATTCGGGGACTTTTTCTTTTTGGGGGATGCTATGACTGCGGACGCTTTTTCCAACTGCCACCCGGCGGTGAATTTCCTGTTTTTTGTGGGAGCCATCGGCTTTGGCGTGCTGATCCAGCACCCGGCGTACCTGATCGCGGGGGCGGTGGGCGCGGCGATATACTATCTGCTCCTCAGCGGCAGGGCGGGCTGGAAGCGGATCGCCATGCTGATGCCCATGCTTCTTGCGCTGACGGCGGTGAACCCGCTGTTCAATACCTACGGCGAGCGGGTGCTGTTTCATGTGTTCGGAAGACCCTACACCGTGGAGGCGCTGCTCTACGGCGCGGCCATTGCCGGGGTGTTTCTGGTGATGATGCTCTGGTTCGGCTGCTATAACGCGGTCATGACCAGCGACAAGTTTACAAGCCTGTTCGGGAATCTGATCCCGGCGATCTCATTGCTGCTGGTGATGGTGCTGCGGATGATCCCCAGCTTTATCCGCAAGGCGGGGCAGATCATGGGCGCGAGAAAGTCCATCGGCCTCGGCGCGGGGGAGAACAGCACCATGAAAGAAAAGCTCACCTGCGGAATGCGCACATTGTCTGCCCTGACGGACTGGGCGCTGGAAGGAAGCGTCGTGACCGGGGACTCCATGCGTGCCCGGGGCTATGGCACGGCCAAACGCACCAGCTTTCAGATCTACCGGATGAAGGCGCCGGACTGGATTCTTATTGCAGCAATGCTCACCCTCGCGGGCGTGGCCGCGGTGGTGGCCGCCATGGGCGGCGCGGCGGCGGAGTTTACGCCGAGGCTTGCCGTCCAGCCCGTTACCGGCATTTACGCGCCGGGCTTTGTCGCCTACTGCGCTTATCTTTTCATTCCCTCTGCACTACACATGAAGGAGGCCGTTCAATGGCACATATCGAGATCGAGAATCTGAGCTTTTTCTACCCTTCCGCCGGCAGGCCGTCATTATTAGACGTCAGCCTGTCCATCCGGCGGGGGGAGTATGTGGTGCTCTGCGGCAAAAGCGGCAGCGGCAAAACAACGCTCCTGCGGCATCTGAAATCGGTGCTTGCGCCCCACGGAAAACGGAGCGGGGACATCCGCATCAACGGCGTTTCCCTGGAAGCCATGAGCCAGCGTGACCAGGCCGCAAAGGTGGGCTTTGTGATGCAGAATCCCGACGACCAGATCGTGACGGATAAGGTCTGGCATGAGCTGGCCTTCGGGCTGGAAAGTCTGGGCTGCGACCAGAAGACCATGCGCGCCCGGGTGGCGGAAATGGCCTGCTATTTCGGCATTCAGGACTGGTTCCACAGGGACGTGGCCAACCTGTCCGGCGGACAGAAGCAGCTGCTGAACCTGGCGTCCATCATGGCCATGCAGCCGGAG
>DJNI01000012.1 GCA_002436765.1 Clostridiales bacterium UBA6468
ATTGCCCGCGGCGGCTCGCCGCAGCATTTTCTTGCCGCGACGATTACCGCAGTAACGAACCGAGCGGTACCCAATGGCGTAGGGACTACAGACCAGCCCCGTCACGCATTGCCCGCGGCGGCTCGCCGCTTACATCAAAGGCTCCATGTTGAGGACGGGGTGACCCTTCTCGGTCAGCCAGTTCAGCAGCTCCTCGCAGTCGGTGGTGACGGTCTCGTCGGCGACCATGTCGGTGAAGTTGTCGATGCCGTACAGCTCCTTGGCGGTCTTGTTCAGGCGCTCGGCAACGTCATCCTTCAGCTCCTTGGGCATCCAGACAATGCGCTCAATGCCGCCCTCGGCTGCGATGAACTTCTTGGAGGAGATGAAGTGACGGCCGTGACCCATGTAGCCGGGGGTCTGGACGCCGCCGCCGGTGCAGGAGGCCAGCTCGCCGAAGGTCATACCGGAAGGGGTCATGCCCTTGTATTCCCGGTTGACAACGATGAAGCCGTTGGACATGGGCTCGATGCCGCAGATGCACTCGAAGCAGCCGCAGGAGGTCATGGGATCCTCCAGGATGGAGTACAGGGTGACCTTTTCCACTGCGCCGTGAGTTGCGTCGGAGACCGCCTTGTTGACGGAAGCGAAACGGCCGGTGCGCTCGTCCTCGCACTCGCCCTTGATAATGGGCTGGCAGGGGCCGTTGGGGTTCAGCTCGTAGGTAGCCTTGGCGTCCAGCCAGGACACGGCGCCGCACAGACCCAGGCGCTCGGGAGTGACCACGCAGCAGTGGGCGGGGGCGAAGGACTGGCACATAATGCAGGTGAAGTAGCGGTCAACGGACTCGTCGGTCATGGACGCCAGACGGTCGTCGCGCTGGTTGTACCGGGGTATGGCCACCTCGTCGCGGAACTTCTCCGCCTGGGCGGCATCGGTGATCAGGGTGACCTGGCACTTGTCCACAACGGCGTCGAACTCGTCCATGATCATGACGTACAGAACCTCGGCGAAGTCCTTCAGCCGCAGGCCGGCCTCATAGGCCGCGTTGCTGACACGGATACGGACCTGATTGCGCTGGCCGGTGTGCATGACGCCTTCCATGTAGTTGAACCATGCGTGGATCTTCCGCTCGATAACGGACTCAAAGTCCACCTGCATCTTCTTGCCGGCCACCTCAATGTAGGTCGCCAGCGCCAGTTCCTTGGCCTGATCAAGGTCGGGGCCAAGGATGGTGATCTTGTGATCCTCCACCTCGCTTAGGTCCCGCATCACCACCAGCTCGGCAGTGGGGTTCTTGGCAGACCAGATCTCATTGTGCATGTCGGCCTTGCGGATGATCTCGCCCTCGAAGGCGGCGGCGAAGGCCACGGGGATGGGCAGCTCCTTCACCTTGATCTTGATGTTCCGCAGCTCCAGAGACCTCTTCACGGTCTCGGCGTGGTCGCATACGGATTCCAGCGCGCCGGGAACCTGATTCTCGCCCAGGTCGATATCCACGATCACGGGGAAGCCCAGGGCAATCGCGCCAGCACCGGCGGAGACCACCACGGAATCGATAGCGCCGAAGGTGTTGACGAAGGCGGGAACGCGGTTCTTGGTGTAGTCCAGCAGACCGGCCAGATTGCCGGGCTGAATGTTGCCGAAAATCAGAGCGGCACGGATGGCCACGGTGACGACATGGATAACGGCGGTCACGTCATGTCCCAGAGGAATGACGCGCAGCTCTAAGCCCATCTTGACGCCGCCCTCGGCGCACTGCTCGATGACGTCGCCCACCAGGAAGGTCATAAGTCCCTTGCTCTGGTAGTCCTTGACCACCTTGACCACATCCTCGGCCTTGTCCGCCTTGCCCAGCACGACGGCCACGCCGGGGATATCGCCGGTGACCAGCGGCACGCCCAGAGAACGGATGACGGGGTCGGGGACGAAGCCGATGCCGGACTCGTTCTCGTAGGGGTTCGCGCCGTCAATGTATTTCAGTCCCTCAATGATCTCCGCACCGACGGCAGTGGCCAGGCCGGCGTTCAGCGCCTGGGTCAGATCCTCCTGATTGGTGATCAGGCTCTTCATCACGCCCACGCAGGCGGGCAGATCGCCCAGGGTTTTGACCTTTACGCCGGTGGCAGCGTAAATGGTGGGGAAAAAGTATGCGGTATCGGGGAAGGCAATCTCCTTGTCTGCGCCGTACTTGGCAATGGCGTCGTTGACGGCACCTTCGGTCAGTCCCGCAACGGCATTGGCTCCGCCGTAAATGAGATCGGTTAATACGCTCATGTGAATTCCTCCCAATTTTTGTAATCCTCAAAGATAATATATATTAAGCCCGAAGGCTGAATATACCAATTTGGTTTCCGGCACCATGCCGGGGCTTTCAAATGCAGCAAAATCTTCCAAAGTAAGAAAAGCAAACTGGCTGGGAGGGAGGTTCCCTCCCAGCCATGGAATGCGTGGGAAAACTGTCAGTCGCATCTACCCGGCCGGCCAAATGCCGGCCTTCCGGGGCTTATGGTCATCCGGCACCCCAATCAACAGACTCAAAAGCAGTCCGTCAACCACCCAGCGTCCGTAACGTCACTGGCCGCCCGTCCTACGGGCTTAAAGGTCGAGGTAGGAGTCGGAGTAGAGAACGTTGTTCTTGAAGATGTCGCAGGTCTTGATGGTCTCCATCAGGCGCAGGTCGTTGGGGTTGACGATGGCGGAGGTCAGACCCTGCATCATGGCCATGGCCACCAGAGTGGAGTCCATGATGGGCCGGATCGCCTTGGGCGCGCCGTTGGAGTTGTTGGACAGACCGCCGGTGGACTTCAGACCCTTGTCGGAGAACATCTTAATGGCCTCCAGAACCTCCATCTGCTTGTCCTGCATACCCTTGACAACAAGGAACAGGGGATCGAACCACAGGTCGTCAGAAGGCATACCCAGACTCAGGCCGCGCTCCAGCATGGTGTCGCAGTGCATTTCGCGCTCGGCATTGTCCTTGGCGATGCCGTCGGCGGAGCACAGCGCGAAGCAGATAGCATCGTTGGCAGCGGCCAGATCGATGTTGGTGATACGGGAGCCGGCATCGGCAGAGTTGATGATGGGCTTGCCGTGGGCGCGGTTGTAGACCTTGATACCGGCTTCGATGGCCTTCTTGTTGGCGGTATCCAGCGCCAGAGGCACATTGTCGAAGTTCTCCTGCAGCAGCTTGACGGCCCACATCATGCGCTCGGGGCCATCCTTCTCGGCGGGGCCAATGTTCAGATCCAGATAAGTTGCACCTGCAGCGATCTGCTCGGCAGCACGCTTCAGAATAGGCGCGGGATCCCGCTCGTCCATAGCCTTGCGGATGGTGGGAGCGATGCAGTGGATACGCTCGCCGATGGTGACGAAGGTCTTGGCCTCGGGGTTGTGACCCTTGTAGTGCACGCCCATGTCCACCACCTCGATGGGGGGAACCTTGGTGGCCAGCAGTTCGTCGAAGGACAGCTCCTTGACTTCCTCGGTGGAAGCGGAGGCAGCCTTGGCGGCGCGCTCGGCCTCGGCAGCCTTGGCGGCAGCCTCGTATTCCTTATCCTTCATGAACTTGGGCAGCTGAACCGCCTCGGTGGGGCCGACGACCACGTTCCAGTCGGGCAGCTTCTCCTGGATCTCGCCCTTCATAACGGCGACCTTGCCGGGGATGATCAGGGTGCGGTTCTTGATCTTGTTCTCGATGTCCAGGGTCTCAAAGGTCTTCTTGACGGTGGAGGAGGAGAACTTACCGGCAGCCCAGGCAGTCAGAACGGACATGCCGGAAGCGTCGGTGATGATCAGGTTCACGGGCTGGCCGGAACGCTCCAGCTCGCCGGATACCAGGAAGTAGGTCAGAGCGAAGTCCACGGTCATGGCGCAGGGGCTGTTCTCGTCGGCGCCGTTCAGCGGATAGATCTTGCTCTCCACCTTCATGGGCTTCTGAGGGTCGGTGAAGATGTTCTGACGCAGGCCGTACAGAGGCAGCGCCTGGGCATAGGTCATGTTCTCCATGACGATGATGGAGCCGTACTTCTCGGTGAACATGGAAGCGTAGGCGGTCTGCAGATGGTCATCGCCGCCGGCGATGCGGCCGACGTTGACGATGGAGGGATAGCCGAAGCTGCGGTCGCCATCCTTGATGGCGGTGCGGCGTACCAGAACGGCATTGGCCAGAGTCTCCTTGGCGGTCTTGCCGGTGACGTCCACGACCAGGTTCTTGTTGCCGGCGGCTTCCAGCTTCTTCACGGTGTCGTACAGGTCGGAAAGGTTGTCGGCGTAAACACCCAGGACAACACCGGCCTCCTTGGCGACGGCGTTCATAGCCTCATAGTTGTCGGGGGTAGCGCCGTCGAGAATGACGTTCTTGCCCGCAACTGCCAGAGCGGCCTTGGCGCACTCCACATCCCAGCACTCCAGGATCAGGTCACGGCCGGTAGCAGCGGCCTTCTTGACCAGCTCCGCGTAGACGGCGGGATCGGACTGCTTGTTGGCGACGAAAACGAACTCAACGTACATTCTCTCGCCGATCCGCTCGTAGTCGACCTTCTGCAGTTCGCTCAGCTTCTTGTCGGCCTCTTCGGCGGACATGCAGGTGCAGACGGAAACCGCGTACAGGTTCTTGTTGACCAGGGTCTTCTCGTGACGGTAAAGGACAGTCTCGCCGCCCAGCTTGTGGTCGCCGACGGTGATGGTCTTCATGGGAGGCGCGGTCTGCTCGTTGAGCATCGCCTTCGCGTCGTCAGAGAAGTAGGGGCACTTGTCGATGGACACAGCACCCTGCGCCACCTTCATGCAGAATGCCATACAGGTGGGGCTGCCGCACTCCTTACAGTTTTTCTTAGGAGACAGCTTAAAAATGTCAAGACCTTTCAAAGCCATTGTATGTATCCTCCTTCCGATTACACGAGATCCGTGATGAACTTCTTGATGGTGGCAACGGCTGCGGGATGACGCATGATGACAGCGTCGGCGCCGCCGGTCAGGTTGGCAGCGGCGGTGGAGACTTCCATCCCGATCGCGCGCTCTTCCCGGCTGCCCCATTCGGGCTCATCTTCTTCGGAAGCGGTGGATTCCTTCACGGCCCAGGTGTCGGGGGACACGGGGGACATGATGGGCATTTGCAGGTCGGCATCGGACTGCGCCAGAGCGGCCAGGCGGACACGGTCCAGCGTGGAGGCCACATACTCGAAACCGTAGCCCACGGCGGCGGTGCCGATGTTCATGACGATGCTTTCCGGGTTGATGGAGAGGCCCTTGAGCATGATGTTCAGCTGCTTGGCGAGGTTGATGTCGTCGGCGGTCTCAGCGCCCACCTTCTGGCCGTAAGCCAGAGCGACGGAAGCACCGACGGTCTTGTAGTCCTCGCTCCGGGCGGACAGAACCAGAATGTTCTTGCCCTGCAGCGCCTCGGCGATCTTGCTGAACAGCTCGCCGTCCTTCTCGATGTTCTTGCAGCCCATGACCGCGATGGGCATGGTGGTCGCCTCGGCGACGGCCTTGGCGTCGGCCACGCAGTCGGCAACGGAGCGGTTGACGCCGTTGGGGTCTGCGGACTCGAAGTGCAGGCACAGGAAATCGGCGCCGGGCATGGTCTCCGCCTTCTTGGCAAAATCGACCATGGTGGTGCAGCCGGCGTAGAACTCCTTCAGAGCGGGCGCATCCCACTGTGTAGCCAGATCGGAAATTTCGATACCGATCTTGGGCGCGTGTTCGATGGCAGCATCGAAGGTGTAAAACGGCATCACATTCTGACCGCCGATGACGATTGCCTTGTCACCGGTGCCCAGCGTTACGGCATTGATCTTGCCGCTGAAGGGTGCCGTTTTAGGAGTAAAAGCCATAATTTGTAATCCCCCTTGATAATTTTTCCACACGCAGGGCGAAAACCGCCCGGCGTAATTATGGATGTGTTTCTGTCGCGGAGCCGGAAGGAATACGCAGTCCTCCCCTCCTGAAAGAGGCGCTGCCTTCCTTCCCGCTTCGCAGGTTTACCGGCTTACAGGCCGATAGACTCCATGATCCCCCGCAGCGCGGCCTTCATGGGATCGCTGTCCGGGAGCTTCGCGGACGGTTCGCCGTCACAGTCGCAGCGGTAGACCGCCTCATCGTGGGGCAGGACGCCAAAGAGTTTGAGGCCGTGCTTTTCGATCTCGGCGCGGACGCCGTCGTCCAGCTTCCCCCCCGGCGCGCGATTGATGATCAGCCCCATCTGCCCGGGATTGAGATTCATCTCGTCGATCATTTCGGCGATCCTTGCCACGGCCTGAACGCCCCGGCGGGAGCAGTCGGAGATCAGAAGCATGGTGTCCACATGGGGAAGCGTCCCCCGGGCGATATGCTCCAGCCCCGCCTCGTTGTCCATGACCACGTAGGAATAGTTGGGCAGATATTTGGCAAGCTGGGATTGCAGCACGCCGTTGACATAGCAGTAGCAGCCCTTGCCCTGGGTGCGGCCCATGACCAGCATGTCGAAATCGTCGTCCTCGATCAGGGCGTCGCCGAACTTCATTTCCGCGTAATCCGCCTTGGTCATGCCCTTGGGAATGGTGCCCTTCAGCTCCGCCTGTGCCATTTCCTCCCGGATCTGTCCGAGGGAGGTCTCCACCTCCACGCCCAGGACTTCGTTCAGGTTGGAATTGGCGTCGGCGTCCACCACGAGGACGGGGCCGCGCTTCTTTGCGCACAGGTAATCGATGATCATGCCGCAGGTGGTGGTTTTGCCCACGCCGCCCTTTCCGGCAACGGCAATGGTATGAGGTGCCATAGTTTGGTTCTCCTTAAAAGTGGTTTTGCGAAACGCCGGATCGGGGCGCAGCCCCTCCTGCGTTTTTCCCTCCCCGAAAAGCGGGAGGGGACGACCGACGGCGCAGAATTTTCGTCCAGACAGACAGCATCATCACGCGCGTTTCAGGGCTCCGAAGACCGTTTGTACCTGTGCGTGATGACCTTGCTGTATGGGCGCACTTCACCCATATCGATACGAGCTTATCGTATCACATATCCCATCTAAATTCAACCCATAATTTGCGAAATTTTTCAGAAAGATTACCCAACTTTCGTTTATCCGACGGCTCCGATCGGGCATTTTTGTCATACCGGCGTGAAGACGTACTTCTGGATCAGGCCGTCTGCCACCGCGTGGATGGTCACGCTGCCGCCGGCGCCTTTTTCCGTGGAAAATTCCACGTTTTTTCCCTTCAGGCGACCGCGGAGGTACGCCTCCGGGTCGTCGCATTCCACCTCTTCAAAAAAGACGTCCCGCATCTGGTTGTTGCGGCAAAGGTTCTTGATCTCGTAAACCAGTTCGTATTCTGCCATAAGCGCTTCTCCCTCCCGTGAATCGTGCCCGCCCGCTCCGGTCAGGCTGTTAATATAGCACATCCGCAGCATTTTCTCAACCGGGATTCCCTTTTCCGACAAAAAATGGTTGCTTTTTTCCGGCGGCTCTGCTATAATGCTCTTGCATGCAGGATTCGTACATCGGTAGTACAACAGCTTCCCAAGCTGTGAAGGCGGGTTCGACTCCCGTATCCTGCTCCATTGGACGCAAATCCGAACACAATTACCATTGTGGGAATGGTTTTCATCCAAACCAAAAGACACGCCCTGCCTTGATTGGCGGGGCGTGTTCTTTTATCCGTTAAAAATTGTTCTCGATCAGCATCCGGAACGCGTCCCGGGAAAGCGGGTTCGTCACGGAAATGGAGTAGGCGTAGCTTCCGTCCGTCCAGATGGCCAGACTGTATACGCCGTCGTTGCCCTTCAGGGTTACGGCGTTTCCGGAGATTTCCAGCGTTTCCTCCTGGGCGTACACATTGTAATCGCCGGAATTGTCCTCCGTGCCGGGGGATTTGCGGTAGCACAGGCTGTCGGTGCCGCCAAAATACTGGATTTCCGCCAGATTGTCCCAGTAGGACACGTATTCCGTGCGCTCCACCGTAAAGGGAACGCCCGTCAGCTCGTCCATGGGAATCCCCGTTTTCTCGGTCAGCGCTTCCAGGCTGTCCACGGTATCGATCTGGGCGGCCGCCATCATTCCCTGCTCAAGCGGGTCGGCCTGCTTCGGCTTCCAGACGAACCAGCAGCACACCGCAATGGCAAGGCACGCCGCCAGCGCAAACAGCCGCCGGGTCAGCTGACGCTTCTTCCGCTTCGCCTGTTTCGCTTCCACATTCCGGAGGACTCGCTGCCGCATTTTCGGCGTTACTTCGATTCTGTCCATGATCTGCTCATACTTCAAAGTCATAGCCCTCCTGCAAAATGGTTTTCAGCTTTTCCCTGCCCCGGCGAAGGTCGGAACGGACGGTGGACGGGTTCCGCTGTAGGATTTTCGCAATTTCGTCCGTGGAATAACCCTCGTAATAGTGCAGGTGGATCACCTCCCGGAACTGCACCGGCAATTCCTTCACCGCGTCCCAGACGAAGGACAGGTCTTCCCGTCCCTCCTCCGCCAAGTCTTCACTCAGCTCGTCGGAAGCCCGGAGGGCGTTGTATTCGATGCGGTTCTTGCTCAGGTTCGCCGCCACCCGCAGGAGCCACGCCTTTTTGTGCTCCTCGCTTTCAAAACTGGGAGCGGCGGTCAGGAGCTTCAGAAGCGTGTCCTGCAAAACTTCCTCCGCGTCCGCCATGTTATGAAGATAACTGTAGGCGCAGCGCAGGATCGCGTTTCCGTATTTGTCCAGAGCATCCGCCGCCAGTTGACCTGCCCGGTCATCTGCCCTTGTCTGCTGCTTTTCCTGGGGGATCAGGCGCAGAGCGAAGGCATACAGCCGCCCCAGAAGCCGCCACCACAGGGGCATGGGAATTGCTATTGCTTCCATTCCAAAGGTTCCTTTCTTCCAAAATTCAGGGCGGTTTTCAGTCCAGACTCTCCACCCAGACGCTCAGCTGCTCGGCGCTCATACCGGCGTCGCACATCACCGCGTAGGAATACTCGCCGTCCGTCCAGGTTGCGGTGTAGATCAGGCCGTCGTTGCCCTTGCAGAGGACGGTGTGACCGCCGACGATCTGCTCCTCGGTCACGTCATAGGTATTGTAGTCGCCGCTGATGTCGTCGCTGCCCAGTCCCTTGCGGAAATACAGTCTGGAATCGTCATCGTTGCTGAAAATCACTTGGGCGGTTTCATTTTCAATGGCCGCGATGTAGCGCTCCGTGTAGCCGTCCACAGTCTCGGGGGCTGTGAAGGGGAACCCGGCGAGCTTGCCCGCTTCTTCCAGGCTGGTGCATTCCTGCCAGGGGTTGGGGATCCGGACGTTTTCGCCATGGGCAGTGGTGTCGGCGGCAATTCCGTCATCAGCCGCATTTCCGCTGCACCCCACGATGGTCAGTGCCATCACCAAACTCAAAATAACAGCAATAAACTTTTCCATAATCAAAACATTCCTTTCTTTTTCCCGGCATTTCCGCCGTTCTATCCTCTATACAGGCAGGCATGCCGGAATGTTGCAGCCCACAAAAATTTTTTTGTGGCATTCTTTCGCGGTTTGCGGTATCATGATATAAAGAAGGTGATGGACATGTATTTTACGTACGGAGAAACGGAAGTTTCCTATCTGCGCCGGAAGGACAAGCGGCTCTGCGCGGTCATTGACCGGATCGGCCACATCGACCGTGCCGTGGATACCGACCTTTTTTCCTCCGTCATCCACCACATCATCGGCCAGCAGATCTCCACGAAAGCCCAAGCAACCATCTGGCAGCGGATGCGGGACGCCCTGGGAAACGTGAACGCCGGGACCGTTCTCGCGGCGGGCGTCCCGAAGCTGCAAGCCCTGGGCATGACCTTCCGCAAGGCGGAGTACATCACGGATTTTGCCGAAAAAGTCCACACCGGCGCCTTCGATCTGGCCGCCGTGGAGCGGATGTCCGATGCCGACGCCATTGAAGCCCTGCGGGCGCTGAAAGGGATCGGCGTGTGGACGGCGGAAATGATACTTCTCTTTTGTATGCAGCGCCCCGATATTTTCAGCTACGACGACCTCGCCATTCAGCGGGGACTGCGGATGGTCTACCACCATCGGGATATCGACCGGCAGCTGTTCGAGAAATACCGCCGCCGGTTCAGCCCCTATTGCAGCGTGGCAAGTTTGTATCTCTGGGCGGTATCCGGCGGGGCGATCCCGGGAATGCGGGACTACAAGCCAAAATCCAAGTGATCTTCCTGGATTGAGAACGCTTTTTCAAAGGCCGCCGCGCCGGCCTGAGACGTTTCCCAGCCGTATTTTTTCAGATCCACACGCCAGCAGCGGCCGTTCCAGTAGGTGGGAACGCCCTCCTCCGCCAGAAGCGTGCGCTGCAAATCGGAGACGAGAAAGTGCTGCGCCCCGCTCAGCTCGCCCCGGCCGTTGACCACCCGGAAGGCGGGGACATCCTCCCCGGCCAGATTTTCCCGCAGTCCGTAGCCCACCTGCCTGGAGTTCCGGGGCTTGCCGCAGAGCATGGCGATCTGCCCGTAGGTCGCGACCCTTCCGCGGAGGATGCGCAGGCAGACAAGCTATGTTCCCAAGGCGGATGGCACATCCCTTTCTCTGGAGGATTTCGATTTTTCGGAATCTCCCTGGCCTGATCCTGGCCAAATGATTCAGCAGCTCCACAACGCAGGGAAAAAGCTGCTGCTCTGGCAGGCTCCGGTTTACAAGCAGCTGGAGCTCGGGGAAAAGCCGAATCGGCAAAACAGACTGGACTGGCAGGAAGCAATCGAGCAGAAGCTATGCGTCTGCCTCTCTGACGGAACGCCCTACCATATTCCCCAAGGGAAATGGTTTCCCGGCTCCATGGTGCCGGACTTCACCAACCCTGCCGCAAGGGCAAGCTGGTTTGGCAAGCGTCAATATCTGCTGGACATGGGCGTGGATGGATTTAAGACCGATGGCGGCGAGTTCATTCACAGCACGGACGTAAAGTTCTACGACGGCAGCACAGGACAGCAAGGAATCAACCGCTATCCCCGGGACTATACGGAAAGCTACCGGGACTTTATCGGCAGCGAACGCGTGCTTTTCAGCCGCGCAGGCTTCTCCGGGCAGCATACTGTTCCCTGCCATTGGAGCGGCGACCAGCAGTCCCAAAACCGGGAGCTTGCAAGTGTGCTGAAAGCCGGTCTTTCCGCAGCTGCATCCGGTATCCTGTTCTGGGGCTTTGACATTGCCGGATTTGCCGGCCCGCTCCCGACTCTCGATCTTTACCGCAGAGCCACCCAGATGGCTTGCTTCTGCCCCATCATGCAATGGCATTCCGAGCCGGACGGAGGACAGTTCCGGGACCTGATGCCCGGTGCGGAGGGCAACAACGAGCGCAGCCCATGGAACATGGCGCAGATTTATAACGCGCCGGAATTTCTGGATGAGATGCGCTACTGGCATAAGCTCCACGAGCAGCTGCGCCCATACCTCTGGGAAACAGCAAAGAGGTGCGTGAAGGAAAGCAAGCCCATCCTGCGCCCGCTGGTATACGAATGGCCGGAGGATTCCAACGTTCTCTGCTGTCAGGACGAATACCTGCTGGGAAATGATCTTCTGGCAGCGCCGCTGCTGGAAGAAAACGCGCATTCCCGCGAGGTTTATCTGCCGCAAGGCACCTGGACGGACTTTTTCTCAGGGGATATTTATATGGGCAACCAAACAATTCTCATCGATGCCGGAGACAAACTGCCGGTGTTCACAAGAAATGGGCTTCAACGGAAGCATGACGGATATACGTGCAATTATTTTTGATTTAGACGGTGTGATCTGCTCCACCGACCGATACCACTATCTGGCATGGAAAGCTCTGGCAGATCGGCTGGGCATTCCCTTTGACAAACAGAAAAACAAGCTGCTCCGCGGCGTCAGTCGCATGGAAAGTCTGGAAATCATTTTGGGAGACCGGAGTTCCCATTTTTCTGAGCAAGAAAAGTTGGAGTTTGCAGAGGAGAAAAACCGGATTTACCGGGAGTATCTGCAAACAATGCGCCCATCTGATTTGTCCGAGGAAACCCGCTGCGCCCTGCAAACATTACGGAAGCGGGGCTATCTTC
>DJNI01000042.1 GCA_002436765.1 Clostridiales bacterium UBA6468
TTCCGGGAGTTTTTCCCGGAAAACGCGGTGGAATACTTCATTTCCTACTACGATTACTACCAGCCGGAAGCCTACATCGCCCATACGGATACTTACATTGAAAAGGATGCTTCCGTGAATGAGGAGATCGACCGCCTCCGTCACTCGGCGACGTCCGCACTGTTTGAGCGGCGGGACGTGATCGTGGTTTCCTCGGTCAGCTGCCTGTACGGTCTGGGCGACCCCATCGACTATAAGAGCATGGTCATTTCCCTGCGGGTGGGGCAGGAGTACCCCCTGGACAGCGTACTGAAAAAGCTGACGGAAATCCGCTATGAGCGAAACGACCTGGATTTTTCCCGGAACAAGTTCCGTCTCCGGGGGGATACTCTGGAAATCTACCCCGCCTACTGGTCGGGGCGTGCCATCCGGGTGGAGTTTTTCGGGGACGAGGTGGACAGGATCAGCGAGATCAACGCCGTTTCCGGCATTGCGGAGCGGTATGTTGACCATGTGGCCATCTATCCCGCCAGCCACTACGTTGCCTCCAAGGAAAAATTGCAGCGGGCCATGGTGGAGATTCAGCGGGAGTGCGACGATCAGGTGGCCTTCTTCCGTGCCCACGACAAGCTCATCGAAGCCCAGCGCATCGCCCAGCGGACGGCCTATGATCTGGAAATGCTGACGGAAATCGGCTTCTGCAACGGCATCGAAAACTATTCCAGGGTGATTCAGGGGCGCGCGCCGGGGACGCCGCCCACCACGCTGCTGGACTATTTCCCCAAGGACTACCTGATGTTCATCGACGAGAGCCACGTGACCCTGCCCCAGTGCCGCGCCATGTATGCCGGAGACCGGAGCCGGAAGGACGCGCTGGTGAATTACGGCTTCCGCCTGCCCTCGGCCTACGATAACCGCCCCCTGAACTTTACGGAGTTCGACCAGAAGATCCATCAGGTGATCTATGTCTCCGCCACCCCCGGCGACTACGAGCGTACCCGCTCCGGCCAGACGGTGGAGCAGGTCATCCGTCCCACCGGGTTGCTGGACCCGGAGGTGGAGGTGCGTCCCATCGAGGGGCAGATCGACGACCTGATCGGGGAGATCAACGCCCGCACAGCAAAAAACGAGCGGGTTCTGGTGACGACCCTGACGAAGAAAATGGCGGAGGACTTGACGGTATACCTGCAAAAAGCGGGCATCAAGGTGCGCTATATGCACTCGGACATCGGCGCCATGGAGCGGATGGAGATCATCCGGGACATGCGGATGGGAAAATTCGACGTGCTTGTGGGCATCAACCTGCTGCGGGAAGGTCTTGACTTGCCGGAGGTCAGTCTGGTGGCCATTCTGGACGCGGACAAGGAGGGCTTCCTGCGCAGCGAGACCAGTCTCATTCAGACCATCGGCCGCGCCGCCCGGAACGCCGGGGGCAGGGTCATCATGTACGCCGACTCGGTCACCCCCGCCATGCGTGCGGCCATCGACGAGACAGCCCGCCGCCGGGAGATCCAGGACGCCTACAACAAGGCCCACGGGATCGTCCCGAAGACCATCATCAAGTCCGTGCGGGACCTGATCGAGATCTCGTCCCCCACCGCCGAGCGCAAGGGCAGAACCGGCGTGAAGATGACGAAGGCAGAGAAGGAAAAGGAGATCGCCCGTCTGGAAAAGCAGATGAAGGAAGCGGCGAAGATGATGGAATACGAGTACGCCGCCGTACTGCGTGACCAGATCATCGAGCTTCGCGGAGATGGAACGTAATCGTTAAGAGCTGAAAAGCCGCCGTTTTGCAGAAAACGGCGGCTTTCATCACGAAAACAGTAATATTTTGGTAAACACACAGACGTCGGGCTGTGCTATAATAACCCAAACGCCGGATGGAGGGGATTCCATGAGCAACCGAATTCTGATCATCGAGGACGACGCGGCCATTGCCGAGGTGCTGCGGCTGAATCTGGAATGCGCGGACTACTGCGTGACCGCCTTTGATAACGGTCTTGCCGCGTGGAACGCGCTGGAAGGAAACCATGACTATGATCTGGCCTTGCTTGACATGATGCTGCCGGGGGTGGACGGCTTTACCTTGCTTCCAAAGCTACAGGAATACGGAATCCCCGTCATCTGCCTGACCGCCATGAACGACGCCCAGCACGAGGTGCAGGGACTGCGGGGCGGCGCGGAGGATTACATCGCCAAGCCCTTCGACATGCTCGCCCTGATGGTGCGCATGGAAAAGGTACTCAGGCGCAGCGGCAAATTCAGGGAAGTCTACCATTTCCGGGATCTGACGCTGGACAACGGCAACCGCCGCCTGAGCAGGAACGGGGAAGAAATCCCCCTGCCGCCGCTGGAATTTGACGTGCTGGCGGTGCTGATGAAGAACAAGAACCGCACGGTCTCCCGGGAACGCATTCTGAACGAGATCTGGGGGCAGGACTATTTCGGAGACATCCGCACCGTGGACGTCCGCATTGCCAACCTCAGGAAAAAGCTGAACCTGTCCGAAGAAATCCGTACCATCTCAAAGGCCGGCTACCGGTTGGAGGAACGATGAAGCTGAAAACAAAACTGACAATTCTCTGCGCGGCGCTGCTGTTCGCCGTGGCGGTGAGCCTGACGGCGGCCATGCTCTGGCAGGTGCGGGAGCAGTCCTATGAAGCCCTTTTGGGGAGCACGGAGGAAACCCTGAACGACTTGGCGGAGGATTTCGGAACAGCCGTCTACCGCAGTCCCGCGGACGGCCTTGACGCCCTTTCCCGGAAAGCGCTGCTGACCTACTGCTTCCGTTCCTGCGGCGTGCCGGGAAGCGCCCTCGTTGTCAACGGAGAGTGCCTGAGCGCGTCCGCCCAGATCGACCCGGAAGAATATCTGGACGTCCATTACGGCGGCACGCAATCGGCCAGAGCTTATGTGGATGGAAAACATTTCCTGATTCTGGGCAAGGCCGCGGACATTCGGGAAATGGATTGCGGCGTGTATCTGGTGGCGGATGCCACCTACCTATATTCCCAGCTCTGGCAGCTCAGCGGGCGCTTTGCACTGCTGGCGCTGACCATTGGCCTTTTGGGGCTTGGGGCGGTTTCCTGGATGATCTCCCGGACGCTTCGCCCGCTGTCCCGGCTTTCGGAAGCCGCCGGCAGCATCGCGGACGGGAATTACAGCCGGCGCGTCCCCGTTGTCTCTCAGGACGAGGTGGGGGTTCTGGCGCAGAATTTCAACCAGATGGCGCTGGCGGTGGAGACCCATGTAGACACCCTGCGGGAGCAGAACGAGCGGCAGAAGCTTTTCGTCGGTGCGGTCACCCACGAGCTGAAAACGCCCCTGACGTCTCTGCTCCTGAACGTGAACACCCTGCGAAATGTTTACCTTCCCGAAGAAAAGCAGGAGGCGCTGCTGGGCAGTATGGATGCCCGGCTCCACTGGCTGGAAACCATGGTCAGAAAGCTCCTGACGCTGCTTTCCATGAAAAAGAACGCAAAGCTGGTGCCGGCATCCGTGCCGGAGCTGCTGACCCAGGTGCGGGAGCTGACCCGGCCGATCATGGAAAAGTACGGAACGTCTCTGGAAATCACCTGCAACGGGGACATCCTGTCCGTGGACAAGGATTTGATGTGCATTGCCCTTGTCAATCTCGTGGAAAACAGCGCCAAGGCCTCCGCCCCGGGGCAGACCATCCGGATTCAGGCGTCGGAGACGGGGTTCACCGTTACCGACCGCGGCCGGGGCATCCCCGAAAAAGACCTGCAAAGGGTGACCGACGCCTTCTACATGGGCGATCCCTCCCGGAGCAAGGCGAACGGCGGCTTCGGTCTGGGACTGGCGCTGGTGCGGGAGATCGCCGCCGTCCATGGCGGAACGCTGACGCTGGAAAGCACCGTTGGCGAGGGAACGACCGCCAGAATCGTCATCGGTAATCAAACGGTAACGTGCCGGTAAACACTTCTGATTCAGACCGTGATATGCTGGAGCCATCTAAAAGAAAGGACGTGTTACCATGAAAAAGAAAACACTGCGGTTCGCCGCCTTCGCTCTGGCGCTTGCCATGCTGCCCGGATGCGGCAAAGGCCGGACGCCCGCCGAACCCACCACCGTCAATCAGGCGATGCTCCTTAAGCAGAGCGCCGAAGAGCAGACGGAGTACACCTTCCCGGAGAAATTCACCGGGGACTGGGTCAGTCAGGAGGGCAGGCTCACCATCCACGCTGACGCACAGGTGGTGGCGGAGCTGGGGACGGTGCTTCCCACCGCCACCGTGACGCCCCGGGATTTCACCCAGGAGGATGTGGACACCCTACTGCGGGTGCTACTGAAAGGACAGCCGCTTTACAGCACTGTCATGACGAAGCAGGAGTACCAGGATTCCATTGATTTTGTCAACTCCTCCGAATGGCACGCAGACCCGGACGCCCCGGAACAGACGCCGGAGCAGCTGGAAGCGCGCCGTCAGGAGATCATCGCCTATTACACTGCGGAAATGGCAAAGGCGCCGGAGGAAAAGCCCGTCATCCACGGCTTTGAGGATTCCGGAACGCCCAATGAGATCAGCGGCGATGCGACCGTGGATGGAGCCAAGTACGAAGTCAACATCACGAACCGGCTCGGCGGATATCTGACGAGCGCGACGATCGTCAACAGCGACTTCAAGTATTACCGCAGCACCGACTGGGGCAGCATTTCCAAAGAGGACGCCATCGCCAAGGCGGACGGGGTGATGCAGGAGCTGGGTCTGGGCGATATGGTTCTGGCCGACGCGCAGCAGCCCAGAGAGGGCGAACGGAAGGGTACATGGGAGCTTTACTACACCCCCAGCATAAATGGCCTGCCCATTCCCGGCATCCGGGAGGATCGTGTGAGCAGCGACCCCGCCGTCGGGGAGGATCATCAGTACTGGACTTACCGCAGCTCCGAGGAAACCAACGCGGATACCGTTTCCTGGTACATGGAAAGCGTCTGGATCACGGTGGGAAGGGACGGCATTCTTTCCTTCGAGTGGGATTCTCCCAGCACCGAGCCGGTCATCAAGGAGGCGCAGACCGCCCTTATGCCCTTTGAAGACATTGCGTCCATAGCCAACACCATGCTGCCCGTGGTGGTCATCGGCCCGTCGGAAGCCCGCAGTCTTGTGGAGATCGACAAGAGCAACGGCGACGAGACATACATGGACGTGGAGATCACGAAGGTCTCGTTGTCCCTGATGCGCGTCCGGGACAAGGGTTCCTTGCAGGGGACGATCGTCCCCGTGTGGGATTTCTGGGGGACATGGGACTGGTACGAACCCGGAGACGACGCCTCGGATTCCATGAAAAAGGGCGCGACCTACGTGACCCAGCCCATGCTGACCCTGAACGCCATCGACGGCAATGTGGTCAGCCGGATGTTTGGATACTGATTGCTGGGGAAAAAGAGCCGGGAGCAGTCCGAAACGGATTGCTCCCGGTGATTTTTTGCAAAGGTCAGGACATCTTGGAAATATCCGTCCCGAAATACTTGACCGACAGCGCGCTCAGCGTCCCGTCGGCGTCCAGCTCCGCCAGCGCCTGGTTGATGGCCTCCAGCAGCGTTGCCGTGTCGGCGCCTTTGCGGACGGGGATGGCGACCTTCTCTACATCATCGGAATAGGCCGCGATTTTGATGTTGGCTTCGGGATGGGTCTTCTGATAGTCCGCAAAGACCACCTCCGCATTCAGCGTCGCGTCGATCCGGCCGGCCAGCAGCAGTTCAATGGTCTGGTTCAGATCATCCACGCCGGTGACGGTAGCGCCATAGGCCTCGGCCTGCTCGGCATAAGTGCTGGAAATGGTGTTGGCCGTCTTCTTGCCCTTCAGATCTTCCATGGAATGGATTTCGTCATAATCGCCCCGTACGATCACGGCGGTGCGGTTGTAGGCGTAGGGCGTGGTGAAATCGTACTTTTCCTGACGCTCCGGGGTAATGCCCACGCCGTTGACCATAATGTCATAGCGCCCGGCGTCCAGACCGGCCAGCAGGCCGTCCCATTCGCCCTCCACAAAGGTGGCGGTCACGCCCAGCTTTTCCGCGATGGCTTTGCCGACCTCCACGTCGTACCCGACCAGCTCATCGTTTTCGTCGTGATAGGTCCAGGGCGCCCAGGTGCCCTCCATGGCGATCACGATCTCACCCTTTTCCTGAATCCGCGCCAGCAGATCACCGGCGGTCGCCTCGGTGGCCTGATCGCTGTTCTGGTAAGAGCAGCCGGTCAGAACGGCGGCTGCCAGCAGGACGAGGGACAGTAAGCGTGCTGCAATTCGATTCTTTTTCATAGCTTGATACTCCTTTTGCGTTGTTATTGGGGTGCGTCAGAGGCTCCCATGGCATCCCCGCCGCTGACGGTATGCAAAAACGCGTGGGTGCGCATTTCCTGCGGATGTTCAAAAAATTCCCGAGAGGTGCCGGATTCCACCACCACGCCATGCTCCATAAAGACCACCTTATTGGAAACATTGCGGGCAAACCCCATTTCATGGGTGACCACCAGCATGGTCATGCCCTCCTCGGCAAGCTGGCGCATGACGGCCAGCACCTCGCCGGTCAGCTCCGGGTCGAGGGCGGAGGTCGGTTCGTCGAAATAAATGATCTCCGGCTGGGTGGCCAGCGCCCGGGCAATGGCAACGCGCTGCTGCTGTCCGCCGGAAAGCTGGCTGGGATAGTAGTCGCTGCGGTCGGCCATGCCGACCTTTTCCAGCATTTTTCGGCCGATTTCCTCCGCTTCCGCCTTTGGCATTTTCCGGCCGATAATCAGCCCCTCCGTCACGTTTTGCAGAGCGGTCTTGTTGAGAAACAGATTGTAGTTCTGAAAAACGAAGGCGGTCTTCTGCCGCAGGCGGGCAATGTCTTTTTTGGAGATTTTGCTTAAGTCAAACCGTTCCCCGTCGAACACCATTTCACCGCCGCTGGCCCTTTCCAGAAAGTTGATGCACCGCAGCAGCGTGGTTTTTCCGGAACCGCTGGGGCCGAGGATGGCGACTACGTCACCCTGTTCCACGGTCAGATCGATGCCCTTCAGCACCTCCAGATCGCCAAAGCTCTTTTTGATACCGTGCAGCTCCAGCATCTTACTTCACCTCCTGCTTCTGATACGCGTTCAGCCGCTTTTCCCCACGGCTTTGCAGCCATGTGAGGACGGTGGAGAACATCAGATAAATGACGCCCACCTCGATATACAGCGCCAGCGGCTCATAGGTGCGAGCCACGATACGCTGGGTGGTCATGAACATTTCCGATACGGTGATATTGGCCGCCAAAGAGGTGTCCTTCACCAGGGAGATCAGGGAGTTAGAGAGGGAGGGAAACGCCGTCCGCATGGCCTGAGGCAGAACGATGCGCCGCATGGTCTGCCAGTAGGTCATGCCCGCGCATTCTCCCGCTTCCAGCTGTCCCCGGGGAACGGATTCCAGCGCCGCCCGGACGGTTTCCGCGTCGTAAGCACCGGTGTTGACCGCAAAGACGATGACGGCGGCCGGAAACGGATTCAGCACAATGCCAATTTTGGGCAGACCGAAGAAGATCACAAACAGCTGCACCAGCAGGGGCGTTCCCCGGACGATCCAGATATAGAATCGGGCGAGGGGCGTCAGCACCGGCACGTGGGCAAACTGCACCAGCGCGGTTGCCGTTGCAATGACCAGCGCCAGGGCAAAGGAGATGACGGTCAGCGGAATCGTCACGGTAATGCCGGGCAGCAGGATCTTCCAGAAGGAATCCGCCAGGAGCGATACGATTCGTTCGCTCACGGCGCCCTGACCGCAGCCGGCCAGCACCAACAGCATAGCCGGCACCAGGATGATCAGCAAGTAGGATTTTTTTGCTCTTTTCATGTACGACCCTTTCTTACGCAGAAATTATGTATTTTCAGAATGGAAAACGGCTTCCGTTTCCGACCATTATATCTCCAAAATGCAAATATCGCAAGTGCCTAAGGCAACACGGAACAAACCGTCTTCGGCTGTGAGCGGATCTTTTCCCCCCGCTCTCCGGCACCGAAAACGGGAAATATTGCGCATCTGTAGGCCGGCTTACGCCGGCAACGGCTACGCAATATTTCCCGTTTTTCAAACGGAAGAGGTGGGACGAAAAGACGGCTGAGACGCGCAGACGCTTTTTGTGCGGTGCCGCTGCCCAACGTCTCCGCTTCTATTTCAGCACATCCGTAAGTCCCAGGAGCCGTGCGGGCGTGGTTTGGGTCATACTCCGCAGTTCTTCCGGACCGATATCGTGATCAGCCATAAATTGCAGATACTGCCGCATGGATTCCTCCCACGGCGGCGTAACGGGATTGCCGCAGTCGGTGGACAGAATCGTGCTCTGTGCTCCCAGCTTTCGGATCGCTTCCAGGTTGCGCTCTGCATTGCTGACCCACCGGCCGTTTTTCAGCGGCTGCATAAAGCAGCGCTCCAGAATGACGCTGTAATCCGCGACCAGTTCCCCCTGCCCTTCAAGGTTCATATCCACGACCCAGTACTCCGGATGGGTGATCACGATCTTCTGCACGCCAATGTTGCGGGCGCTGTCCACCACGCAGCGTATCTCCTCCGGTGAAATGTGTCCCGTGGCAAGAACCGCATCATATTTCTTTATGAGCGAAAAGATACGGCGAAGCTCCGGAAACGGTACCCCCCGATCATCCGTCATGCGGATGCCCCCGGATTTTCCGTGCTTCCGGCAGTCGTTTTCCGCGTCCACCGTTGGCAGCCAAATGACTCTGGCGCCCATTTCGAGTGCGGTCTGTACCGCCCTGGGATTCAATCCCCCCGCTTCATAGTTCAGGACCAATCCGCCGTACATGACAAATGCATTGCTGTCAAAGACGGCTCTGCTGTAGGCGTTGCACAGCGCAGCCCGCGCCACGGTAGGGCAGTGATGCCCCTTGATCACGATCGCTCTGGCTCCGGCATGAACGGCAGCGGCCGTCAGCTCCAGATCGTTATAAGTGCGCTGACAAACATCCGGCGCTGTGTGAACATGCATATCAATGACGCCGTTCAGTGAAATCGTTTGCTTCATTTTTCGCCTCATGGGAAAAGCCTGTCGCCTGTTCAACGCAGGCGGCAGGCTTTCGTGAAAAGTTATTCGATCGTAATGGCGGTGCTGACAGGGGACTTCTTGACATCCTCCTTGGGAACCAGCACAGTCAGTACGCCGGATTCATACTTCGCCTTGATATCCTCAGGCTTCACATCCCCCACATAGAAGCTGCGGGAGCAGGCTCCGGCATAACGCTCCTGGCGCAGGATACGACCCTTCTTGTCCTCGTCGTCCTTGTCCAGACCCTTCTCGGCGCTGATGGTCAGATAACCGTCCTTCAGGTCGAGGCTGATCTCATCCTTCTTGAAGCCGGGCAGATCAACCGCCAGGCGGTAAGCCTTTGCGTCGTCCGTCTCCCGGATATCGGTCTTCATCAGGTTTCTGGCGTTCTTACCAAACAGCGGATTGCGGCCACCGAAGAAATCGTCGCCAAAAATGTCATCAAACATGTTTTCTCCATAGATTACGGGTAGCATAATACATTCCTCCATTTTTTATTTTCTTTGGTTTTTGCTATCTATATGAAAAGCTTTCCTTTGCAGCGAATGCCGCAGCAAAGCATTGCTTACCTGACCCGCGGAATACAGGCGTAGACGATGGCGCTGACGCCCTCCAGCAGGAACACAAGGCCAACCGTAAGGCCGATCGCCGCAACGCTGACCCACGGATCCATCATGCAGATGAAACCGGCAACCATCAGCAGGATCCCGATGGTCAATACCCAGCCCCATCCGCGAACACCCATCGCCCGCAGGTCAAAAGCACTGACAAACCGGGAAATGCCGGAGAACAGAAGCCACAGGGCAAACAGGAACGGAAGCGACAGCATCGTGAACCACTGGTTGAACAGCAGGAACAGCGACAGGATCACGGTCAGCACGCCGTCCAGGAGCAGCCAGCCGGAGCCGATCAGCAGACCGGCCGTCGAAGCGAATACAATGATCTCGATCACGCCGGAAACCAGCATGAACACACCCAGCAGCAGGCCGGCGGTCATCGCCGCAACATCCTGATTGCACAGGCAATAGACACCTGCCACGATCAGCAGCACACCTGAAATAATGTTCAGAACTCGCATGGACTTGGAAACTTGCATTGTCTTTGACCCCTTTCATTACTCGCTCTTGGATTGTGACAATACTATAACGCTTTTCTCTTGAAACAGCAATCATCTTGCGGTATAATAAAAAGAAAAAGGGTTGTGCTTTCCGCACAAGTGAAAGGAATGACGACGATGGGGGATACAGATCGAAAGCGGTATAGTGCCGATGTGCTTTTGTCCGAGTTCTTTGCGCAGGATGATTTAAGGGCTTTGGCCGCCGATACCGGTGCGCTGCTGGAATGCCCGATTCTGGTACTGGATGACACGTTTCATGTCACGGCGCATCACCGGCCGCTTGGATTCCATGATCCGCTTTTTCAGGATGCAATTCGGCAGGGGCAGATCACCTATGAAGCCGGAGCGATCATCGCCCAAAGTGCTGCGTTGACTGCCGGAAGGGCAGACTATGTGAAGATGGAGGGCAGCGATTACCACCGTCGCTTTGCACCGCTCATCAGTTCCGGCGTGCGGCTTGGTTATCTTATCTGTGTAGATACGGATGGGCATTTGCAGGATATTCCAACGGAAATATGGACCACGGTTGAGCAGGTTCTGGCGAAGCAGGCATTTATCGAAGCCAGCAGACACGATAAGCCCTTTGAAACGGCGGAAGAAATTTTAATGCACCTTTTAGACGGAGGATTTTCCTCTGCGCCGTATTTTCATCTACAGGCATCCGGAACTTATCTTGCGGATTTCCGACCCACCGGCTTTGCGCTGATCAATCTGACCGCCTATCGCAATGAATATCTGGGAAAGCGGCATTTGCAGGATGAAATCAGGGCGAGATTCCCCCAGTCCCATTCTCTTCTTTACCGGGGAGACGTGTTTCTGTTTCTGCATGGGATGCGGGATTTCGACGGCTTTTCAGCGTTGGCGGAGGAGTTTCAGCTAAAAGTGGTCATGTCGGACGGATTATGCGACCTGTTTGCGCTTCCGGCTCTCTACCGCACAGCCCATGAAGCGCTGGAGCTGATGATGGATCCCCGCTTTCACAGCGGAAGCGTCTGTACGGTAGCACAGCTCCGCACGCCGCTTTTGCTGAAAAGCATAGAGGGGCGCAGTGACCTGATCGCAAAAGAAATTCAGGTGCTGGCTGCACATGACAAGGAAAAAGGCACCCAGTATTGCGAGACGCTTTATCACTATCTGACCTGCTGCCGTTCATTGGTAAAGACCTGCGACGCCCTTTTTACCCATCGCAATACGGTGCTTTACCGTATTCGCAGGATGCAGGATGATTTCCGCATTCCACTGGACGATCCGGCTGTACATGCCGATCTGCTGCTCGGCGTGTCGCTGCTCCTCTTTGAAGAAAAGGGCCCCGATTTCTTCCTGAGTGCTGTAAATAAAACGACTTCTTAGGGCGTATCCGAAAAAAGAACAGCCGACTTCCGTCGGCTGTTCCTGCGTATACTGTGGAACCTCTGATTAAATCGGCAAGAGCTGTGAGCGAGAGATTTTTCGGTACCGAAGAGTGGGCGGAAAATCTCTCGCTCACAGCCCCAGACGATTGATTCAGAGGTTCCCTCTATATCTTCCCCTCGTCCTGCCGGATGCTTATGACAGCTTCACAGGGCAGACGCCTGTGGCCTTGCCGCCGCGGAAGATATCCTCCAGCGCCCGGAGGGCGGGGACGGAATAATCGTAGGCGGCCAGCTTCCAGACGGTTCCGGGGAGATGGGACAGATCGTAGGGGTTGCGCAGCGCGGCCACGGCCATGGGTTTCCCCGTCGCCGCCAGAGCTTCCGCCAGAGCGAGCTGTCCCCGGAACAAATGACCGTTGCAGGTACCCAGGATGATTTTTCCGCAGCTTTCCGCCTGCCGCAGTACCGCACGGATTTCCTCTTCATCCGGGTCTTTTCCGGTGACGAAGCTCTTAGCCCCAAAAGCGGTTGCCATGTACTCGGGGAAGGTCACGGCGTTTCCCTCCGCATTGCCTGCACCGGAGGCACGGTAGTCGGCGCAGCCGCAGAAGAAGGTGTTTTCATCCGCACGGAAGGGCGTTCCGGAAATCCGGCTGATCGCCTGACGCGCCATATTTTCCGCAGCGCGGCGGTCTGACCCCCGGTTGCACAGGTCTGGCTCTGCCTGAGTCGCAAGCATTTTCTTATAGCGAAGGATTTTCTCCACGGAGGCGCGAATCTCCTCCGTGTCGAACTCTCCCCGCTCCGCCGCCTCATTGACGGCCTTTGCGGCGGCCAGCTCCAGGTCAAAGTCGCTGGATATCTCCGCAAGATCCACACCTGCCTTAACGGACGCGACCACACCCTCCGGCGTTCCGTAATAATCCCGGATGGCGCCCATTTCCATGCAGTCCGTGAGGATCAGCCCCCGGAAGCCCAGCTTCTGCTTCAGAAGCCCGGTGACCATCCGCCGGGACATGGTGCAGGGAACCTGCTCCGGTTCCATATTCGGGAACAGCACATGGCTCAACATAATGGCCGGCACCCCGGCTTCGATGGCGCGGCGGAAGGGGATCAGCTCCAGCTTTTCCAGCTCCTCCTCCGTTTTGTCCACCCGGGGAAGCCCCAGATGGCTGTCCACCGCCGTGTCGCCGTGGCCCGGAAAATGCTTGGCGCAGCACAGCACCCCGCTCCCTGCATAGGGCGCAATGGCGGCGCAGCCCAGGGACGCCACGCGCTCCGCCTCATCGCCGAAGCTGCGCACGCCGATCACCGGATTGGCAGGATTGCTGTTGACATCCAGTACCGGCGCCATGTTGAAGTTAGCCCCCAGTCCCCGCAGCTGCCGGATGGTGATCTCCGACGCCAGGCGGACGTTTTCCGGGTCTGCGGTGGCCGCCAGCGCCATGGCGCCGGGGACGTTTACGGCATCCTGGGGCAGCCGTGTCACCATGCCGCCCTCCTGGTCGATGATGATAAAGGCAGGATAGCCTGTCTCTTCCCGAACCAGCGATTGAATCTCGGCGCAGAGCGTGCGGAGCTGCTCCGCGCTTTCCACGTTGCGCAGGAACAGGATCACATTGCCGATCTTGTATTCCCGGAGCAGATTCTTAAATTCCTCGGACAGCGTTTTCCCGTGAAAGCCGAACACCAGCTTCTGCCCCAGCATTTGTCTCATTTCCATGTTTTTCAGGTTTCCTCCAATGTCTGTACCAGCTTATACTGCTCTTTTGGAATCATGAAGCACTCACAGTAGCCCTTCCGTCCCTGAATGCCCCGCAGGCGCTTTAAGTGGGAGTAGTATTCCTTGTAGGGAAAGCTGGTGGAGTGTACCGCAAACCAGTGGTGGTCGATGGCCTTTTCCCACAGGGTATATCCGTCGCTCACGTCCATGTAGACGTAGGGTTCAAAGCCGGGGGCGTCCTCCCAGTTTTCGGCGAAGTAGAGCTTTCCGGCAAAGTGCTTCGGCAGCTCCCGCCGGAAGCCCTCAATGGCGGCATAGAACCAGGCGTCCGCCACGATTTTATGGCAGACAATATGATCCTTGTGCATACTGTTTTCGTGGTGGGTGACGATGATATCGGGCTTGACCTTACGGATGACGTCGCAGACGGCAAAGCGAACCTCGTCATTGTCCGGCAGAAGGCCGTCCTCGTAATCCAGGACGTAGGCTTCGCCGCCCAGTTCCTTGGCAAAGGCCTCCGCTTCCGCGATTTTTCCCCGGCGGTATTCGGCAATATCCGCTCCGGCGGGAGCGCCCTTTTCCCCGGCGGTCAGCGCCAGGGTCACGGCCTTGCCGCCGTGAACGGCGCAGGTCGCCAGCAGCGCCCCGGCGGTCAGCTCGGCGTCCCCGATATGGGCGCCGATGGCAAGCACGGTTTGTGTCTTCATAGTCCTACAGCTCCTTCAGCATGACGCCGAATGTCCGGACGACCCGGAAGCCGGCGTTGAGATAGATAAACCGGGCGTGGTTGTCTTCCCCGGTGAACAGCGACATATACTTTGCCCCCGCCTGTTTTTCCCGTTCCAGAAGGCGGTAAAACAGCAGCGTACCCAGGCCGTGTCCCTCAAACCGGGGTGCAACCCCCAGGCCGGCAAAGTACCCCCGCCCCGTCTTCTCCGGGTACACAGGCCCGGTGAATCCGGCACAGACATTGCCCTTCAGCCCCACCAGCAAATCCATGCCGCTTTTCCCGGCCGCCGGAATTTCCTCCGACCACATGGCGTTGTCCAGCGCCGCCACCATTTCCTCCAGGCCGACGTGCCTGTCTGGGTCATAGCGCTCCACATGGTAGCCATCTTCGGCCATTTTCCCGGCCTTTTCCTCCACCCATGCCGGGGTTTCATAGTCCGCCAGGCTTCGGTACATGGCGCATTCCCGGGTGCTTTCCCGGTAGCCCAGGGACAGCATCCGGTCGTGCAGCGGAAGATCCGTCGCCACGCCGGGGGTGTTGTTATGCTGGTGCCCCGGCGTGCCGGGGAGAATCCAGGGCAGGCGGATGGGATTGAAAAAGGTGACGGCGCAGTAGGTCTTTCCCGCCTTCCGGAAGGCGTTTTCCAGCGCGGAGAGAAGCAAAGCGGTATTTTCGTCGGAATCCGCTTCCGCAGACAGAATCAGGCAGCTCAAGTACCCCCGGATATCTCCCTTGGGGATGCCCGCCCCGGTGCAGCCGTTGACAAAGCCCAGAAGCGTCCCCTTTTTCTCCAGGACAAAGGTGTATGCCGGGGAAAAGTTCGGGTGCCGGGTCAGCAGACGGCGGAAGTCCTCCAGCTGCGCGGGCGCGTAGCCCATGGCGGCTCCCGCCGTGTCCCACAGAGAAAGCATGGCGCTTTCGTCGTCGGGTGTATAAGATCGAATCATAGTCAAGTCACCTCAGTATGACAGCAGCCCCCACTGAGAAAGCGGGGGCTGCGCGGTGTGTCCCAAAAGACTCGCGGAGGAAAGCCACCCGCAGGCGGTAAAAGAGTGCGCGCAGCAGACTGCAAGTCCCTTGTCAAAAAGGCCAACGGCCTTTTTGACAGTCTAATCAGCCCTTGACGGCGCCGATGGTGACGCCTTCCATAAAGTACTTTTGCAGCGCAAAGAACAGAACAAACATGGGCAGCGCGGAGATGGTGGCGCCGGCCATCATCGGGGCGAACAGTGTTTCGTTGGCGAACTTGAACTGCTTTAAGCCCACCTGAATGGTGTACATAGACGGGTCGTTCGTCACCAGGAACGGCCAGAAGAAGTCGTTCCAGCTGGCCATGAAGGTGTTGATCGCCATGACCGCCAGCACGGTTTTGGCCAGGGGCAGGACGATTTTGATAAAGATCTGGAACTGATTGCAGCCCTCGATCTTGGCGCTCTCGATCAGCGGCGTGGGCAGGCCGGAGAAGAACTGCTTACACAGGAAAATATTGTAGGCCGTACACAATCCGGGCAGGATCATGGCCGCATAGGTATTGGTCATGGAGAATTTCTGCACCATCAGGATGTACAGCGGAACCTGGGTCACCTGATAGGGGATCATCATGGCCACCAGAATCAGGGCGAACAGGATCTTGCTGCCCTTGAAGCGGATTTTGGCAAAGGCATAGCCCGCCATGGAGGCAAAGATCACGTTGCCGATGACCGCCCCCGTCGCCACGATCACGCTGTTGAGGATCCACCGCAGGGAGTAATCGCTGAAATGGAAGAACGCGTCAAAGGATTCCAGCGTAAACCGGGAAGGCAGAATGGTTCGCATATTGCCCGCCGTGGACACGTTGGGGCCGAAGGACGAGAGGATCATGTAGCAGATGGGAAACAGCGTCGCCGCCGCCAGAATGATCAGCACGATGGCGATGACCGCATTGCGGAGGTGGAGCACCTTCCTGTTGTTCAGGTGCTGGGAATACAAACCGGTAGTAGCCATAATCCCCCTCCTCAATACTCAACGTCCACGCCCATGAGCCGGAACTGGAACAGGGACATGATGGCGATGGCAATGGCCAGCAGAATGGCCTGGGCGCAGGCAAGACCGTACTTGCCGTACACGAAGGCGTTGTTGTAGATCAGCAGGCCGATCATGGTGGTGGAGTTGTCCGGGCCGCCGCCGGTCATCATGTAGGCGTTCATGAACACCTGGAAGGAGCCGATGACGCCTGTGACCAGCAGGAACAGGGTCGTGGGCTTCACCAGCGGCCAGACGATATAGCGCACCTTCTGAAGGAAGGTGGCGCCGTCCAGCTCGGCAGCCTCGAAATAGCTGTTGTCAATGCCGATCAGGGCGGCAATATAGGTAATAATCCGAACACCGTGGCTGGAAAGCAGCGCCATGATGATCAGAGAAAGCATCGAGGTTTTGGTAGAGGACAGCCAGTTCTGCGCCGGAATGCCAAGGGCGCCCAGCAGCCGGTTGAATATGCCGTCCGGAGAAGAATCGTACAGCCACAGCCACACCACGGACAGCGCAACGCCGGATGCAATGCCGGGCAGATAGTACATCGCCTTGAAAACGGACTGCACCTTCTTATGGAAGGGCAGGATCATCACGGAGATGCAGAAGGACATCAGCAGCGACAAGGGCACGACCACCGCGGTATAGACCAGCGTGTTTCGCGCAGCCTTGTAGAACAGATTGAACTTGGAGTATTTCAGGGTGTCGATATAGTTTTGCAGACCGACAAATTCCGAGCCGAATGGCTTGTAATTGAAGAAGCTGGTGTAAATCGCGCTGAACACGGGATACAGCGTGAAGACACAGAAAATGATCATGGCGGCAGCGATGAAAATGTAGCCCCACAGGTCTTCATTGGTAAACTTCAGTTTATGGCGGACTGGCTGCCGCTTTTGCTTTGTGCTGTTCATAGTCCTACCTCCCAGGGTTGCAAAGTCTCTGAAAACGTCAACCGGGCTGAAAACGGGCAATCCTTCCCCCGCTGTCAGCCTTCGCTGTTTCCTCAGAGTTTTCTAAGGTGTATCTGAAAACTGTCAAAACGCCCAATCAGCGGCTCTTTTTGCCCTGTGCCGCGCCATTTTCCCTTGAAATACAGCAAGTATTCCT
>DJNI01000016.1:0-26843 GCA_002436765.1 Clostridiales bacterium UBA6468
AGCCCGCCGCGCCCACCGAGCAGCAGTATATGAACGAAGAGGACTTCATTTTCCTCGGGCTTGAAGTCCTCTTCGTTCATATACTGCTGCTCGGTGGGCGCGGCGGGCTGGACCTCTTCGGCAGGCTCGGCCGTTTCCTCCGGCGCAGTCACCTCCTCCTGCATGGAGGCAGGCTCGCTGGAACCCAGGAATTTCGGAAACCACGAGAGCTGATAGAGCGCAAACGCAGCCCCCAGCACGACGGCCAGACCCAAAACCCCGCAGATCGCCGCCATCATCCACTTCGGGATCTTGTACGGATTTTCGCCGGGCGCGGGCTTTTGCTTCTTTTTGGGCGGTGCAGAGAAGCGGCCGCCTTTCTTTTTGCTGAATTTTCCGCCGCCGGATCGGGCGGGCTTATAGGGCGCGGACATGACCGGCATGGGCTCGGCTGCACCGGGCTGGACGGCCCTCCCGCAAAGCGGACACTGGCTGAGCGCGGCGTCAAACTCCGTACCGCAGTATTCGCATTTTTTCAGTTTCATGCAAAGCCTCCGTTTTGCTCGTGTGCGCAGGCTGCGCACGGGATGTTTTGCGGCAAACGCCGCTTTTGATGATACCTATTTCGTATCATACCACAACTTTCGTCAAATTCCAAGCCCAAGCTACAATATCTTGTATTGCATTTTTGCGGGAAATGCCTTAAAATAGAGTGTCTGAAAACCGGCAATGTGCGCAAGCGCGCGGGAAAATGGCGCCGATCCAGCGTGAAAAGGCCCGGCGTCCGGGCGTGTTGACAGTTTTCAGTTCCATCCTAAGGAAGCTCTGACTCGATCAGCGGCTATTGGCGGAATATATCCGTTGTCCGGCCGTGTCGATGTTTTTCCGTTCCACACAGGGTGGATCTGAAATCCGGCGATATGACCGGCGGCGAGGAATTTTCGTGCTGGGCAAGCCATTTTTCCGCAGGAATACTTTGTGTATTGCAAGGGAAAATGGCGCACAGCAGGCGGAAAAAGACCCGCTGTTTGGGCGTGTTGACGGTTTTCAGATAGACCCTATGCAGGCTCATTATTATTATAAAAAAAGAAGCGAAAAAAGTACAGTGACAAAATTTGCACAAATTTTACATTCGCAATACGAAAATTTTATAAAAAACGCCAGTTATTTCCCGGTAGATCCGAACCCACCTGCATTTCTGGCCGTATCCGTCAGGGTCTGGGCAATTTCATAGGCCGGCTGCAAAACCGGCGTGATCAGGAGCTGGGCGACGCGTTCGCCGTTTTCGACGGTCTGGGGGGCGCTTCCGTGGTTGTAAAGAACCACGTTGATCTCCCCGCGGTAGTCGCTGTCCACCACACCGACCTTATTGGCAGGCGCAAGCCCCCGTTTGCAGGCAAGGCCGCTGCGGGCATACACCAGCCCGGCGCAGCCCTCGGGAACCTCCAGGGCAATGCCCGTGGGGATAAACACCGTCTCCCCCGGCCGGATGGTCACGGCTGCGTCAATGCAGGCATACAGGTCAGCCCCCGCCGCGCCGGCTGTGCCGTAGGTGGGGAGCTTTGCTCCATCACGCAGGATTTTCACATGAACAGGATTCATTATTTCATACCTCTCTTTTCTCCCTGCCAGTCCTGCCAGAGAATGGTTTTTCCCGCTGCCAGGGAAGCCGGGACGTCAATCAGGCGTTGGTTTTCGGAACCCCGGAACCGCAAAGACAGATTCTTCTTTGCCTCCACAAAGGGGCCGTCCACCAGAACGTCCAGATAGCTTAAGTATTCCCGGGTATCCCCCAGCCGCCCGGACAGGATATCCTTTTCAAACAGGTAGCCGGAGAATGCCCAGATGCTCTTTTGGGGCATTTCCCCCTTGATCTGCCGGAGCAGCTCCACGATCGCCCCCTGATTTTCCGGCTCAAAGGGCTCGCCCCCCAGAAGCGTCAGTCCCCGGATATAGTCCGGGCGGAGCATATCCAGAATGGTATCGATGGTCTGCTGGGTGAAGGGTTCGCCGTAGTCAAAATCCCAGGCCACCTCGTTGAAGCAGCCGGGGCAGTGATGGGTGCAGCCGGAGACAAACAGGCTCACCCGCACGCCGGGGCCGTTGGCAATGTCGCAGTTTTTGATCGTCGCGTAATTCATATTCTTCCCCCCAAAAAACGCATTTCTGTCAGTATACCACAGCTTTCCCGGGATTTCCACCGTTATCTCGAAAAAACGCCGCCGTGAAGCTTTACGGCGGCGTTGTGAAATTTTGTCAGGTTTTCTTCGGTTCATCGTCGGGATAGTCGGCCTTGTACTTTTCCCAGACCTCGATCTGACCCTTTCTGTCCAGGCCACGGCGAACCAGCTTTTTCACGGTATCATAGATGACCCCGAACAGCGGCACGCCGATGACCATACCGAAGACGCCCCACAATCCGCCGAACAGGATGATGGTAAACAGCACCCAGAAGCTGGACAAGCCCGTGCGGTCGCCCAGAATTTTAGGACCGATAACATTGCCGTCCAGCTGCTGCAGTGCCAGAACAAAAAGCACAAACCAAAATGCCTTGATGGGACTTTCGATCAGGATCAGCAGCGTGGAGGGAACCGCGCCGATGATGGGACCAAAGAAGGGGATCACGTTGGTGATGCCCACGACGGCGGAAACCAGCAGCGCATTGGGGAATCGGAAGATCATGCAGCCGATGTAGCAAAGCACACCGATGATGGCGGAATCCAGAATCTTGCCGTCAATGAACCCGCCGAACATCCGGTCAATGAACGCGACCTCGTCCAGCAGCAGCTCTGCCCACTTGGGCTTCAGGGCGCTGCGGATGATCAGGACACTCTGCCGGGCAAACTTCTTTCTGCTAAACAGCAGGTACACCGCCACGATCAGACCGATCAGCAGATTGTACAGGAACATCAGCACCTTCCACACGCTGCTGCCCACGCCGGAAACGATGCTCACCACGCTGGAAACGTAGGGCGCAAGGGTGTTGTTCGCCCAGTTTTGCAGGTCGGTGTTCACCGTATTGTAGATGGTGTTGAACAAAGACACCAGCTTTTCGTCCTCCCCGAAGGTCGCCATTGCCCAGGCATACAGCTTGGAGATCTTATCCGGAAGGCTGAGCCACAGGGTCTGAATGCTGGAAAAGAGCTGGGGCGCGATCATGATGATCAGAGCGTATACGATCAGGAGTCCCGAGATCATGCTGAGACCCACTGCCAGTCCGTTGGACAGCTTTTGCAGCTTTTTCGGTAGATGCTTCCGGAGCAGCCCCTCATAGAGATTGCACAATGGCCGCAGCAGATACGCCACAACGCCGCCGTAGGCAAAGGGCGCAAGGATACTTCCCAGCTTGTTCACCGCGTCGCCCACGCCCTTAAAGCGGTAAACGACGAAAAACAGCACGATACTCAGGCCGATGCCGCCGAATATGGACAGCATCAGATAAACGTACCGCCGCTTGACAGGATCCTTCATTTTCCCACCTCCGACTTCCTCTATGGAAAGTATACCAGCATTCGGCCGTGTCGGTATGAATAATTTGTGAATATTCCCTGTCTTTCTCCCGTTCACGACAAAAAATCACAAAATTCTCTCGTCACCTCTCCCCTCCCGGCCTTGCCATTTTTTCGCGTTTGGGATATAATAAGGAAAAACAATCCCGTCAGGAGGTTCGTTATGCCCTACTATTATTTTGACTGGACATATGTTGTCCTGGTTCTTCCCTGCGTGCTGCTGTCCCTCTGGGCAAGCGCCAACGTCAATTCCACCTTCCGGAAATATTCCAAGCAGTATTCTTCCCGCCATCTCACCGGCGCGGAGGCCGCCCGGCGGGTGCTGTCCGCCAACGGCGTGTACGGCGTGCGTATTGAGCGCATCAGCGGCAATCTGACCGACCATTACGACCCCAGAACCAACGTTATCCGCCTGTCCGACGGCGTGTACGACAGCACCTCCACCGCCGCCATCGGCGTGGCCTGCCACGAGGCCGGACACGCGGTGCAGTATGCCGAGAGCTACGCCCCCATCAAGCTGAGGGCCGCCATCATCCCCGTCACCAACATTGGCTCCAGACTGGCCATGCCCCTGATCCTCATCGGCCTGCTTCTGTCCTATGCGGCAGATGTTTCCTATTTCTTCGTATATCTGGGCATTGCCTGCTTCGGCCTGTCGCTGGTGTTCCAGCTGGTGACCCTGCCCGTGGAATTCAACGCCAGCCACCGCGCCTTGGCCGCCATCGACGAGGGCGGACTTCTGACGGAGGAGGAGCAGAAGGGCGCAAGGAAAACCCTCACCGCCGCCGCGCTGACCTACGTCGCCGCCACCGCAGCCGCTTTAGCCCAGCTTCTGCGTCTTTTGGTCATCTTCGGCGGAAACGGCCGCAGCAGAAGAGACTGAAATTGAAAGCGCAAATTCTTCCGTCCCGGTATTGACAACCGGGACGGTTTTTTGTATAATCCGTTGGTGTGAAAAATATGAAAAGTGTGATTGGAGGCGGTTTTATGCCCGGAGGCAAGCATGTCCTCGGCAAAATCAATCAGCAGCGGGTCTTCGGCACCGCAAAAGTGGGCGACCGGGGTCAAATCGTCATTCCAAAGGAGGCACGGGAGCTGTTCGGCATCAAGCCCGGCGACACCCTGCTCATACTCGGCGAGGCGGAAACGGGGCTGATCGTGTCCCGTCCGGACGTTCTGAATCATTTAGCGGACGAAATACTGAACAACGTAAAAAAAGAGGATTGAATATGGACGAATTATTGGAGCTTTACGAAACCATGGGGATCTCTCCCGGGGTGTACGCCTACGGCGAGCGGACGCTGGAGAAGCTGAAAGACCGCTTCGCCGCCATCGACCAGGTCGGAGAACACAATCAGGCCAAGGTGCTGTGGGCCATGCAGAAAAACCGGGTCTCTGCCGCCTGCTTCACCGCCACCACCGGCTATGGCTATGACGATTTCGGACGGGACAATCTGGAGCGGGTCTACGCCGACGTGTTCCACACCGAGGCCGCGCTGGTGCGCCCCCAGATCACCTGCGGCACCCACGCCCTCACCGTCGCCCTCAGCGCCAACCTGCTGCCCGGAGACGAGCTGCTCTCCCCTGTCGGTATGCCCTACGATACCTTGCAGGAGGTCATCGGCATCCGGGAAAGCCCCTGCTCTCTGGCGGAATACGGCGTTTCCTACCGGCAGGTGGATCTGCTTCCCGACGGCCGCTTTGACTATGACGGCATCCGCAAGGCCATCAACGAAAAAACGAAGCTCATCACCATCCAGCGCTCCAAGGGCTACGCCACCCGCCCCACCTTCTCCGTAAAGCAGATCGGTGAGCTGATCGCCTTCTGCAAAAATGTCAAGCCCGGCGTTACCGTCATGGTGGACAACTGCTATGGCGAATTCGTGGAGACCATCGAGCCCTCCGACGTGGGCGCGGACATGACCGTGGGCAGCCTTATTAAAAACCCCGGCGGCGGCCTCGCCCCCATCGGCGGCTATATCTGCGGCACGAAAAAATGCATTGACCGGTGCGCCTACCGGCTTTCCGCCCCCGGTCTGGGGCAGGAGGTCGGTGCGAATCTGGGGCTGATGCCCGCGCTGTATCAGGGCTTTTTCCTCGCTCCCACGGTGGTGGCAGGCGCGGAAAAGGGCGCGATCTTCGCCGCCAGTCTGTATGAACCCCTGGGCTTCCGCTGTGTTCCCGGCGCGGAGGAAAGCCGCCACGACATCATTCAGGCGGTGGAGCTTGGCAGCGAAGCGGGCATGGTCGCCTTCTGCAAGGGCATTCAGGCAGCGGCTCCCGTGGATTCCTTCGCCACCCCCTACCCCTCCGATATGCCCGGCTACAGTGACAAGGTGATTATGGCCGCCGGTGCCTTCGTTCAGGGCAGCTCCATCGAGCTTTCCGCAGACGGCCCCATCCGTCCGCCCTACGCCGTGTATTTTCAGGGCGGCCTGACCTGGAACCACGCCAAGATCGGCATTCTCATGAGCCTGCAAAAAATGGCGGATGCCGGGCTGGTGACACTATAAGATTACGATTAAGAGGTAGATAATATGAGTTGGTTTTGGTTTTCCATTATTGCCCTGCTGTGCTGGTCCGGTTCCGATTTCTTTTCCAAGATCGGCTGCCGGGACGCATCCGACAAATACAGTCACTGCAAGATGGTCACGGCCGTCGGCGTGGTCATGGGCATTCATGCCGCCTTTGAGATCTTCGTCGGCGGCGTAGAGATCTCCTGGCAGGTCATCTGGACATATTTGCCCGTTTCCCTGCTGTACATCGGCTCCATGACATTGGGCTATGTGGGACTTCGCTACATCGAGCTGTCCATTTCCTCCCCCATCTGCAACGCCAGCGGCGCACTGGTCGCCATCATCGCCATCGTCACCGGCACCGCCGAAAAAATGGCGATTGCCCAGTACATCGCCATCTTCCTTGCCTGTGCCGGCGTCATCGGTCTCGGCTTTGTGGAGGCCAACGAGGACGATGCGCTTCGCGCCGCCCGGCAGAAGGCCTCCAATTACAAGTACGCAAAATCCTGGCTGGCTCTGGCGCTGCCCATTGCCTATTGTATTCTGGACGCAGCGGGAACCTTCGCCGACGATCTGGTGCTGGAAACCCTGAACGAGGATTCCGCCAACGTTGCCTACGAGCTGACCTTCCTGATCGCGGGCATCGTCAGCTTCGTCTACACCGTCGTCATCAAGAAGCAGAAGCTGCTGCCCAAGGCGGAAGGCCCCAAATATGTCGGCGCAGCTTTTGAGACCGCCGGACAGCTGGCCTACATCTACGCCCTTGCCAGCGGCGATTCCGCTCTGGCCGCCCCCATCATTGCTTCCTACTGCATGGTTTCCGTCCTGTGGAGCCGCCTGTTCCTGAAGGAAAAGCTGAGCTGGAAGCACTACGCCTGCATTCTCATTACCTTCGCCGGTATCCTGATCATGGGAATTTACGATATGTAAGCAGTTGCCAAGCCCTCCGGAAATTTTCCGGAGGGCTTGCTTTTCATCACGTGGAATGCTATAATTCGGGAGGAAATCTGAAAAATGACCGAAAAGAGACTGATTCCGTGAAAAAGGCCGCGCTAAACTCCAATCAGCTGAAGCTCATCGCCATTGCCGCCATGACCCTCGACCATCTGGTCTGGACGATCTGTCCGGGGTATTCCCGGGTCTGGTGGGTGCTGCTGGCCCACATCATCGGCCGGCTCACCGCGCCCATTATGTGGTATTTCGTCGCGGAGGGTTATCACTACACCCACGATGTCAGAAAATACGCCGGGCGGCTGTTCGCGCTGGCGCTCATTTCCCACTTTGCCTATAATTTCTGCTTCGGGATTTCCTTTACCCCCTTCCGCAGCTCGGTGTTCAACCAGACCAGCGTGGCGTGGTCGCTGGCATGGGGACTGGTGCTGCTGTGTGTCAACAACAGCGACAAGCTAAAATCGTGGCAGAAGACCGTCATCATCCTGCTGGTCTGCGTCATCACCTTCCCCTCTGATTGGAGCTGCATCGCCGCCATGGCGATCCTGTTCATCGGCACCTATCGGGGTAATTTCCGCAAGCAGATGCTCTGGATGATGTTCTGGACGCTTCTCTATGCAGTGGTTTACTTCTTCTTTATCGACCGGGTTTACGCCTTAGTTCAGCTGGGCACCTGCCTGACCATCCCGCTGCTGCGGCTGTATAACGGCGAGCGCGGCTCCTGGAAGGGCATGGGCAAGCTGTTCTACGCCTACTACCCCGCCCACCTGGCCGCCTGCGGCATTCTGCGCATCGCGCTGTGGGGCGTTGGCTTCGTCACCGCCGCCGGGAATTTCTGATACATACAAATTATAAAACGCCCTGCGGGTATTCAGGCTTTTGGAAAGCCTTGGGATGCCCGCAGGGCGTAACCGTCACGGCAACACTGCACAATTGCGTCTGCAAATCTCAGCTACCTTTTTGCCCCGCTTCCGCGGTTCCAAAAACGGGAAATATTACAGTATTCCTCCATTTTGGGAACTTTAAATTGGAGCAAAGATCCTGGCTGAGACTTTTTGCCGAATTGTACGGTGTCTCCTTAAATATTCTGCGGAAGTGCTTCCTGCACTGCGCACATTTTTTGAATTCGCTTCGTCATACGAACTGCCAGCGGAACCGCCAGAATCAGTGAGAGCAGATCCGCGGCCGCCTGCACTCCGGCCAGGCCATATGCACCCCAGAGCTTTCCCATGGGCGCAACGATGGGAATAAAGCAGGTGCCTTGCCGGGCGGTGGACAGCAAAAGCGCGCCCTTTGCCTCGCCCAGACCGACGCAGAGCATATTGACTACCACCACCCATGCGTGAATGGGCAGTGCCAGACATTGCAGGCGCAGGCAAAGCGTTGCAATTTGCAGCATATGGGGATCCTGCCCGGCAAACAAACGGATGATCCCCGGTGCCGTCACATACAGCATCGCACCCAAAGCAATGCTTCCCAGGGTAGCCGTCAGGGAAGAAAAGCGATAGCTCTCGGAAACCCGATGGTACTGCTTCGCCCCCCAGTTGAAGCCTGCTACCGGCTGAAAGCCGCTGCCGAAGCCCAGAATGATCCCGAAGGGGAACATCATGATCTTGTTGCATACCCCGATTCCCGCCAGCACGGAATCCGATATCTGCCCCGCGATTTTATTGAGCATAATGGCAGACACCACCGCGAGACCGGATCGGAACATGGATGAGGAACCCACGCCGATGATTTCCTCCATAATATCCATAGACATATGGAAGTTCCGGATGGAAAGATGCAGCAGACTCCGCCTTTTCAAATAGGGGAAAATCAGGATGGCAAAGCTCACCAGCTTGCAGATCGCTGTTGCAAGAGAGGCACCTGCCACCCCCATCCCCAGACATGTAATGAAAATGGGATCCAGGATGCAATTCAGAATACCGCCGATCCCCATGCCCATCATCGAAAGAAATGCATTTCCTTCAGACCGCAGGCACTGATTCATGACAAAGTTGGCGGCCATAAAGGGCGCCGCCAGCAGCACATAGGTCGCGTACTCGATGGCATAGTGCTCACAGGTTGCCGTAGCGCCCAGCAGCCGAACCATAGGCGTCATAAAAATACTGCCGAAAATTGTAAGCGTCAGGCCAACGCCTATCGCCATGAAAAAAGCGGTGGACAGAACCTTGTTTGCCTTTCTGTCATCGCCCTTTCCCAGAAGGCGGGCGATGTAGCTGTTGGCGCCCATAGCCAGCATGGAGCCGCACATCAGAATCAGCTGATCCAGCGAGGAATTGACGCTGACTGCCGCTGTAGCGTTTGTCCCCAGGCCGGCCACAAAATAGGTATCCGCCAGGGAGTAGATGGAATTGATCAGAAATGCGATGATGGTGGGGATGGCCATCTGAGGAATGATCCTCCGGATCGGCTCATTGAGCATTAATGTGCGGCGCTGTTCCTGACTTTGTACATTTTTTTCTGTTCCCATCGACAACCTCTTTTTCTGCAATTTTCCCTGTCAGGACATCTGAATCGTTCCGCCCTTTTTCCTGCGGAAGCGCTTCATAAAATCCCACGCCGCCTCGGTTTCCTCCCAGATTGTTCCGTGGGGCATATTCTTCATGACCGTAATGGCAATGCGCGGCTCTCCGGAAGCATTCTTGTAAATCCACGTATCGAACCGGTCTGCTTCCCGGAATCCGAAATTATCCCGATACCACCGGGCATCCCGGTGTTCATCCGGCTGATAGTACATGGGACTTGGTTTCTCCGCCTTTTTCGGTTCGGTTCCCGCCAGCTTCAGGAGGGTTTCTATTGTCTCCGAAATCGCGGATGCAGGATCCTCCGGGTGCTCCGTAATCCATCCGTCATTGTCCCCGGTGACCCCGAACATGGGCATTTCCAATCCGTGCCGGCGCAGACGCTCCAAATCCGGTATCTGTCCCGGCTCCGGCGGGAACATGGATCCTCCTGCGGCACGGCTCATGGGCCACATGGCGGCAAACAGCTCCGGATGCGCCGCAGCGGCACCATAGCACTGCATATTGCCGTTGCTGAAGCCCGAAATATAGATTCTCTCCGGGTCTATATCAAACTCCCACAGAAGCTGCTCAACCAAGAAGGCAAAGCTCTGACTATCTGCTTCCCCATACCAGCGGTTCTTACCGTTGTCCTGGGGCGATACGATCAGAATACCCTCCCGATCTGCCAGCTGCGGCCAGCCGTTTTTGCTGAGGAACATCCATGCCGGTTCCCCATGGCCGTGAATGGTGATCACAACCGGCGCCTTCGGAGGCAGATTTTGAGGCCGGTAGACATAGAAGCTGCGGTCACGGCTCTCTCCCGGTACACGGAAGGTATGTCTTTCATAGGGAGATTTCCCTTCTGTGACCTGATCTTCCCACCAGAAAGTCTTCAGTGTCCCGTCAGGCCCATTCTTCCAACGAATGGACGCCCCCATCCAGTCTTCCATGATCTGTGCAGGAGTGGGGACGATGTTTTCTTTTGTCAGAACAACCCTCTGCGCCGGTTCTTCCCCGTTGGCAAAGAGCACACTGCTCTGCCCCGCCATCAGCACCGGCTTTCCCGGCGCATCCGGCGGGATTTTATCCGCGTTCCGGAAATAGGAAAGTGCCTTTGCATCCTCCGTACCCACAAACCATACCGCTGTAGGTACGTCCTTTACCTGGACGGCATAGTCCTCACTGACACCCTTCATTGCATCCGGATTTTTTCCGGCCTTGGACACGAGGAAATGGTCTGACTGCACTTCCGGGTCGGGAAAAGTATCCGGCGCTCCGCCGATCAGGGTGACGGACGCAAAATGGTTCGGCCGGGCAGCCGCTGCATTCCCGGCCACTACAGCCCCGTCGTCGTAGCCGACGATGTGCCACAGGGTCTCCCACATCCATACACAGCCCTGACGCCTCCCGTTTTCCCCGGAAGTGGGTCTCCAGAGGATGTCGCCGTATTCCCGGCTTTCGGTTTTTCCCCAGGTCAGGCGGTAAAGCTGATCCACAGTGTCCCCGTCGCGGGGAACGCCCTGGGCAGGGACAGCCAGAAGGACGCTGTTATCCCGAAGCGCCTGACGGATCCAGCCGGAGCGATACAGCCACTCCTTTGCTGCATCTGGATTGGGGGCATTTTCTTTTGACGGAAAAAGGAGAATGCTGCGAGCCGGCGTATAGGAATTGCAGCCGGTCGGGACGAACATCACCGCCTCGCCGCCACCCGGCAGCGAAAGATATGCAAAGTTCCGATCCATTTCCGCCTCCTGCCTGTCCACAACGGTTTTACTGCCCTTCGGACGGGAGAATCGGCGCAAAAACATCCAGGCAGCCCGCGCTTCATCGTGAATGGCACCATGGGGCATATCCTTCAATTCCGTGAAGCAGAATCTGGGTTTTCCGTCCGGATTCCAGTATTCATAGGTCGTCATCCGATCGCCCTCCCGGTATCCCGCTTCCACGGTATACCGGTTGCTGCCATCCCACTGGGCATCATGCTTCCACTTCCATGGGCAGGGCACCTGCGCGGGTCTCGGAACGCCGCCATTCAGGCGGATGAAGGTCTCAAAGAGCTTGCCATAGGACTTTCTCGGCACGTCCATTTTGTGATCCAGATCCCCATTGATAGCAAACACGGGCATTTCCCAGCCGCCCTCCAGCAGCTTCTCTTCAAAGCTGCATAAGGGGCTGTTCCAGGGCGAGATTGCCGCGTACAGCTCCGGATGCATGGTGCCGTACCAGCAGGTTGCCATGGCACCGTTGGAAAAGCCCGTCAGATATACCCTTGTCCGGTCAATATGATAGGTCTTTTCCAGCTTCTCCAGCATCAGCGCGTGCATTCCATGATCTCCGGAAATCGTCCAGCTGTTTTCCGGGGAATCCGGAATCACGAAGAGAAATTCCCTGGTCTCATCCTGCAATTCCGGCCAGCCGTTTTTCTGGGCGAACATCCAGGCAGGCTCTCCGTGGCCGTGCATACTCACGACCACCGGCAATCCTCTTGCATCGGACGCGCCTCTCGGCAGCCGGGTAAAAAAGTTGTAGGAATGTCCGTTCCATGTCACGCTGTCCGGAATGTACTCTCCGCCCGTTCGCATCTGCGCTTCGGTTTTCAGACGGGCAGGCGTGCCGTCCGGGCTGTTTTTCCACCGGACACGGGTATCAAATTCACGCAGAATCATTGCAGTGGTTTCCGGGTCTGCGCCGAAGCTTCCGCGGGATACCTTTACCTGATCCGCAGCTATGGCAGCAGCTGCAAAATAGCGCTCCGCCTCAGCCGTATCCATATTCCCAAGCATCCATACCGCCACGGGAATGTCCTTATTCTTATGCTGCCAGCCTTCAGAGGCATCCGGCAGCAGCCAGCGATCCGATAGCGCCTCGCCGCCCGCATATATGCCCGGCACCCCGCCGACCATGGCTACATCCGCAAACGCATTTGGCTGCTCCACGGCGGTGTTTCCGGCGTAGACCGCCCCTTCCCCATAGCCGACGGCAAAAATTAACGTTTCCCAGCACCAGACCGTTCTGAAGACCTCACTTGGGTCAGGACTCAATGCGTCCTTCCACACCGCTTTATGCAGCAGCTTGACCCGCCGGGACTTTTCTTGTGCCCACCCCTGTTCTGCAACCGGCAGAATCAGTACAGCGCCGTTCTCCTCCGCGGCATTCAGCCAGCCGGAAGTTCTTGCAAAACTGCGAAGACGCACAATGGACCGTGCCTCGGAATCCGGCGCGAAAACCAGAATGGTTTTCGCGGGAATCCAGCTGCGGCATTTGGAAGAAACATAGTACAGGCAGTTTGCCTCACCGCCCAGTTCATATTCCTGCATGGCTTCTCTCTCCGGAATCAGTGAATTTGCGCGGATGTGGGATTGTAGCGGCCGGTGGTTTCCCGCTTGGCGCCCATAACCTGTTCTTCCGAAAAACACATCCACTTGACACCGCTGCGGTTCCGGTACGCATAGGCCAGATGGAGCATACCATCCCGGGACTGCATGATATACGGATATTCATAGGTCAGGTTATTGGTGCTGTTTTCCGATCCCACGAAGCCTTCACCCAGCTCCATGTAACGGATCATAGGCCAGGTTTCACCGCCGTCTTCGGACAGGGCAACTGCCACAGGGCAGCGCAGACCCGGCCATGCGCAGCCGTTGGGATCTGCATTGGGGGCATGGGTGGGATTGTAGGCAATGGCGATCCGCCCGCTCTTCAGCTTTACGGCGCTGATGCTGGAATTGTTATTGGGCAGAACCGTGGGCACCGGTTCCGTCCAGGTGTCGCCGTAGTCCTCGGATCTGCTGATGTAAATGTGATCCGCAGCGCGGCTGCGCATGAAGGCAGCCAGTTTGCCGTCTTCCAGCTCCACCACATTGGCATGAACACGGCCATTGCTCTTCGGCATCATAACCATTTTCCAGGAGGCACCCTGATCGTCCGAAATGCGGAAGGCCGTAGGATCCCCCGCCAGGCCGTCGGCACTGTCAGAGCAGATCCAGTTGCCCATGATCCACCGCCCATTGGAAAGGATCTGGATGGGCTGGCGGCAGAAGGTGCCCTCCTCGGGGAACAGTACCTCCGGGGCTTCCCAGGTCTTTCCGAAATCACGGGTGGTCTGGCGGCGTACTATGGACGTAAACTGCATATTGTCCTTCCCCGCTACCCGATCCAGCTGGGCTGTATACAGCGCCCAGATTTCACCGTTGGGATTCTGGAACAGGCTGGGATTCTGTTCGCTGCGATGCGGATCGCCGGAAACGTTCACAACATGCTCCCAGCGATCCGCCCCCTTTGGCAGACGGGAGGATACAATATGGATATCGGCGTTGCCTTCAAAGCTGCCCGCGAACCATACGCACAGCAGGTCGCCGTTTTCGGCCTCCAGCAGTCCGGGTCCATGGGCAGTCTCAAAGCCGCCCGTGGGCAGAAACGCTTCTATGCACCCCATATGGGTATTTTCGTAGACCTGTCCGTCAGGAAGCAGCTCCTGCAGTTTGGGAAATACCATGGTGTTCTCCTCCCTTACGTTTTGTTGTTTGCGAGCTTGATGGCGTAGTCCATTGCATTCACCAGGCTCAGCGCATTGGCATGGCCGTTGCCGGCATGGCCGAAGCCCGTGCCGTGGTCAACAGAAGCGCGGATAATGGGCAGACCCAGGGTCACATTGACCCCCGCCACGGCCTCCCAGTGCTTCTCCTGCTTATTGTATACGAAACCCTTGACCTTCAGAGGAATGTGCCCCTGATCGTGATACATGACAACCACAATATCATACCAGCCGCCCAGCGCCTTGCTGAACACGGTATCGGGAGGCGTGGGCTTCTTTTCGGGGATGTTGATTCCCTCCGCAAGGGCCTCGTCAATCGCGGGCTGGATCTCCTCGATTTCCTCCGTGCCGAACATGCCGTTCTCACCGCAGTGCGGGTTCAGCCCCGCGACGCCGATTTTGGGTTCCTGGATGCCGATGGCCTTGCAGCCTGCATTCGCAATCCGGATACAGTCCAGCACCCGGTCTTTCTTGACCAGATCGCACGCCTGCCGGAGAGACACATGGGTGGATACATGAACCACCCGCAGGTCTTCATGCGCCAGCATCATGGTATATTTGCTGGTTTTTGTCTCCTCTGCGTAAATCTCGGTATGACCCGAATAGTGATGGCCGGCCATATTGATGGCTTCCTTGCTCAGAGCGTTGGTAACCGTAGCATCGATTTCTCCGTCCAGCGCCATGTGGATCACCTTGACCACGTACTGATAGGCCGCTTCGCCGCCTAGGGCTGTGGCACCCTTTCCAAAGGGCTTCGGCTCGTCAAGATCGCTGGTATCAGGAATGGCATCTGCAGGAACCAGACCCATATCCAGCACATCAATGGTGCCGAACCGGAACATGGCATCCTTCACGCTCTCTACCCGGTTCAGCCGGAGATCAATGCCGGAAACTTTCTTTGCCACCTTTACGGCATAAGCCATGGAGGTCATGTCCCCTACGACCAGAGGATTGCAGCGTTCATATATGGCAGGATCTGCCAAGGCGCTGACCGTGATTTCAGGGCCGTTGCCAAAGGGGTCGCCCATGGTGATCCCGAGGATTGGTTTCTGATTCAACATATCGTCCTTCTCCTTTTCGTTATTTCAAATCTCTGTTGTCGTCCAGAACCTTACGCAGTGCCCGAAGCCCTTCTTCGCACAGGTAACTGAAGGGACGGCGGCACTGGCCAACGGGATACCCAAGCTCCGCAACGGCCGTTTTGATGACCGTGTTCGGGTTGCCGAATCTGAACACGCTTTGCAGAACGGAAATGGCATCCTGCGCCTCCTGCGCCGCTTCCATGTCACCCGCCACAAAGCTGTTGTAAATACCGGCAATGGTTGCGGGCCAGATGTTGGCGCGTCCGGCCACGGCGCCTGCGCCGCCCTCTTTCAGACCAGTCAGAATCGCGCCGTCGTTTCCGGCCAGGATGGCCGTGGGCTTTGCCAGCTCCTTCGTCAGCCGTATGTAGGCCTTCAGATTTTCAATGTCGCCGCTGGAATCCTTTGCGCCAACGATCACATCCACATCTCTGCATAGTGCCTGCACCGTTTCCGGCAGGAGCCTGTTGCCGGTGCGGGGCGGGATGTTATAGAGAATGATAGGAATGCTGACAGCCTTTGCCACAGCCACATAATGGTCATACAGCTCCTTCTGGGAGGCCAGCGCAAAGCTGGGGGTGATGATGGACAGGACATCCGCGCCCAATTCTTCCGCCCGCCTGCTCATCCGGACGGTATCCGCAGTGGAAATGCAGCCGGTGCCTGCGTATACCGGGACGCGGCCGTGAACCTGATCGATGACGGTTTCCAGTATCGCTTCCTTTTCCGCCATGGAGAGGATATATCCCTCTCCATTGGTGCCGAAGGGAAAAATCCCGTGAACGCCGCCGGCCAGCAGGCGCTCCACCTGATTTCGCAGCTCCTGATGTTTCACCGTCTGCTCAAAATCATCATTCATCGGGGTCAGAATCGGTGGAATAATCCCCTTAATATCCTTTACAGTCGCCATACGCCCTCTCTTCACAGCACCTGGCTGTAGATGGCGCGGGCATCCTCCGGGGTGACTTTGCGCATATTGTTGCTGAGCAAACGAGTCACCTGCATTCCCGCATCCACCAAGCTCTCCAGATCCTCGGCAGGTACATCGAACTCCGTCAGGCTGGTAGGAATGTCCAGATGCCGGATGATGGCTTCCATTCTGGCAATGACCCAGGCAGCCTTTTCCTCGACGGAGGAAAGCTTTTCCGCCTCATGGCAGCTGCGATCGTAAATCACGGCCAGGCGCTCCTTGACGACAGGGTCTTCTGCATTGAAGCGCATGACCGGTGCCAGCAGAATTGCATTGGAAACGCCGTGGGCAATGTGGTATTTGCCGCCCAGGGGATAGCTCAGGGCGTGAACCGCGGTGGTTCCGGAAGCCGTAATGGCCAGTCCGCCGTAGTAAGCGGCGATCTGCATTTTATTCTTTGCATCCATGGCTTCGGGGTCGTCGCAAGCCGCTTCCAGGTTGTTCAGGATCAGATCGCAGCCCTCCAGCGCGTACATATCGCTGAACGGATTGGCCTTGTTGCCGGTAAAGCACTCAACGCAGTGCGCCAGGGCATCCACGCCGGTCGAAGCGGCGATCCTGCGGGGCAGATTCTTGATCAGGCGGGCATCCAGGATCACGTAGTCGGCAATCATGTTCTCGTTTACAATTCCGATTTTCAGTTCTCTTTCGGGGACGCCTACAATGGCATTGGGCGTCACCTCGGCGCCTGTGCCCGCCGTGGTGGGAATCAGGACAATGGGAACGCATTTCTTCGCCATGCCGGGATTGTCCAGCAGCTCCTTGACGCCGTACTCGTCCGTTACCAGAACGGAGGCCAGCTTGGCCGCGTCCATGACGCTGCCGCCGCCGCAGGCCACGATCAGATCCGCGCCGCTTGCCTTGAAATCGTCCACGACCGCCTGTACCGCCATATAAGAAGGCTCTGCAGGCAGGTCGTCCAGCACATAATACTCGACACCGGTGCTCTTCACGACTGCCTCCGGCATGTCGAACAGGCCAAGCCTTCGCAGTCCCTTGTCGGTGAACATGGCAACCTTTTTGGCGTCCAGCTTCTTGATGATATCAGCGATGTTTTCCATGGAGTTCTCGCCGCCGAATACGGCGTGAGGCATTTTAAGGCTATACTGTTTCAGCATATTTATCCTCTCCTATTTTTCAATATGTAAGGTTCCATCCGGATTCCGGGAAAATCTTTTCAGGAATTTCCAGGTGTAATCATGGGTACGGATATCCAGCGCGTGGGGGCAGCGCTTTGCCAGCAGCAGTTCATACAGGCTGTCTCCGGCGGCATTGAACCAACGGTGATGCAGGAACCGCCCGTCATCGCCCTCATACACCGTCTCATCCGCCGTGATGCCGGACTCGTTGTCCATGTTCTGAACGAAGGCATCCGTATTCAGATGATTGTACGCTCTCCAGTAATAGAACGTTTTCAGTCTGGAATCCTCAGGATCCGTGATCGGCCACTCGCCGTCAATGAGGCCCGCAGTCTGGATCACCGGAACAATGTAATCAAAGGAGGCTTTTGCCTTGTCTGCCGCGAGCCTGGTGTTGGAGGGTTCCGTTACCCCGTCAAGGATGCTCCGTCCGGGATTGTACTTTCTCAGCTCCATTGCCTCCAGACTGCTGAAATATCCCTCGTTATATGCGTTGCAGGGAGCTGCCGCAGCAACCACATTCGGCAGGCTGCAGGCCATGGCGTTGGACATCATGCCGCCCATGGAGAAGCCGGAAACGTAGATGCGGCTTTCGTCAATGGGATGAACCGTCTTCATGTGGTCGATCAGCGCCAGGAAAAAGTCCTTATCACTGTATTTCAGCGACGTTCTGTCGTCCCAGACATTCCACATGTTTCGCTGGCTTGCCTCCGGGTAGACGACAATAAAATTCTCCTTATCCGCAATTTCGTGCCAGTCGCTCTGTTCCGCACCGTACAGGGGCACACATCCGCCGCCATGAAAATAGAACAGCAGCGGCACCTTCTCCTGACTCCCCCGCAGCTGAGGCGGAATGTATTCGTACCAGGTCTGGGGATAGCCGTTGTTGCAGCCAAGAGAAGAATCCTTTACGTGGCCCACAAAGCCCTTTTCCGTAAAGTTTGTCCGCTTCTGATAGCAGCCGTAGGTATCGTTCTGCCAGCGCCGGGTCTCGCTGAAAAGGCACTCCCAGGCAGCCGACACCATCTGCGCATCAATGGGCTTGTCCGTCACCAGCAGACGGCAGTTGGGATTTTTGCCGAAATACGTGGTTACGCCGTCTTTCGTCTCCTCTCCGGATACGCCGTTTGCAGCCTGAAGATATGCCGCGGCGGCAGCGTTGCCGGATACAAACGCGGCGGTCTCCACATTCAACGCATCCTTGGGAATGGAATAGCCCTCCGGGAACGCGCCGATCATCATGGCCGGAACGTTTATGGGTTTTCTGGCTGCCATGGTCATCAGCATGGCAGAAGCGGCGCTGCTGTCGGCAAGGTAGAAAATCATGCCGTTGAAGCCGCTGACTCCCAGCTCACTGCCCCGCAGGACACCAAAGCAGCGGATCAGGTAATCCATGTCGTTTTCACGGCCGGGATCCTCGTTGTAATTCCAGCCGCCCTTTGTAGGATTGGGGAAAAGCAGAAGGAAATTCTTATTTTCAGCCAGTGCGTCCAGACGGTATTTCTCCATCGCCGCTCTGGCAGACGCCTCATCGTCTCCATCCCGCAGAACCATCAGAATCTGGCACTGCTTGGGATGGGGGCAGCCGGATTTGGGGGCATAGGCATACATGGTGCGTTCCTCTCCCGCGCCTGCGACTGCGTTATTTTCCGCTTCCCGCCGACCGCTGATATCGCCGGCAACCTTCTGCAAAAACAGGGTGCCCTCGTATTTCGAGTGCTGGGTCAGTTCATTCATCTTGTCAATCAATGCAGTCCTCTCCTTTTTATTCTTCGATTTTCAGGCTGCCGTCGGGCATACGACGGAATTTCTTCAGAAATTCCCAGGCATATTCGATCTGTCGGGGGACAATGGCGTGGGGCATCCGCTTTACGGTCATCATTTCATAGAGAACCGGCGCTCCAGCGTCCATGCTGTGCCAGCGCTGATGGAAGAAACGCTGCCCCTCATCCTCGTAGAACGCTTCGTCGGAGGCAATATGCGTCAGATTCTCTTCATCCAGGCGAAGTTTCCCGATGTTGTTGATGTCCATCCAGCGGGCAATGGTCTTCGTGCGTGTATCGTCGGTTTCCGCTGTAATCGGCCAGGACGCGATCAGATCATCGTTATATCCGACGTTCTGGAACATAGGCATCCGGAAGTCCTTTTCCGCCCGTCTTGCATCTGCCTGGTCATGCTGGACGGTGTGCTCGGAGACATTCTCGGACTTTGGCCCGGGAAGCTCCCCAGGCTTTTTGAAATAAGCAAAATCAAAAGCGTTGCAGGGAGCCGCACCGGCAAAAATCTCCGGATATACCGCAGTGATCGCGTGGGTCATCATGCCGCCCATGGAGAAGCCGGTAGCATAAATCCGGGCCTCATCAATCGGGTGCACCTGCTTCATGTGCTGAATCAACGCCAGGACGAAGGCAAAGTCGCTGGGCATCCGCGGATCGTTGCCGATATTCCAGGCCTTGTTGATAGCCGGTGCAGGGAATACCACGATCAGGTTTTCCCGATCCGCCACATCCTGCCAGCCGCTTTGCTCCGCGCCGTAAAGGGGCACACAGTTTACGCCGTGGAAGTAGAAAACCAACGGTACCTTTTCACCGGTTCCCCGGAGCTGAGGTGGAATATACTCATACCAGGTATGCGCAAAGCCGTCGTTGCAGCCGAGAGACGTGTCCTTCACATGGGCGGTGAAGCCCCGTCCGGTGAACATGGTTCGCTTCTGGTAAGTGCCGTTGGTATCGTTTTGCCAGCGGCGGGTCAGGGAAAACAGCCTGTCCCAAGCCAGTGCAGCCGTGCAGCTGTCGATCCCCGACGTTGAGGTTATCAGCCTGCAATTGGGATTTTTGCCATAGTAAATCATCGCGTCGCCGGCAGTCTCCTCGGCAGACACGCCGTTGGCTCGTTTCAGGTAAGCCTCTGCCTGAGGATTGCCGCAGACCCAGGCAGAGGTTTCGACAGCCTCGGCAGTCTTAGGAATGCTGTAGTCCTCCGGGAAAGCGCCGATCATCATAGCCGGTACGGAAATGGGTCTGCGGACAGCCATGGTCATAAGCAGCGCGGAAGCTCCGGGAGTCGTGCCGATGTAATATGTCATGCCGTTAAAGCCGTTTACGCCCACGGTACTGCTGCGCAGCACACCGAAGCAGCGGCCAAGGAAGTCCATATCATTATCATAGCACATCTCTTCCTTATAATTCCAGCCAGATGCGGCGGGATTGGGAAATAAGACGAGGAAATGCTCTTCTTCACTGAGCTTTCTCAGCCCCAGCCGATCCAGAAGCGCCTCCGCGCTTTGCGCACTGTCCTCGTCCCGCAGGACGATCAGCACCTGGTTCTGTTTCGCGTCCGGGCATCCGGAGACAGGCGCGTAGACATACATTGTCCGATCCGTGCCGTTGGCTGCATGGATGTCGTTTTCGTGTTCGACTTTTTGGGAGGCTCTGCCGGGTACGTTTTCCAGCACCAGCCTCCCGGCAACCGGCGAAAACTGAACCAGCTCATTCATTTCATCATTCATTGAGACCATACCTTCCTTCTTGTTGTTTTGTGTTGAAATTTATAAAGTATCGCGGTCTCTCCCTGCCGACAGAGAGAAAACGCGTTTGTTTTCGACATATTGAACCCCGCAACGCCACACAGCAGATTTTGCCATGTGGCGTTGCAGGAGGGATATCAGTTGAACAGGAGCAGAGCAGCAGCGCTGAGGAATACCAGCTGCATGATATACAGGGGGATGGTATAGGCCCAGAACTGGGTCAGCTTGTACTTGCCGGTACCCATTGCCAGAGCCGGCATGCCGTCGATGGGCATAATATAGTTGGTCCAGGCCGCACGGGTGCAGACAAGTGCCAGGGGCACGGGGTTATAGCCGTACTGGGTGCACAGCGCGATGCCGATGGGAGCGAAGACGAACAGGGAGCCGAAGGAAGCACCGGTAAAGGTAGCCATCAGGCTGGTCATGATTCCGAACACCATCAGCAGCAGGAAGTAGCTGGGGGCGGAGCCGAACAGCCCGGCAACCAGGTTGGCCAGGTAAGCGGACAGGCCGGTTGCAGACATTGCCTCGGCGACGCCGATGACGGAAGCCATCATGATCAGCACCGGAGAGAACATGCTGCTCAGCAGCTCCTTAAAGCTGATGGCACCGACAGCCAGCAGGATACCCGCGATCAGCAGGGGCAGCGCGTAACCAGACTCTCCCAGTTTCCCCAGGAACATTATAGCGACCAGCACCACAATGAACAGGACATAGACAGCATTCTGCTGGAACTTGGACAGGGTCGGGACAAATTCCTCATCCTTTGCTTCGGCTTCATTTTCCGCAGAGGTATTGGAAATATCGTGATCGGGGAGAACACGATGCATAACCGTGGAGTAGACAAGATAAATAGCGGACCAGACAATATTCATCAGGCAGTATTTTGCGACGGAAACATCCGCATCGATACCGGCGCTGGCAACCAGACTGACGATGATGCCGATCATCATGACGGCGCCGTTGGGCAGCCAGGCAGAAGGAGCCATAGCCGCAGGAAGCAGGACGCGGGAAGCGGGGAGCTTTTTATTGTAGGGAATGGTGGCCATGATGGCGATGATCAGCATATAGTAGGGGGTGCCGGAAATGACGTTCCCAACCACCATGCAGGCGAAAATAATAGCGATAAAGCCGCCGATGCCGCCTCTGCCGGCAACCCGGCCAAGAAAGCCTTTCAGCTTGTGGATAGCCATGGTCTTCTGCAGAGCAGCAGTGCAGACGGTGAAGCCCATGATCATGATAACGTTCTTGTTCGTGAAGCCGACGAATGCCGTTGCGATGTCAGCCTGCTTGCATACAACCAGCAGTGCGCAGGCAATCAGAGCGGGCGCGCCGAAGGGAAGCTTGTCGCTGATGATAACTGCAATCATCAGAACGACGATAGCCAGCGTAATGATCATTGATATTGTCATAATGTAGCCTCTTTCTTTTTCGTATTTTTATGGTTCTTCTTCCTGAGGTACGCATTTATTCCGGAACCGTTTCACCTCCGTCTTCCGCCTCTTGTGCCAAAAGAGGCAGTTTTAAGGAAACCCTTCTCAGCAAGTCCGGTTCCCCGAACCCTCCGGACTTGGATATGAGATACCGCCAGGCTCCCTCGAAACGGTATTTTGCGAGAACAACCCCCGGCATGAGTTCCGCGGCCGGGACAATCGTTTCGATACCCAAGCAATGAATGAATGCGATCAGCGTATCGCCGCCGATGATAAACAGTGTCGCGTCGGGCGCCAGGCGGCTGACCGCGCTGATGACCGCCCCCATCTTTTCGGCGACACGCCTGCTGTTTTCTGCCGTGGCTTCCGCCCCGTCTCCTACATCGGTGGATCCTGTGTCAAGAATCGTGATCGCGCTGCCCGCAGAAGCTGCCGCCACCCTCTTCGCCAGATGCTCATCATCCTCCGCAGATCCGTTCTGAATCAGGTGAAATCTGGGCATTCCACACGTTTCCGCTTCCTCGCACTGCCGGATGGAAATGGGATTCACGCTTCCGCAAAAAATGATCAGCTTCGGCGGAACAGTGATTCTATCCTCTGCGGTTTTTGGAAAATGCAAAACCGTCGGGATGGCTGCGGCAAGACCCGCGCAGCCAGAAACCAGGCTTGCGCACACGTCGTGAAAGAGATGCGCCGCAATTCTTTGAATGTCTCCGTCCGTCTGTGCGTCAAATACCGCGATTCCGGCAGGATAGTCCTCCCAGTCCGGATCCGCAGGGTACACGGTTACGGATGTGGTTTCCGAAATCACATCCGCCACGGCGGAGTGCCGCACCGGGTTGAACGGATCCTGTCGAAAAACGCTTTCAGCCACGGGGGTATCGCCGTCTATGTACTGGATGCCCTTTCGGGTCACCCGCTTCATCCTGGGGAATGCCGGTACGAAATAAAGCGTTTTCTCCCCTGTCGCCGCCAGGGACGCCGCCAGTTCGGCGCCGACATTTCCCCGGAGCGCACTGTCCACCTTTTTGAGAATGTAGCGGATCCCGCATTCTTTCGCTTTTTTTGTCACATCGTAGACGGCGATGTATGCGTCTTCCCTTGACATATGGCGCGTAGGCACCACCGTGACCTGCACGGCGCAGTTTTTTGCGTCTGCGTTGGTTGAAAAGAATTCCCCTTCTCCAACACAGGTGGAGATTCCCGCATCGGCAAAGGCAACGCCCGAATCCAGCGCCCCCGTCAGGTCATCTGCGATGATCAGTATCTTGTCCATTTCACACCTCCCTGCTGATATGCGTTGTGGTGTTTTCTTCTTTTCACTAGCATCTTACCAACATTGCCGCTCGTTTTCAATTCGCTGTTTCAAAGAAAACTGTTCATTTCTGCAACAGCGCGAAAAAGCACGAGATCAATTTTTTGACATTTTGCACAAGTCAAGTGCATGCTATCCGCAATCTGTCTACATTCCATGTGTTTCAGAATAAAACGTCTGTTTCATCTCTTGACATTTTCATTTTCAGGAGATACAGTAAAAGAACATGCCGATGAATGTACTTTACGACTGCGGTATCTGATTACGGGGGCTTTTATGAAAGAAAAAATGAACGTTCTCTTTATTACTCCTTTTGAAGACATGCGTCCGACGGTTCAGAAAATTGCCAGGCTCTTTCCGAATATCGATGCCTCGATCCGCTCCGGAAGCGATGAAGAGGGGCTGCAAATCGCTCTGGATGCCTCTAACGCAAACCTCGACTGCATCGTTTCCCGGGGAAATACTGCAACCATGATTCGCAGCGCGGTAGCCACCCCGGTCGTTGAGGTAAAAACGACACTGAATGATGTCCTTCAGTCCCTGGCGGATGTTCCGCAGCTTCCTGCGGTCGTGGGCGCCGTGGGCTACAGCAATGTCCTGTCCGGCATGGACGTTCTGAAACGTTTCCTTCCCTTTGATCTGAAAATATTCGGATTTGATCACGTCTCCCAGACAACTGCTATCTTCTCCGAGTTGAAGGCGGCAAACATCCATACCATTGTGTGCGACACCGTTACTTATCACCTGGCATCCGCCCAGGGCTTCGATGCCTATATTCTGCGCTCCGGTGAGGATTCCATCCGCTACGCCTTTGATTATGTCAACCTTTTGCAGCAATCCAGCGCCTCCATTCTGGAAGAGAACCAGCTGCTGCGTCGACTGGCCTCCGCAAATGCGGAAGGCGAGACCGTTGTCTTCTCTCAGGATCGCAAGCTCTATTATTCCTCCCTGAGCAAGCAGGAATCCGTCGTTTTTGATTATCTTCTGGAGCGGCTTACGGATTTCGATACCACCGATAAGTTCAAGATCGTCAAACAGCACGCAGGATATCTATACCGCATCACCGCGAAAAAGGTCGCGGTCTGCGGCAGATTCTACTACGCCTATTTCATCAGCCGCCGCATTCCGAATTTCCAGAGCACCCATCGCGGCATCCGGTATGTGACTGAAGACGAAATTCAAAAGGAGATGGACAGCAGCGTTTTCGGCATTGCCAACCTGAAGGCTTATTATTCTCAGGAATTGAATCAGGCGCTGTCACGTAAAAGCCCCGTTTTGATCTTGGGCGAGGTCGGCGTGGGGAAAAATCACCTGGCCGAAATGATATATCTGAACAGCCAATTCACAAAAAATCCCTTTGTATTCATTGATTTTCAGCTGATCAACCGGCAGACCTGGAATTTTCTGATCGGACACAACGAGTCTCCTCTCTGCGACCAGAGCAATACCCTCTTCCTGAAAAACATTGACGCCCTGAACCCAGCACAGATCACCCAGCTTCTCGGCGCGCTTGCTGAAGGAAACGTAGCCAAACGGAACCGCATTCTGATTTCCTGCTCCTCCCGCCGTAATCAGGCGCTTATCCCACATCTTGCCAGAGTGATAGATCAGCTTTCCTGCATTACGATCAATATGCAGCCCCTTCAGGGGAAGTATGGAACGATTGAAGCCTCCATAAATCTGCTGTTGTCGGATTTTCGCAGAAAACATAACTGTCGGGTCGGCGATCCGGAGCCAGAGGCTATGACGCTTCTGCTGCACTATGACTGGCCTCAGAATTATAACCAGCTTATTCGCGTTATTGGCAAGATCGCAACCTTTGCCGGAAACGGCATCATTACGAAGGAGATCGTTTCAGAGGCGCTGACGACGGAAATGCTGTCCACCCAGGGCATAACAGAGCTTTGCGCAAATACATTTCTGGATCTGACAAAGCCTCTCAGCGAGATAAACGCGGACATCATCCGGATTCTGCTGGAGCAGAACAACGGCAACCAGTCACAAACCGCCAAAAGTCTCGGCATCAGCCGGACAACCATGTGGCGGATGATGAAAGAGCAGAATGTCCAAAAATAGAGGCAGTAATTTTACGATCCTGCTTCAAACCTGGGCACGCAAATAGTCAACATCATCCTGGCTGGTGACGTACGCTTTCCCTGCCCCGGTTTATTTCCAGGTCAAAAATGCCGCTGTGCTCTGACCGCATGATTGCGCGGTGTCCGCATAAGTCGATTTGCACCAAAATCGGAGCAGTTTTTCTCTGCAATGTTTCAATTCGCAACAATTTTCCCCCGTCGAATCATTGTTATGATTCCGTTCCGTTTTTTATAATAAAAGAGTGAATTCCCATCATTCCGTGTCTTCACATATCTGATGTGCCAGCTAAAATGGCACCCCAAACCGCTTAAAATATCTTTCAGCAAGGGAGATTCAGTATGCAAACAATTTTTACACAGGTCATTATCATGTTTTTGTTGGCCGGAGTGGGCGCTGTACTGTTCCGCACGAAAAAACTAAGCGTGGAGGGGAACAAAAGCATAGGGAATATTCTTATCTACCTCTCCCTTCCCGCCGTTATTATACAAAGTTTTTTGGTGGAGCGTACACCTCAGCGAACACTCGGACTGGCAATTAGTGCAGTGGGGGCGTTGCTTTCTCTGCTGCTGTCCATAACAATTTCACGAATCTTTTTCAAAAAAGATTCCGTAGCGCAATTTGCTGCCAGTTTTTCCAATCCTGGCTTTTTCGGGATACCTATCATCACCGCTTGTCTGGGAAATGATTGCGTTTTTTACATCGCCGCATATATTGCTCTATTGAATCTCTTTCAATGGAGCTACGGCGTTAGCATTCTGACCGGAAATCAGGATCGCTTTCCTTGGAACAAGCTGCTGAAGGCACCTTTTTTGATTGCCATCATTTTAGGGCTTCTCCTCTACTTCACGCAGCTTCAGCTACCACACATTTTGACAAATAGTATCTCCCTGCTGGCCGGATTGAACACTCCGCTGGCGATGTTTGTCGTGGGCGTGTACCTTGCCCAAATCAATTGGAGAAGCTGCATACGAAGAATCGCTCTTTTGAGAATATCTGTAGTGAAACTTTTAATAGTTCCAGCAGTGACCCTGATGTTGCTTCTGTGTTTGCCTCATGCATTTGCCGATCTAAAATTTGTCTTGCTCATTGCGGCTGCCTGTCCTTCCGGTTCCAATATTGTGGTATACGCCCAGCTCCACAACTGTGACGCACAATATGCCTCTGAAACCGTTGTTGTTACAACACTGCTTTCTATTCTTACCATTCCATTATTCTCCCATTTCCTTTTCTAGGGAAGCTCTGATTAAATCGGCGAGAGCTGTGAGTGAGAGATTTTTCGTCC
>DJNI01000016.1:26865-27025 GCA_002436765.1 Clostridiales bacterium UBA6468
AAACGGCGGAATACTGTATGTAATTTCCTTTTTTAATCTGAAGAAGTAGGGTGAAAAGACGGCTGAGACCCGCAGATGCTTTTTGTGCGGTGCTGCCTTTATTTTCCATCACAAACCATTTCTGCACCGAAAAAATTTTCACAGCAAAAAGTCCTGAGAA
>DJNI01000016.1:27039-37066 GCA_002436765.1 Clostridiales bacterium UBA6468
TTCTCAGGACTTTTTGCTGTGAGCCTTATTTCTTCTCAATCAGCGCCAGCTTTTCCTCCCGGGGAAGGCGCTTGACCTCCAGTTCCCGTTTCAGGGCGTCGGAATGGGTGCCGCAGGCTTCCCGGTATTTCAGCTCCAGCGGCGACCTTCCACGGGTATATTTCGCGCCTTTACCGCTGCGGTGAGCTTCCAGACGCTTCTCCACATCCGTCGTGACGCCGGTGTAGAGCGAGCCGTCGCCGCATTGCAGAATGTACAGGTACCACATTCCGCATCCTCCTATTTGCGCCTTACAAACCGCTTTTCCAGCAACTTATCCAGCAGGAAGAAGGTCACGTTCCCCAGAATCAGGAGGATAATCAGCATGACCGCGCCGATTTCTTCAAAATCCTCCGTGACCTGGGTAAGACCGAACACCCGCAGCAGCAGCCAGTACATCACCACCACGGACACGTTGAACAGCAGCCCCTTCCACAACCAGCGAAGCCGCGTCTTATCCAGCCGGGGCTTGACGATGGGGTAGTAGCCCAGAAACGCGAATACCGCCGCGGCTTCCTTGTCCGGTGCCAGCAGCAGCGACAAAATCGCCACCGCGCCGTACCACGCCCAGGCAATGCGGACGCCGCAGGTTTTCAGAACCGCCTGCAAAAGCAGTGCGCAAATCATGGGGCAGACGTAGGTCGCTACGGGGATGATCGTCCCCAGGCTCATGATGACCACCGCCAGCGCCGCAAGCACCCCGCCCAGCGCCACGGACGAGGCGGGCGTCCGCTTACTTGCCATTGGATTTCAGCAGGTTGTACTTGATGTCCCAGAGCTTCTGGCTCAGGTCAACGTAGTAGGTCTGGGGATTGTCAAAGCGCTTGACCTCGTCCCACAGAGTGTCCACCTGAGAAAGACAATAGGCACGGATTTCCTCCAGAGACGGCAGCTTGTAGACCAGCTCGCCGCCCTTGAAAACGGGAACCTGCAATTCTTTTGCGGTAAAATTATAGACCTTCTTGGTCTTCCAGGTAGCGTCCGGGTCGAAAATCGTCAAGTCAGCGCTGTCGTCCACCACCTCGTCGTAGACCGTCAGGTAGTCGGCAATGGCCTTGCCGGTGTCCTTGGCATAGAAGCGGTACAGCTTCTTGTGGTGGGGGTTGGTGATCTTCTCCACGTTCTCGGAGATCTTGATCTTGGGAACCACCGTGCCGTCCGGCTCCTCGATGGCGGCCAGCTTGTACACGCCGCCGAATACCGGCTCGCTTTTCGCGGTGATCAGCCGCTCGCCCACGCCGAACATATCGATCTGCGCCCCCTGGCGGAGCAAGTCGCGGATGATGTATTCATCCAGGGAGTTGGACACGGAGATCTTGCAGTCCGTCCACCCGGCATCGTCCAGCATTTTCCGGGCCTTCCGGGTCAGATACGCCAGGTCGCCGGAGTCCAGACGGATGCCGCACTTCGTGATGCCCATGGGCTTGAGGACTTCGTTGAACGCCCGGATGGCGTTGGGAACGCCGGATTTCAGGGTGTTGTAGGTGTCCACCAGCAAGGTTGCGTTGTTGGGGAACATCTTCACGTAGGCCTTGAACGCCTCGTACTCACTGTCGAACATCTGCACCCAGGCATGTGCCATGGTGCCGCCCGCGTGAACGCCGTAGAGCTGGTCGGAAATGGTGCAGGCCGTGCCGTGGCAGCCGCCGATATACGCGGCTCTCGCGCCCAGGATGGCGGCGTCCGCCCCCTGCGCCCGGCGGGAACCGAATTCCAGCACCGTGCGTCCCTCGGCAGCGCGCACAACACGGTTGGCCTTGGTAGCGATCAGGCTCTGGTGGTTCACGCACAGCAGCAGATACGTCTCTACCAGCTGCGCCTGAATGGCGGGGGCACGGACGGTGATGATCGGCTCCCGGGGGAAAATGGGTGTCCCCTCCGGAACCGCCCAGATATCGCCGGTAAATTTGAAATTGGCCAGACAATTCAGGAAATCCTCGTTAAAGCACTTCCTCTCCCGCAGATACGCGATGTCCTCCGGGTCAAAATGCAGCTCCTGAATATACCGGACGATCTGCTCCAGACCTGCCGCAATGGCGAAGCCGCCCCCGTCAGGACAGCGGCGGAAAAACAGGTCAAAATAAGTAATGCGGTCGGCATACCCGTTTGCAAAATACCCCGCACCCATGGTCAGCTCGTAAAAATCGCAGAGCATAGTCAGATTCAGCTTGTCGCTCGCAACCATTTCGGTCACCTCATTTTCGTGTTTGGAACCATTATACAAAACCTTTCGGAAAATAGCAACCTTTTTCGTTGACACCTTCGAAAACATGGGGTATGATAAATACAGAAAGGTCGTGATACCCTATGGGAATTACCGTTGGCATGAAGGGCGTGGCCGAAATGCTCTGTGAGCGGGAGGACACCGCCAAGGAGGTCGGCTCCGGCGATTTGCTGGTCTACGCCACCCCCTGCATGGTCGCGCTGATGGAGGGTGCAGCCTGCGACGCCGTGTCGGAAGCGCTGGAGGAAGGTCAAACCACCGTCGGCACTGCCCTGAACATCGAGCACATTTCCGCAACGCCGGTAGGACTGGAAGTCCGGGCGGAGGCGGAGGTCACCGCCGTGGCGGGAAAGGTCATTACCTTTGCCGTCCGTGCCTTCGACGAAGCCGGTGAGATCGGCCATGGCACCCACCAGCGTGTGGTCGTCAGCAGCCAGAAATTTCTGGACAAAGCATACAGCAAACTGTAAGGAGGTCATCAACATGCAAGACTACGGCGCAATGATCCGCAGCACCTTTGAACTGGGCAGCGTCCGGGACGCGGAGCTTCTGTTCGAGGCCATCGTCAAAAACGCGTTCCCCACCTTTACCTTCCGGCGTCTGGAGCTGATCCGCGTCCAGCAGGACACCCCCTATCTGGAAGGCCGAAGCTGGAACCACGTTTTTGAGATCAGAAAGGGCGAGCTGGACAACTTCCCCGTCTGGGAGGTCAACTGCCACCGCGTCACCATGGGCAAAACCCCGGACAAGCAGGTGTATCTGGATTACCTGACCCTGGACTTCATCCGCTACCGGGAGGCATGACGTGCTCTGTCCCTATGTTGGATGCAAGCCATTTGCCGTCATACACCCTAAGGTTAACGTGCGAGAATATGAAAACTGTCATGGCTTCCGCCATGACAGTTTTCATATCGCTTGCGAATGGGGTTATCGTTTATCCTTCCGCGTTATAATTCTGACAAGCTTTCTTGCAACTCTTGTCATCAGCTCCCACGTACGCATCCCGTACAGGCGCAGCCTGCAAACATACAGCAGCTTCTCCCATAGCGTAAATCCTTCTGACCCATGAGGTGGGCGAGAATGATGCTTCAGCATCAGATTGAGTTTTTCCACCTCAAAGCGATATAGCGGCTTCCCACAATACCGTACGGACCAATGAATCATTCTTCCGTGTTCTATCCTGGGATGCCACTCGGTAGCGTATGAACATTTTCCAGTGAGAATGTCACACTCCATCTCCGTTACTTCCCAAGGAATACCGTAGTTGCGAGGATCCGCATCCATGGCGCGGCAGCCATTCGCCGCCATGGCGAGACAAAGGACAGGTTCGTCGGCGTACGGTGCGCAGTAATCCGGCCATCTATATGCATCATAGTGTTTTGCGATGTTTTGGCAGTCCTTGTAGATGGCATCGCACTGCGCTCCTCTGCGAATAAAATACAGTCCACCGTGAATACTCGGTTTCCAGAGCACTCTGTCCCGGTATTCCCCTATTTCATCCCTCTGAAACAGTCCGCCCTTATCATCAATGGGGAAGTTCATTCCAGCAGCGGTGAAGTCCCCCCCCCCCGCGAAGTACGCCCAGAATTCATTCAAATCACCATAGGCGAGGCAGTCGGCGTCGACGAAAATCGTTTCATCAAAGGGTGCCAGCTTAAGTAGTTCAAATTTATCAAAATAGGGATGTTCAGACTTTCTGAACAATACTACCTGGTCAAATTCAGCAGTGTGCGCATTTTCCTGATCGCACATAATTGCGAAAGGAAGAGGATCGGGGCAATACAGCTTATAGGACATCAGTAAATTGACCGCGAAACGGTAATATTTCTCTTCTCCTGTGGCAATCGTGATGAACCCCCTGGTCTTTTCGGCGGTCATACTGTCTGGCATCTTTTTTCCCCCTCTGTGGCAAAACCCAGCCAGAGATTTCTCAGGCTGGGTTTTCATTCTTTAAATCACTCTTCTTCGTCTTCCAGAGAAAACTCCAGCTTTTCGCCGCAGTTGGGGCAGACGATGCTTCCTTTTTCCAGAGTCTCCTCGTCAAAGTCGACCACTTCGCCGCAGCTGGGGCATTCCGCCTCGTAAATGGTGGTCTCCTCGTCGCCGAACTCAAAGCCCTCGTCGTCATCCTCGTCATCATCCCACTCGTCGGAATCCTCGTCATCGTCCTCATCCATGATGAAGTCCTCGATGGCGTCCAGGTCTTCCTCGATCTCATCCAGCTCGTCGGAAATGGCAATGGTGGTCTCCTCGATGTCGGTGACGCGCTTGGCCATGTCCCCCAGCAGGTCAACGATGGCGGCGATCATCTTGCCCTCGTTGGACTCGGTGTTCAGGTTCATGCCCTCCATCAGACCCTTGAGGTAGGCGGACTTTTCGGAAATCGTCATAATGATCCTCCTTTACACGTAATTGAAAATCGGAAAAGAGAGACGTGATACGTCCCCTGCTTTCTTTCGATTAGGCCTTGGAGCGACCCAGGTACTCGCCGGTGCGGGTATCGATCTGGATTTTGTCGCCCTCGTTGATGAAGAGGGGTACCTTCACCTCAGCGCCGGTCTCCACGGTAGCGGGCTTGGTGACGTTGGTGGCGGTGTTGCCGGCAAAGCCGGGTTCGGTCTTGGTGACCACCAGATCGGCAAAGTTGGGAACTTCCACGCCGAACACCTTGCCCTTGTAGCTCATAATGGTGCAGACGTCGTTCTCCTTGACGAACTTGAAGGAATCGTCCAGAGCGGAAGCGTCGATGGGCTCCAGCTCGTAGGTCTCCTGATCCATGAAGTAGTACAGGGATCCGTCATTGTAGGAATACTCCATCTTCTTGCGCTCAACGAACGCGGTGGGGAACTTGGCGGTGGGGTTGAAGCTGGTCTCGGTGACAGCGCCGGTGATGACGTTCTTCATCTTCACGCGGACAAACGCCGCGCCCTTACCGGGCTTGACGTGCTGGAACTCCACGACCTGCATAACCTTTCCGTCCATATCAAAGGTAACGCCGTTTCTAAATTCGCCTGCAGAAATCATTTTCTATTTCCTCCTAAACTACCTCCCCGATTGGGGAGCGCATTGAATGCACAAAACCAGCGCATATAGTATACCGCAAGAATTTTAATTTTTCAAGGGGGAATCTGCTTTTTTTACAGAATGATCAGATTTTTGGGGCTTCCCGTAATATCCTCGCAGCCGTCCTCGGTGAGAATGGTCACATCCTCGATGCGGACGCCGAATTTTCCGGGCAGATAAATACCGGGCTCGGCGGAACAGACCACGCCTGCGGGCAGCGGCTCCGTGTTACCGGCGTTGAGGCTGGGGTTCTCGTGAATTTCCAGACCCAGACTGTGACCGTAGCCGTGGCCGAAGTACGCGCCGTAACCGGCGTCGGCAATGACCTTCCGGGCGGTGCCGTCAATATCCTTGCCGGGGACGCCGGCCTTTGTGGCGGCGATGGCGGTCAGCTGCGCCTTAAGGACGGTGTCGTACACATGCTTCATCTCGTCGGTGGCATAGCCCACGGCCACGGTACGGGTCATGTCGGAGCAGTAGCCCATGTAGGACGCACCGAAATCCATGGTGATAAAGTCGCCCTTCTGAATGACCCGCTCTCCGGCGACGCCGTGGGGCAGGCTGGTGTTGGGGCCGGATACCACGATGGGGTCAAAGGCCAGACCGGTGCCGCCGTTCTTGTACATGCAGTAGATCAGCTCCGCCTGAAGCTCCAGCTCGGTCATGCCGGGCTGGATGCGGGTGATGACCTCGGCAAAGGCTCTGTCGGTGATGGCCTGCGCCTTGCGCATCAGCTCCAGCTCCCAGGCTTCCTTGGTGGCGCGGAAGGCGTAGATGGGCTTGTGGAAGGGCACCAGCCTGGCGTTCAGCTTTTCCGCGTAATTGAAATATTCCTCAGCGGTGAGGTAATGCTCCTCGTAGCCCAGGGCGGTCACGCCGAAGTCGGCAATGGCCGTGTTCAGGCGCTGGATGTAGCCGACCTCCCGGTTCACCTCCAGAACCTCGAAGCCCTTCAGGTTCTTCTCGGCGGATTCAATGTAGCGGCTGTCGGTGAAGTAGCGGCAGCCCTTCTTTGTAACGATGGCGACGCCCTCGGCGATGTCGAATTCCGCACCGTAATGGCGGCTGTAGCGGGAGGTCAGCAGCAGGCCGTCCACTTCCCCGTCCAGCAGGGTCAGATACTTGTCAAGATTTTTCATGGTCAAATTCTCCTTTTCTTTGCAGGTAAAATAAATGGCAGTTCCAGCACGTGGCGTGCCTTCAGCCAGAAATTGTGATTGTTGATGGCGCTGACCAGAATGGAGGTCACGCCGGCGCAGTTGGCGCCCAGGGTATCGGTGTAAATCTGATCGCCCACCAGCGCGGCGTTTTTCGCGGGAATGTCATACTTTTCCAGACACTCCCGGATTCCCTTGGAAAAGGGCTTCTTCGCGTGGGTGATGCAATCTAAGCCGTGCTCCCGGCAGAAAAGGGGTACCCGGTCTTTGTGACTGTTGGAGACGATGCTCACGGTGATGTCCGTCTGCTTCATCCGGTCAAGCCACGCCGTCATCTCCGCCGTGGGAACGTCGGTGGTGTAGGGCACGATGGTATTGTCAAAATCCAGCATCAGCAGCCGGATGTCCCGGGCGTGGAGCAGCTCCGGCGTTATGTCGGTGAGGCGGTTTGCGATGATTTTGGGCAACAGAGAAAAGGGCATAATGTCCTCCCGTGGTTCGTATAGTGATCGTAGAGTGGTCTGCTTCCTATTATAGCACGGAAAGGAGGATTTGTCCATGGCGATTCGTCCGTTTCTTGCCATGACGGCGGCGGAAATCCGGGGAACAGAGACGCTTCCGCCGAAAACTGCCTGGATGGCCTGTCATTTTTCCCCCTATTCCACGGGGCTTTCCAATCTGCCGAAGATATTGCCTCCCGGCTCCATGGTGATTCTGGACGACATCACCCCCATCCATGGGCATGACGCCGAAGCCATCGCCGCCCAGCTGCGCCCCCGGTTGGAAGAAATGGTATGCAGCGGCGTTCTGCTGGATTTTCAGCGGCCGGGGTATGAAGAAGCAGGTATCTTGGCGGAGCGGCTTTCCGAAGCCCTCCCCTGCCCCGTTGGCGTGTCCGCGCTGTACGGGCGGACGCTGAGCTGTCCGGTTTTTCTGCCGCCCGTTCCGCCGGATGTCAGCCTTGCCGATTATCTTGCCCCATGGCAGGGGCGGGAAATCTGGCTGGAATTGGCGCTGGACGGCGAGATCATCACTCTGACCCCCGCGGGTGCCACCACGTCTCCCCTGCCCCCGGCGGCGCAGCTTTCAAGCGGACACCGGGACGAAAAGCTGCACTGCCACTATCAAATCCACACGGACGCAGACAGCGCACGCTTCACCCTGTTCCGCACCCCGGAGGACTTAGACGCCCTGCTGACCGAAGGCGAAGCGCTGGGCGTCACCCGCGCCGTCGGCTTATATCAGGAGCTGCACGGCATTCCCCAATTTCTAAAATGATTCACACAGCAATGCCCCCTCCCATCCGGGAGGGGGCATACCGTTATTTACGACACTTGGAACTCCACATCGCCGTCCAGAACGATGGACGCGATCTCGTTCACGTCGATCATCCGGTTGAACATCAGGGTGATATCCCTGTTGGTATATCCCACCGCAAACATGTAGTTGGCAACATTTTTGTCCCGAACCACGTACTCCGTACCGTCCTTGAAGCAGATCTTCACCCGTTCAATAATTTCGTCGGGATAGCCCTGCATCTCTCTGGTATCCACGCAGATGGCAATGGGCGAAACCTTGATATTCCCGTCCGCCAGGGTCAGATTGCTCATCTCTCCCAACGCTTTTTCGGGGATCGTGATCTTCTCCGGGCAGTCAAACCGCCCCTTTATCCGCTCGTACACCAGGCCGTCATATCCGGTATCCACGATCTCCTCGCGGGAAACCGCAGACGCCAATTCCTCGTATTCGTCGCCCAGCGCCTGTTTCAGATGCTCTATCACTTCGTCCTCGCTGAACTCCTGCTTGACCTGCTCCTTGGTCTGTTTCAGCAGTTCTTTATAATCCGACAGGCGAATCGCCGCCCACTGGGTGAAGCTCAGCACTAGGTCGGTGCTTTCCGGGTTGTCCAGCTGGTAGTAAAACGCCGCCGTCAGCTTGGCGTCCGTGGACTGATCGGGAATGATGTAGCTGTAGCCGTACTGATTGATGTCCAGAATTTCCCCCTCCTGGAAAATGATTTCGCCGTTCTCCTGCAATACATAGTCGGCAATTCCGTCGGGATTCTCCAAGGTGTACGTCAACACGCCGCATTTGGTCACCTGATCGTACATATTGGCGTCCACCGTCAGGGTGTAGCCCTGCCAGGAAATGGTCTGTCCCACGGGACTGACCAGCGGCACCGCCTCGGACGCCGCCACGCTTTCGTCCACCGGCACCCGGTCATAGGCCGGGATGTCGTAAACCTCACCGGGCTTTTCCGGGTCGGTAAAATGCGTCACGTCCTTGTGGTCGTAGCCCGTTTTGTCGCCGAATAGGCCGGATATCATGTCCTGGGGGCTGTCGAAGATCACAAAGCCCGCCACCGCATAGGCTGTCACCGCCAGCAGACTTACGATCAGCGCCGCCACCAGCAGATTCCGAAGGATCCGGGAAACATTTCTTTTCTTCATTTTGGGTTCCTCCTGTTCCCTTTGACCGGAGGGACTTGCCGCCGTCAGCTCACTGCGCGTCAGGCGGCTGGATTCCACCTCGCCGATAGCGAGAAACAGTTCTTCCGCTTTCATACCGTATAGCCCTCCTGTGTCAGATAATTTTTGAGCTTCCCTCTGGTGCGGGAAAGGGTGCGCAGCACCGTAGCGGGCTTCATGCCGTACCGCTGGGCGATCACGCCGCTTTCCTCCACGAAGAAATACCGCCGCAGGAAAATATCCTGCTCCCGCGCCGGGAGGGTGTTCAGGAACGCCCGGATGGTCTTGGCCAGCTCCTTGGCATCCATGCCGTCCCCCACGCAGCCGGGCGCGGCAATGCAATCGTCCAGCTCTTCCAGCACCAGCGTCATCTCCCCGCCGCCCCGCTTCTCGGCGTTCATGCTCCGCCAGCGGGAAAAGGCGAGGTTCCGGGTGATTTTGGCGAGGAACATTTTGAAGATGCCCGGACGCTTGGGCGGAATGGTGTTCCATGCTCTTAAATATGTATCGCTCACGGTTTCCTCCGCGTCCTGATCGCTGTGCAGGATGGAATTGGCGAGGGTGAAGCAATAGCCGCCATATTTCCGGTCGGTCTCCGCCACCGCCTGTTCATCTCTGGCAAAATACAAGTCCAGAATCTGTTCATCATTCATGTTGTTCCTCCTTGGGCGTCCCGCTTCTGTGAAAGGCCTTTCTACTCTATAAGACGCAAAGGATAGGCAGTTTCGGACACGAAAACGAGAAAAACGTCGCCTTGTGGTGCAAGGCGGCGCTATGGCATTATTTTGTGAACTGCACAACGTCATTGGGTGTGCAGTCAAGAATGGAGCATATCTTTTCCAGGGTCAGCAATGTGATGTTGCCGCCTTTTTTGAGCGTGTCGAGTATAATGGTCCCGCAATCTCAGACCACGGCTCGAAAAAATATCGTGATTATGGTAAAATACAGCAAGAACAACACCGCACAAAAAGCGTCTGCGAGCTTCAGCCGTCTTTTCGCCCCGCTTCCGCAGTTCCAAAAACGGGAAATATAGCACAGCCGTTGCCGACGTAAGTCGGCTTACGGATGCGGCATAC
>DJNI01000018.1:0-536 GCA_002436765.1 Clostridiales bacterium UBA6468
TGAATAAATCGTCTTCGGCTGAGCAGCGGATCTTTTTCCCCAGCTGTGCGGCATTAAAAGCGGGAAATACACAAAGCATTCCTCCGCTTTTAATACCTTCATCTGGTGAAAAGTCCCTCGCTGTCAGCTCTCGTCGATTTATCCAGAGCTTCCACAGACAGAAAGGAAAAACAAAATGGAAAAAAGACTTTTTACCTCTGAATGTGTTACCAACGGCCACCCCGACAAGGTGGCGGACTCCATCTCCGACGCCATTCTGGACGCCTGCCTTGCCCAGGACCCCCATTCCCGCGTGGCCTGCGAGACCATGGTCACCACGAATTTCTGCATCATCTGCGGCGAGATCACCACGAAAGCGAACGTTGACTACGCCGCCGTTGCCCGGGAGGCCATCCGGAAGATCGGCTATGTCTACCCCGGCGACGGCTTTGACGCCGACACGGTGGAGATTCAGTGCCGCATCCACACCCAGTCCGCCGATATTGCCCTGGGAACCAACGACGAGGTCGGCGGCGCGGGGGATCAGGGCATGATGT
>DJNI01000018.1:580-6158 GCA_002436765.1 Clostridiales bacterium UBA6468
CGGAGCTGATGCCCCTGCCCGCTGCCCTCAGCCGCGCCCTGTGCAGCCGCCTGACCCAGTGCGTCCATGAGACGGACTTGCTCCGTCCCGACGGAAAGACCCAGGTCACGGTGGAATTTGACGAGCAGGGCAATGTGGTGGGAATCGACACCGTGGTCGTCTCCATCATGCACAGCGCGGATTTTGCCATCGAGACGCTGAGGAAATTCGTCCGGGAGAACGTGATCGCCCCGGTTCTGGAGCGTTACGGCTTCCACATTGAGAACGTCGCCCATATCCACGTGAACCCCACCGGCCGCTTCGTCAAGGGCGGTCCCGCGGCGGACAGCGGCCTCACCGGCCGGAAGATCATCGTGGACACCTACGGCGGCTATTTCTCCCACGGCGGCGGCGCGTTCTCCGGCAAGGATCCCACCAAGGTTGACCGCAGTGCGGCGTATATGGCGCGATACATGGCGAAAAATCTGGTCGCTGCCGGTCTTGCAACCAAGGTGCAGGTGCAGCTGGCCTACGCCATCGGCGTTGCCCAGCCGGTGTCCCTTCGGGTGGACAGCTACGGCACCGGCAAAATCTCCGACGAGAAAATGACGGAGCTTCTGCGGGAAACCTGCGACATGACCCCCGCCGGAATCATCCGCAAGCTTGACCTGCGCCGTCCCATCTACGCGGACACCGCCGCCCACGGCCACTTCGGCATCGAGAGCCGCCCGTGGGAGCAGACAGATCTGGCGGACAAGCTGCGTGAGCTTGCCGGAATCTGATATTATTTCAAACGTGCAGGGAAGGGCAAAAGCCCTTCCCTGTATATTTTATATTCTCTTGGCAAATCGGGAAGAATATGGTATGATACCGTCAGAAAAGAGCTTGGAGGGAATTCCTATGCTGGATTTTATCAGAATCGCCTGCGCCGTACCGGCGGTCAGGGTGGGGGACACGGCGAAAAATGCGGAGGACATCTGCGCCTATATCGGAAAAGCCGACGCGCAGCAGGCGGATCTCGTCCTGTTCCCGGAGCTGGCGCTTACCGGGTATACCTGTCAGGACTTGTTCTTTCAGGACGCCCTCTGGACGGGCGTTCAGGACGGAATCCGGAGAATTGCCGGCTGTACGAAGAATTATCCCAATATGACGGCGGTGGTTGGACTGCCCGTCCGGACAGGAATGCGGCTGTATAACTGCGCCGCCGTCATTTCCAGGGGAAAGATTCACGCCCTGGTGCCGAAAACCTATATCCCCAATTATAATGAATTTTACGAAAAGCGCTGGTTCTCCTCCGGCGCGGAAGTGACGGAGGACATGGCGGAGCTTTTGGGCGAGCCTGTTCCCGTTCTCCCCAGAGCGATTTTCCGCATTGGCGGGGGTGCGCTGCTGGGCGTGGAAATCTGCGAGGATATGTGGACGCCCCTGCCGCCGTCCACGTTTCTGGCGCTGAACGGCGCGGAAGTGATTCTGAACCTCTCCGCCTCCAATGAGACCATCGGCAAACGCGCCTACCGCCGGGGGCTGGTGCAGCACCAGTCCGCCGCGCTGAACTGCGTCTATGCCTACTGTTCCGCCGGTTCCACGGAGTCAACCCAGGATTTGATTTTCTCCGGGCAGAGCCTGATCGGGGAGGACGGAAGACTCCTCGGGGAAACGGAAGAACCCATTGCGTCGGATTACATGCTGGTGCGCGACTGCGACCTTGGCCGCGTTCGCGCCGACCGGATGAAAAACAAGGGCTTCAAGGACGCCGCCCGGCAGAACCCGGGGCATCCCGCCGTCCTGATCGACACCCACGCCCCGGAGCTTCGCGGCAACGGCACGCGCTACCCGCTTTCCAAGCTGCCCTTCGTCCCCACGGGGAAGCAGAACCGCGTCCAGCGGTGCATGGAAATTTTCCACATGCAGGTGGCGGGGCTGAAGCAGCGGCTGGCCATTCTGGGCGACGCGAAAGCGGTCATCGGTATTTCCGGGGGACTGGACTCCACACTGGCGCTGCTGGTGTCCGTGGAGGCCATGCGTCAGCTGGGGCGGCCTGCGTCGGATGTCTGCGGCGTGACCATGCCCTGCTTCGGCACCTCCGACCGGACGTACAACAATTCCTGGGAGCTGATGCGCACCCTGGGGATATCCTGCAAGGAGATCAACATCAAAGACGCGGTGAACCTCCACTTTTCCGATATCGGCCACGACCCCGGCGTCCACAACGGTACCTACGAGAATTCTCAGGCCAGAGAACGGACGCAGATCCTCATGGACTATGCCAGTGTCGTCGGCGGCATTGTGGTTGGCACCGGGGACTTGAGTGAGCTTGCTCTGGGCTGGTGTACCTACAACGGCGACCACATGAGCATGTACGGCGTGAACGCTTCCATCCCAAAGACCCTGATCCGCTGGATGATCGACGCGATTTCGGAAATGCCCGCCTTCGCTCTCTCTCGGACGGTGCTTCAGGACATTCTGGACACCCCCATCAGCCCGGAACTGCTGCCCCCGGACGCCGAGGGGAAGATCGCCCAGCACACCGAGGATCTGGTCGGCCCCTACGCGCTGCATGACTTTTTCCTCTACTATGTCCTCCGCTTCGGCTTCAGCCCCACGAAAATCTACACCCTGGCCTGCCGGGCGTTCGCGGGGGATTTTGAACCGGAAGTCATCAAAAAGTGGCTGAAAACCTTCTATCGCCGGTTCTTCACCCAGCAGTTCAAGCGCAGCTGCCTGCCTGACGGCGTGAAGGTCGGCTCCGTCACCCTAAGCCCCAGAGGGGACTGGCGGATGCCCAGCGACGCCAGCGCGAGACTCTGGCTGAACGAGGTTGAAAGTCTATAATATATGTAAGCCCCCGGTTCGTCAGAACCGGGGGTTTCCTGTGCTTATGCGCCAACCTGACAATAGAGCGAACTATAAAAGAACCGGCTGAATCTGCTTTCCTTCCAATGCTTCCGCCATGGCCTGGGGGATTTTCGTAAAGTCCGCGACCATGCTGGTGGGCTTCTTCACAGCGTCGTCCTGACCGAAGGGGACGAAATAGTAGTGCTTCCGGGCGAGCAATTTTCCAATATTTTCCGCCGCGCCCGCCAGCGCGTCGTTGCTGGATACGGCGACGAGAACCGGGCGGCCGTTGCGCAGATGGCTTTTCGCCGCCATGGTCACCGGGGTGTCGGCGATGGAATGGGCGAGTTTTGCCAGCGTGTTTCCGGTGCAGGGGGCGATGATAAGAATGTCGAACAGCTTTTTCGGCCCCACCGGCTCCACCTGAGCAATGGTGTGCAGCGGCGGCGTGCCGCAGATTTCATCCGCCATGGCGATATGCTCCCGCGCCGTCCCGAAGCGGCTGTCAACGCTGTAGGCGGCGTCGGAGAAAATGGGCGTGACGTGGTGCTCCCGGCTGAGCTGCTCCATGACGGGGAACATCTTGGAATAAGTACAGAACGAGCCGCATACGGCAAATCCGATTTTCATTGCGATTCCTCCCTGCACAGACGAATATAGGTTTCCGCGATCAGACGGCCGGAGTTTTCCGGCATGTGGACGCCCGGCAACCCCCGCGCCACGATGACGGAATCGTCCTCCATGCCGGTTCTGGACGCAAGGTCGATTTTCACGCAGTCGGGGTGGCACTGGGCAAGCTGGTCCTTAGAAAGCAGTTTTTCCGGCGCAGTGTTGAGAATCAGACGGTACTTGCCCAAATTTTCCGCCATCCGGGCGGTATCCACGGCGGCGTAACCCAGCCCCCGGCATATGGCGCGGTCGGCGTCCTTCCGCGCTGCGACGGTCAGGTCAGCTCCCAGGGCGTGGAGGATCTGGCCGAGACATTTCCCAATGCGTCCCCAGCCAATCACCAGAACGGGACACCACCGCAATGTCCTGGGCAGGTAGGACAGGGCGATCTCCACGGCGCATTCGGCGGTTATGTAGGCGTTTTCCGCCTGATATTGGGCGTCCTTCAAAAAATCGATACACCGGTAGCTGTCCAGCGCCGGGTGGTCAAGATTCCCGCCGCAGACCGTCACGTCCGCCGGAAGCTGCGCCAGCAGATTTTCCACGCTTCCACCCATGCGAAGCGTTCCGTCGGCTGCGAAGCTGGGAACGTCCAGCAGTACCGCGCCCACATCAGCGCCGGGGCGCTCGGCCAGATCCACGTAAAAATTCCTGAGATATTCTCCGGCATAGCGGGCGGCCGCCGTGCCGCCGGCGCAGTATAGCCGTTTGCCTTCCATCGGCATCACTCCTTCCTGCCAGAATATGCAGGGCGTTCTCTGCTGGTGCTTGATTTTTCACAACTTTTCTGTATAATGAAAGAAAAAGGGGTGAAGCGTATGCAGAGACTTGGATTTATCCATGATATGATGGACGTGAAGGTGCTGATCCTGTTCGTGATGGCCAGGGTCAACTATCCCGTGAATATGCAGCAGATCTACGAGCTGTGCTATCAGGACGACTGCCTGAGCTATTTCGACGTCTGCACCGCGATTCCTGAAATGGTGAAGTCCGGCCATCTGAAGCAGGTGGAGAACGATTGCTACGAGATCACAGACAAGGGCAAGGCGGACGGCTCTCTGACGGAGGATTCCATTGCCTACACGGTCAAATGCCGTGCGGACAACGCCGTCAACCGGTTCAACCGCCAGATCCGTCGTTCCAGCTTCGTAAAGACCAAGATCATTCCCCGGGAGGGTGGGGATTATTCCGTGGTCATGGCGCTGGATGACGAGATGGGCAATCTCATGACCCTGGAGCTGCTGGCGCCGAACCAGCGTCAGGCGGTGCGGCTGGGGAAGCTTTTAGAGAAGAAAGCGGAAGCAGTCTATAATCTGACCATGGCGGAGCTGCTGGACGACGAAGACGAGGCAGATGATTAAGTTCGCCCCCCTTGTCGGAATGAGGAAAATGTGGTATAGTAATTTTACACCGAAGAATCGGTGAAACGAAAGGAGCTGCCGCATATGAAATTCCAGTACAGTGAGAAAAAAGTTAGACTTCCCGGTAATGTCCACGCTTATGCCGAGAAAAAGGTCATGAAGCTGGCGCGGTTTTTTGAGGAGGATGCGGAAGCACTCATCGTCTTTTCTGTAGAAAAGAACCGGAACAAGGTGGAACTTACCGTCCACGGTGCGGGAACCTGGTTCCGGGCAAGTGAAAGCACTTCGGATATGTTTGCGTCCATCGACGCCGCTGTGGCCACCATCGAGGGGCAAATCCGCAAGAACAAAACCAGGCTTGCCCGCCGACTGCGTCAGGATGCCTTCACCCGCACGGTGCAGGAGGAAACCAGCTTCGTTCCGGAGCCGGAGGAGGATGACCTCAGCCTGAAGAGGGTCAAGAGCTTCTATTTCAAGCCCATGACCCGGGAGGAAGCGGTCATGCAGATGAACCTGCTGGAGCACAATTTCTTCGCGTTCCGCGACGAGGACAACGGCGGAAGCTTTGCTGTGGTGTACCGCAGAAACGACGGGGGCTACGGCCTGATCGATGATGCGGAATAAGAAAATACACATATTTGGAAGCCTCTTGGGAGGCTTCCAAATTTTTTCGGAAAAATGTCGAATTAAGGGTTGACAAAGGGGAAGTGCCGTGGTAACATATGCAAGCTGTT
>DJNI01000066.1:0-16377 GCA_002436765.1 Clostridiales bacterium UBA6468
GTCATTTCAATGGTCATAACAGACTCATTCTTGGAGGTGCTGGAATAGGTCACCTTGAAGAAGCCCTTAGACTCATCCCAGCTATCCAACAGATTGGTGCAGGCGGCGTCGGAGAAGAACTCAATGAGAATATCGTCCTTATTATAGCTCAGACCGGGAGACAACGTATCAATAAACGCCAGCTCGCTGTAGTAGGTGCTCTTGCTGGTAATGGACGCGAGCGTGGAGAGAATCTGGTAGTCGATGACGTCGCCGTCAGAAGCGGTTCCGGTGCTGGCGTAGCCATCGGTGATGTCGTTGGTGGTACCCTTGTGTTTGCCGGTGTCGGTCACATTTTCCCGCAGACTTTTGGTAAGGGTAGGAATGCCGGTCAGGTTTTTCGGATAAATGGTCACATCGTAGAGCCAACGGGTACCGCCATCGATGGCATTGGTACCGGAAACGGGACTCATTGGAATGCTGAGGAAGAAGGGAGCGCAGGTGGAAGTGACCATTTCAGGACACTTGGTCTCGGCAATGATATAAAGACCCAGATCCAGATTGTTGGCCTGAGACTTACCGTAGGCATCGGTCAGGGGCATTGCGGTACCGCCATTATTGACGACATAGGTTTCCAGTGCGTTCTTAACGGTGGTGGAATTGTTTTGCAAAGCCTGTGCCAGAGCGTCAATCAGGACGTCGCTCTGATAGTAGTATTTTGCGTTATCCAGATGGTCAGCATCGGTATAACGATCAGCGCCATCTTCCAGCCCCAAAGCAGTCAGCAGATCTGCGCCGACAGCCTTGTCGATGCCATACAGAATTTCAATATGGTTATCGGCAGCTCCATCGTTGGCGGACCCGGTGTACTGAATAATGTCGCCGACGCGCAGGTATGTGAACTCAACGCCCTTCACGGCATAGCCGTAGCTGACCTCGCCATTGCCAAGATCAGAGCTGTTATCACTATCGCCGGCACGTTTGGACTCGCCCAGAGTTTTGTTGACGTTCTCGTCGTATACGCCGGTGGAAACGTAGGAGGAATCCCACACGCCATCCTTTTCCGCGTTTGTAAGGTCGTATTTATACAGAGTAAGGCTGCCCTTGGCATCGGGGTCAATGGCTGTATTGGGGACATCAGCAGCATGGGCGGCGGGGACACAGGAAACGATCGTCATGATCGCAAGGCACATGGCCAGAATCTTTTTGACAGACTTCATAATGGTTAATACATCCTTGTATTATAGAGTAGTAGTTATTAGTGTCCCTCTCCAAGGACATGTGCTACACTGTAGAGGATGCTGTGGATCGGTAAATTCATCCTACCGCAAGACGGTTCTCGAAAGGCTCCAACCACAGCCCTTTACAGTATTGTTAATCAGTTAGATACCGCCAGACGGTTTATGTGGAACAAGGTTACAAGAGTAAAGTGTCCTGTGGAACCAGCATCAGAATAAACTTACCGGAGTATTTATTATGATTTGTGTTGGAATTGACGTCGCCAAGGACAAGCACGACTGCTTCATCCTCAGCTCGGAAGGTGAAGTCCTGGCAGATGTCTTCACCATCCCCAACAACGCGGAAGGCTTTGACACACTGCTGCAAACCATTCGCCGCTGCACCCGCCCGGAGGACAAAATAAAGGTAGGGCTTGAGGCTACCGGACATTACAGCTACAACATTCTTGGGTTTCTTCTTGACCACGGCCTGCCAACCTATGTCATAAACCCATTGCACACCAACCTGTACCGGAAAAGTCTGAGCCTTCGCAAAACCAAGACTGACCGGATCGATGCGCGAACCATTGCGACTATGCTAATGTCTGATGTGGACCTCAAGTCCTACACAGACACATCATATCACAACGAGGAACTAAAGTCACTAACAAGATACAGATTTGACAAAGTTCGTGAGCGGGGCAAGCTGAAGCAGTCTGTTTCTCGCTTAGTCACGATTCTGTTTCCCGAACTGGAAAAGTTGGTCCCTTCGCTCCATATAGCCTCTGTTTACGAACTCCTTATCGAGCTTCCGGGGGCACACCAGATTGCGGCAGCTCATCTGACACACTTGAAAACTGTACTCTCAGATGCTTCCAAGGGGCGCTACGGCCGTGAAAAAGCTGTTGAGATTCGCGATGCTGCCAGAAACTCCATTGGCTCCAGAATGCCTGCCAAATCACTGGAACTGAAACATACCATCCAGCTTATCCGTGAACTGGATGCAGAGATTGAAGAAGTTGAACGCGAAATCAATTCTATAATGGACGAAGTCCATTCTCCTATTGCTACAATTCCAGGTATCGGCACTCGCATGGGTGCTATGATCCTGGCAGAAATTGGTGACTTCCATAACTTCGATTCTGCTGATAAGATTCTGGCTTATGCCGGCATGTCACCGTCAACCTACCAGTCGGGACTACTCACGAGCAGCTACTCTCATATGGAGAAACGAGGTTCAAGATACCTACGATATGCCATATTCAATGCAACCAAATATGTCTGCATGTGGGACCCTACATTTGCCGCATACCTAGCCAAGAAAAGGGCTGAGGGCAAACATTACAATGTAGCCATCTCTCATGCTGCCAAGAAACTCGTGCGCCTGATTTATGCCATGGAGAAGTCCGGGCAGCCATACAGGCCAACAGCATAACGACCACAACAATCTTTTCTCAGAGCGCCGCCAGCGACGCTCTACTTGTCATGCCGTTTTGCGGTAGTAACTTTTTCTGCATCGTTCTGAAATTTAGACTTGACTTTTAATAGTTAGTCTTTCAGTGTTGAAAAAGTAGTTTGTTGGTTGGCATCCATTTTGGAAAAAGAAAAGGCGCCGGGGGGACCTCGGCACCAGTAGAAAAAATGCATATTCATTTTTCCTGTTACTGCTTCTTACGCTTGATTACGAGCAGAATCGCACCACACAGGCCGCAGGCCAGAATCAATGCGACGGGCATGAGAACCAGTGACTTGGAGCCGGTTTCGGGAAGTTCATAGGTACGTACATTTACGACAGTCAAATCAACGGTGTACTCCTTATCGTCAGGCAGCCCGCCTTCATAGGCGATATCCGCAAGCAGCTGGAAACCATCGGGCGCGGCAGTTTCGGTCAGACGGTAAAGGCGTTCCGGATGCAGCCCGGTGAATTCTACCAGACCGGTTTTATCCGAGATGAGGCGGCCATCCGTGAGGCCCTCACTGGAGCAGGTGCCTTCTTTCGCATAACCGGAGTTGGAATAAACAACGGGCAGCCAAGAGGTACCGTCCACGGACCATTCCAGCAGGAACTCAGCGCCAGCCAGAGGCTCACCTGTGGTATCGACCTTCCGAATTGCGATCTTGCCGGAGCGGAGAGAATTTGTGAAGCGTACCTCAGCAGTCTCCCCTTGGACGACAGTGACGGATTGGGGATTTTCCGAAACGCAGATGTAAGGGCTGTCATCGGGGATTACCTCCTCAACGGTATAAGTACCGGGATAGAGGTTCTCACTGACAATGAGACCGGATGCGTCCGTGACGAAGGGCGAGCCTTTTATTTCGTCACCGTTGATGTCTCTGACGATGAAGGTCCATCCCTCAAGAGAGCCGCTGGAGGGCATGGACTTTATGACTTTGATTTTGCCGTACTGGGTGTTGACAAAGGTGATATCCATATCTTTGTGGGGCAGAATTTCAAACTCCTTAATGGACTCATCCACAAGCCAATATTCATTTTCAAAGCGGCCTTCGGTGTCTCCGGTTTCTCTGGCATAATAGATGCCGGGGTCAAGGTATATACCGACCTTGCCGTCAGCATTTGTGGTAACGGTAGTCACCTTTTGGGTACATTCTTTATCGGAGTAAATGGTGATCTCCCAGCCCTCAAGGGACTCGCCGGTATTGGTAGACTTATGGAACCAGCCCAATCCCTGCTCACGGTTATGCCAAGCATCTTCTGTGGCCTTGCCTGCGATGATCGTAACGGAGTGGTATCCCAGCTCGCAGTTCCAGTAGTCGTCGCCATTGGAAAGCTCTAAAACGGTGTAGCTGCCGGGCTTGAGTTTGCCGGTGCTGGCATATCCCGTTTCGTCGGTGGTGTAGTCGCCCACGACATTCCCATCTGAATCCTGAACGCGGAAGGTCCAGCCTTCAAGCTGATTGCCAGTGTTCGTCGTCTTACAGAAAACCAGAATACCAAAGTGTTCGTTGGTATATTCGGCCTCAGCTTGTGTACCGGCAGTAACTGTAACCTGCTTTTCGACAACAGCATCGTAAGTCCAGTATGTTTCATCTCTGTCGTGAATCTCAACGACGTAGTATGTGCCGGGTTCGAGCTTACCGGATGCTGCATAGCCGTCCTCGCCGGTCGTAATGGTTTCTACCAGCTCCCGGTCGGCATCCAAAATCTGGAAATTCCACCCTTCAGGGCTTCCGTCAATGGCATTCTTTTTTACGCGAAGATCGCCATTGTGGGTATTGCTGAAGGTAACAGATACCGTCGCATTCGCTTTGACAGTGATGGCCTTGACAGAAGAATCGCAGACCCAGTAGGGATCATCCACCGCAATTTCCTTTGCGTACAGCTTCTGCGGGGATAGGCCTTCAATCACGATGGTGCCGTCTTTGCCTGTTGTAAAGGGAGAGCCTTCAATGGGCTTGGTGCAGGCAACATCCGTATAGATCCCGATTTGCCAGCCGGAGAGGTTCTCTCCCGTATTGGTTTGCTTGATCAGTTTGACGGAACCGGGTCCCAGAGAGTTGTGAAAGCTGACAGAGGCGGTGGTACCGTAGGTGATCGTCACCTTTTGGGGGTTGTCGCTTGCACAGCTGTACATTGCCTCAATATCATCGTCACGGTGTCCAAGCTCCTTGACATAGTAGGTGCCGATCTCCAGACCGGTAACGGATATGGCACCCTTGGAATCCGTTGTATGGGGACCGGACACCAATGTGGTGCAACCGGAGTCGGAGTAGATTCCAAATTCCCAGCCTGCTAGATTCAGCCCGTCGCTGGTTGTTTTGGTCAGACTGAAGTTTCCGGTTTTGATCTTATTGATGAAGGTAACAGAGGCTGCTGCACCCCCGGCGATGGTTACTTTCTGCGGATTGGTGCCGGAACACACATACTGCTCGTTTACAGAGGAATCCGTGTGGCCGATTTCTTTCACATAGTAGGTACCCGGGGTGATGCCATCGACCGAAATGGTTCCGTTGGCATCCGTTGTATGAGGGCCGGATACCAGAGTCGTGCAGCCGGAATCGGAATAAATGCCGAATCGCCAGCCGGAAAGATTCGACCCGTCATCCGTTTTTTTCGTCAGAGCCAGTCTGCCGGTATTGATCTTGTTCACGAAACTGACCGATGCCGTGCTGCCGTTGACAATAGTAACCTTCTGGGGATTGGTGCTGGAGCATACGTACAGGCTCTCAATACCGGAATTGGTATGCCCCAATTCTTTGACGTAATAGGTGCCTGCGGTAAGGCCGGTAACGGAGATCCTGCCGCTGGAATCTGTCGTGTGAGGGCCGGAAACGAGGCTGGTGCAGGCAGAGTTGGAATAGATCCCAAACTTCCATCCGGATAAGTTCTTACCATCTTTCGTGGTTTTCGTCAGGCTCAGATTGCCAATCGCCTGCCCTTTTAATTTGAAATAGGCATTCAGCGTACCGGACTCAGGATGGTACAGGTTGATTGTTGTCTGGTAAGAGGAGCCGGACATATACCAAAGAGAATAGGAGGAGTTTTCAGCAGAAGGAATCGTCTTCGTCGCTTTGAAGACAGTAGATTCGGAGATGGTGCCAGTCTGGGAGATATAAAGTGTGTTGCCGGATTTGCGGAACTCTGCGCCATTGCCGTTCGTGAAGCTGAACCCGGACAGAACTCCATTGGAGTCGTAGACACTGGTTTCGTCTCCGGTCAGCGCAATGGTGGGTGCAGAGCTGCTGGAGCTGGAGGTAAAGCTCGGAATCTTCAGGGCAGCCTGAACGTAGCTGACCAGAGTGTTGTAGTTCGGGGCAAAGTAAGATGCGGAGGCAGCACCGGCGTTGTAGAAAATGTTGCCTGCAGTTCCGCTTTCGTTGGCAGAATTCAGAACGAATGTTTCCGGATCCCGGAGACCGCACACAATTTCGTAAATGAGGAATTGCGTTGCGATTCTAAGCGGGACATTGGGGTTGTCGTCTTTGTACGTCGTGGTGACACTGATGGAATGATCCCACATTTCGTCGCTGTAAAGCAAAATCAGGCCAATAGCTTTTCGCCTTGCTTCCGGCAGGGAATACCATGCGGTTGCACCGGCGGTGCTGCCGCTGCCGGTAAGCGTGACGTCCTGGTCGACAGAGTTGCCGGATGTGCTTGCGGCGTAGTTTTTGTAGGGCTCAATACAGTACAGCGGATCGTCTGCGTGGGCAACGTTATTGTACCGGGCGAAATGCCAGCCCAGATTTTTGATGTATGCCGTTTTCGCGGAACCGGTTCCGTTGGGCTTATAAGTAACCGAGAGCTGACTGTTCAGCACAGTCGTGTAGTTGCCATGGTCGGCATAGTCAAACAGCAGGATGCCTGCAGATGTGCTGGCTGTTGTCGCAATCCCGTATTCATTGTCGGGCTGGGAATCAGGTGCGCCTTCGGAGCTATCTCCTGTTTCTTCAGAAGGATCTAACTGAGGGGGTGTGGTCGTGGGGAATTCGGTGGATACAGTTGTTTCCGTGGCTTCCGGTTCTGTGGAGGTAGTTTCATCATTGGCGGCTGCATAAACCGACGGGATAAGGCTCAGCACCAGCACAAATACCAGCAGCAACGAAAGCAACCGTTTACACGGTGTTTTCATGTGGTTGTCATCCTTTCAATTGGAATAGGAAAATGCCCCAGTCGAAAAACTGAGGCATTTTCTCAAGAGTGGAATTGTTCATTGCTGCCTGGTCGGGCCGGCACGTCAGCTGAAATTTCCCTTCAGTATCAGTCTGGGATACGGGCCTAAACGATGAGAATTCAGGACCCTCTTCACGGAAGACAGGGTCGTTTTGGGCGATTTCAGAATCGGTCTGGGATACTGGCTATGACTGGTTGGGACCTATGACATCAGGATCCGTATCCTGGCAGCCTGCCAAAACCGGTATGGCGGCAGCAAGTAATGCCGTAATTCGTTTTACATGTACGTTTCCTCCTGTTCGCATGATTTGCTCAGAAAATTGCGGGGAGTATCGAAACTACAGCACTCAGTGTGCGAGTTGAGCATACCCGCGTACAGCTTCGTCGACACACCGGTCAAGAATTTCAAAAAACCTGGTTTTGGTCATCTGAGTATCGAGCCAGTGGGTTGCACGATAGTTATAGCAGCTGAAGTTTTCGTTGACGGAATGGCTGCCCAGAACGCTGCGCAGATTCATCTCGTTGGAACGATCTGCCAGCATGGCTTTCTCAGCGTCCAGAGGCCGGGCAAGGTAAAAAACCATCAGCGGATGCAGCTCGGAGAAGCTGATCTGGAGGTAAAAGTTACGGTAAGTAGTCATGAGCGAGGTTTCATCCTCGGCAGCAACATCCAGCAAGCTGTAAATCATTTTCCGGGTATTATCAGACAGCTCTTTTCGGCGAACCAATTCCTCTTTCGGCAGTTCGCATTGGGTCATAAGGATACCTTCTTTCAGAGTTATTTGGGAATGGTGACATAGGTGATATTTCCCCAAACAGTCTTCTGCTCCATATCGACACCTGCAATTTTCACGACTACGCGGGCGCCCTTGGGCGGCCTTGCGCGATATGGGAACCTGCATCTGCATTCGGCACCCATATCCAGACGCACGAAGATACCGGTGCTGTCTGTCAGCGTAACGGTACCGGCATAGTTGCTGTTCACCTCAATTTTTTCGAGAGCCTTATCCACAGGATTGGCAGCAACTTGTTTTACGGAAGCAGCTACACGGATGTCATCCGGGTCGTCTCGATTGAGTTGGGTGACTTTCACCAGCACCCGGCCGCCGGGTTCATAGTAACCCATGGCATCGGTAAGCCGTACATAGCTCAGCTCCCGCAAGGGAATGTAAACGTCGATACCAAACAGATCCACGAAGATGCCGTATGGAATGACGGACATGACCCTTGCTTCGCAGCAGAGTCCTTCGTAGATCCGGTATGTGCCATCGCGGGTCTGATTCAGGTAGTAATGCCGGCGCTTTGTAGCCATGGCGTCCTTTCGGCTGCCGACTGCCAGACCGGTATTGCGGTCAATGCCCTTGACAACATAATCGATTTCAGATCCGAGTCGCTTGGTAAGCAGGTAATGGTAGACCTCATTGGGATCCTGCCCGCGCAGATCCTTGGGCAGATCGACGATCATGGAAGCCATAATGATGACCTTGTAATCGCCATGGAAAATCACAGCGCGGGGTTCCCCCAAGCCAGAGTGCTTTTCAACGCCCTGAATCTTATCGGTGAGGTAGCGCCCTGTTTTCAGAGACTCGACCAGATCCAGAAACTTATCTCTGGCCTTATCGATCTCAGTCTGGATGCCGAGCGCATCATCAATCGCCAAAACTTCCATATTGGGCATGGGAACATTGCGCCGTTGCCTTGCCTGCCGGGGAGATATGGTGGAATGAGGAGCTGCGTTGCTGCCTTCGGAAGTTCCGGGAATCTCGCCAGTGGATGCTTGATGCCGGGGCGGAACTTTCAGAATAGGATCAGTCTGGAGCGGTTCACTGTTTGGGGTTACAGGCACATCGTCGGACGGTAGGCTGTTTTCGGTTGTGGACATAAGGTTTCCTCCTTTTTGGTAAATTAAAACTCGACGGGTGGCGTATCAGAGCGGCTGAGTTTCCTGCCGCGTGACTCCCGTTGTGGCTTTTTGTCCGGCTCATTTTCAGAACCGGTCTGGGGTGTGGGCGCATAACTGGTTCTCGGGCAGTAATCCATGATGGAAGCCCGGACCATTTCCTTGGACATGGGATGGCGGGTATAGTCAAACTTGTTCAGCAGCAGTAGATTCTGACCGCGGATGATGACCAGCATTTGCTCATGCGGAAGTCGAAGAACTTCATCAGGCGTGAGAAGCTTGCGCTTTCCCTGACCCTGTGTTTCCCGGTACTGGGGAATCACCTGCGTGACGGCAACGGTTTTCTTCACGGTCATGGTAGAATCCACAACGATGCACATTTCGCCGCTGCGGTCAGATATGTAATCCGCAGTGACATCATCCGTACAGCCGAGCATAAGCTGGATATCGCAGTTGCCGATGATTTCGGACCAAAGATTGTTGGGATACCGGTTCTGAAGCTGACCAAGGCTCTGAACAGCGAGCATGACCCGAATATCCCGGGAACGGATGACGCTTAGAGATCGGCAGAAATCTGAACCATCCGGTGCGCCGCCGATCCGGCCGATGTTGTTGAACTCGTCCAGAATCAGATTCACGGGTACAGGACATCGTCCTCCAGGGGAAAGATCGGCAAAGCGGGTCAGCTTGATAAACAGGAATGAAAAGAAAAGCGAGGAAAGGAACGCCATGGATGTTTCTTGATCGCTGAGAATGATGTAGTAGGCGCATTTGTGACTGCCCGGTGCGGTAAGGTCAATGTCGGAGAAAGAGACGAGCTGCTTTACGGCTTCGTTCTGGAGTACCTGCAATCTGGTACCCAGACCGAGAATGATACCGGATTTGACCGTATCACTGGACTGGGAAAACAGATTGAAAGGCGCCCGGGCCGGATGGTTCGGCGGCAGTTTCTCGAACATGATGGTCAGCGTTTTCTCGGAATTGTGGGTCAGCAGCTGGTAGACGTAGGCCAGATTCTTCCGCTCCGGCGGGAGCGTCTTGTCCAAATCGGTGTAGAGAACCAGTGCTTTCAGCAGATTCGCCTCGCCGTTATCCCAGAAATGATCGCTTTTGCCGTTGCTGGTGTTGCCGATAATGACGTTTGTGAGAACCTGAGCCATCATGGTGTTTCCGTTCAGATCGGACATGCAGTTCCACGAGTCTCCATGTAAAGGGTCGACTAAGTTCAGCACCTTGACCTCGTATCCGTTTTTCCGGAATAGCTCGGAGGTATTGCTGTACATCTCTGATTTCGGATCCGCAATCAGAGCGGACTCGCCTCGGCGGATGATGGAAAAGAGTGCATTGCGAATGACCGCTCTGGACTTCATGGTGCCGGATGCGCCGAAGATGGCGCAGTGACGGTTGAGGCGGGTGTTCTCTGGCAGACATACCAGCTGGCCTTTTCGCTCGCCGAGGATCATGCCAGTAGCCTTTTCCGGGGTGGACAGTTCCAGAACTGATTTCAGTTCCTTCTCTGTCATCCAATCCGCGGTACCGTAAGTGCCGGCTTTGCTCTTGGTGAAGCCCCGGTCGTCATACTGGTTTTGGGAGAACTTCTCGTGAACCTTCACATAGATCACGATACCGGCTCCGACGGCCACGATCAGGAAGATCGCTTTGACGCCGTTCCAACTGAAGGCATTCAGAAGGCACACAGCCGGATTCCAGTCTGGGGCAGCAATCTGTGTTTGTCCCCACATACCGCCGGACTCCATCCAGATAGTATAGTTGGTAAACACCTGACCCAGCAGACCGCCAAGATAGAAAAGCGCCCCGCATCCGAGGATGGAGGCGACTATAATTGCGGCCTTGCGCTGTTTCTCATTCATCTGCATCACCGCCTTCCAAGCAGAGGGCATCTTCTACCATATCCATTGTTACCGTCTTAATGCCGACTTTCGGCCCAACGACATTCCGGACAAAGGCGGTTTGTTCCGGGAAACAGATAACGGCTGTTTCCCGTTCGATTCCTTTTACGCCGTCGATAAAATGGTTCAATCGGGTGATGTCGCTGTCCAGAAACGAAAGCAAGTAAATGCCGTTCTCACGAGCGTCATACTCGAAAACGCCTTTACCATAGGATCTGTCGTCCGGATCGAACAGGAGATCCAGCAGCGTTTCATTCCAGTCTGGGGTAGTCAGTATTTTCAGAAGGCGTACTCCAAACGCATTCATCGGGACAAAGTGAAGATGGTCATAGATGACGTTAAACTCTGTTTCGGCTCGCTTGGATCTCCATAGGGTACGCAAGGTTATTTCAGCGATCTCATATCCCACACCTAAAAGAATGCCCGACTGCACATCATCCACGGCGGCATTCATCCGTGCGATCTCTGTAAGGTGGAGCCTGACCTTTGCCTCGCCTCTGCCATTCCAGTTCATTAGATAATCACGGCTGTTGTATACGGCATAGCAGCCACCGGGGTAGAACAGCGCACCCGTTATTCTGGAAAAGCTGGTTTTGTTGACATCATCATCGCCCACATATTTGAGTTCTTTGCTGATATAGAAGGAAGGCGCATCCGTTACGACTTTACGAATTGTGACCATCTGAAGCTGGGGCAGCATATAAGGGCAGGTCTCGAATCCCGCCAGTTTAATCAGGGCAGCGGATTCGGCCACCCGATGGAAACGGTCCAACCGCTTGGCCTCACCTGCGTGATTATGGCGCAGATAATTCTGGGTATAGTAAAGTGCAGCATTTGGATTCACAATCTCAAGGATATTTTGTCCGCCCTTGGATAAGCGGACAGATTTGCTTTTGCCTTTGCCTGTAATCAGAAGAAGGCGGCAAATAATCTTGTCGGCATGGCCGGGGATACGATACTCCTGTCGTTGGGAATGTTTGTGGATCAGTTTGCGCCACACCTCTTTGCTTCCTAAAAGCTGCAAAGAACACAGCGGATACTCCCCGACATAGGAAAGAAACGTGAGCAATCTGTACACATGAGAATCCTGCTTTATGGTGGTCATGTTTCCTTACCTCGAAGTGGAGCATTTTCGTCCCCATGCCTGCTCCTCTTGGCTAAATCGGATCGGTTTGGAGACGGGATTTTCCTTGGGACACAGGGCTTTTTCGCATTTCGAGGCGTGTAGATAAGTCGCTGTGGAAATTTACCCCTGTTTTGGGATAGCTTTTTCTTGCCCAAAAGTAGTTTGCGCATGGAGCTTCACCCCCTCGTCCGGGAAATTCTTTTCTGCTTCATACCAACGCATGAAATCCTGCTCAGGTACGACATAAACCTCGGTGCGTTCTTTACTGCCCGCAGCGCTGCAGTAGTAATGCCGACAGCGCAGCGGTGCGTCGTCCGTCATGACATACAGGGCTACAATGTCCGTTACGAAATTGGTTTCAATGTTGTCGTGATCCCGGTGCCTGCGCTCCGGTTCCTCCCGGTCATAGATGTGACGGTAGATGATTACACAGTCGTCAAAGCGGACGGGAGATCCCTCATTGAAAAAGCGCTGCATGGCAGGCCCCAAAAAGCCCCGGATGTATTCGACGGAGCCTTTGCCACGCTCCTTTCGGGGAAGCAGCCGGGGAATCCGGAGGGAAAACCAGCCCTCCTCGGTAAAGCCGATTTCAACGGAAATTTCATCCCGCATGATTTGCTCGACGCTTTTTCTGGCATTGGGGGAACCCAGCAGAGAAGGAATCACCCGGTAACAGCCAACCAGCCTTTCCGCAAGGATTGCATTGCTGAGAGCCATTTCGTTTGCTTCCTGCTGCCGTCCGACTGTGTATGCGTACATCGCCTGAGCAGTTTCGGCGTGGAGCTGGGTCAGAATGCCCAGTGCTCTGCTGGAGGTTTTCATAAAGATGGAATTTTCTTCGGGCATATTGCTTTCCTCCTAACTGGAATAAAAAGTGATTTTGGGCGCCTCATATTCGGTTTGATCGACTGTTGCGAAAAGGCACGGCGCGTCCGGGAGAATCAGCTTATTCGCAAATTCCATATTCGGGACAACGAGAATGTACTTTGTATCCTCTTGAGGCTGAAGAAGTCGAACCAAATGATCCTCGTCTTCATATAGAACCACGATTTCGTAAGCAGCTTTATCCTTCAGGAAGGAAATCTGTGCCGGGGCATCTGCTTGCCAGTGGGCTTCGGGAGCAATTTGCTCAATAAACTGGAGCAATACCCAGACGGCGGTAATCATTCGCTGCTTCGGCTCGCAGTATTGATCGATTGCCAGATATTCACCATCTTCTATGGCGGCAATCCTGCGGGCATGCTTCATGTTCTGAACAAGCCTGTTGACAGAGCGCTGCGGCCTGTAGTGGAGCAATCCACGGATTTGTGGCCAACGCAAAGGCCCGTACTGACTGAGCCACCGTAGAATCAGGCGTTCGTCTTCCATAAGAGCCGTGATTTATATTCCTCCCTGTACTTATTTCGGGCGTTATACGCATAAACAGGAAAATGCGTACAACGCCCCTTGGTTATGTGGCTTCTTTCTGGCGCTTCCGTAGAATCGCTTCCAGCTCTGCCCGGTCGGTGGTAATCATTTCTTTTTCCTCCGCAGAGGCTTTGATAACCACAGGAACTTTATTGTTGTTGCTGTGGATCAGGGCCTCACCACGCTCAAACTGGGTAATGGAGCGCACCTCTGTGCGGGTCAGCTTCAGTACGTCTTTGACATACTGAGCCTCATCCTGCTCCAGATTCAGGATGATCTTGTTCTTGGAGTTGTTGATGATGGCCCGTCCGTATTTGCCGTCATCCAGACTGAAGAAATCGCTGAGATCCTGCGTCGCTGCTATGGCGGCACCGCCATAACCACGGATGACCTTGAAGATCTCCAGACAGAACTCAGCGGCCAGCTTATTGGAAGACGCGCCAATGAGCTGCCAGATCTCGTCAATCATAATGGCCTTTTTCTTGACCCGGTCAGCCTTAATATTATCCCAGACGTAATCCAGCGCAATTACCATCCCTACAGGGAGCAGCTTGCCTTTCAGTTCAGAAAGGTCCAGAACGATGTATTTATTGGTCAGATCCACATTTGTCTGCCGGTTGAAGCTCTGAGCGGAACCCGTCACAAAACGGCTGACAATGGCGGCGATACGCGTTGTCATGGGATTCTCCAGCAGGTGCTTATGAAGATCGCCCAGAATGGGCATTTTCTTCAGCTTGGGCGGGAAGCACGTTGCGTCGGCATACAGCGAGTTATTATCGTGGGTGATGCCAAACTCGTTGTATGTTTTGATCAGCGCTTCATCCAGCATCTGCTCCTCCTCGTTGGTCATATCAGGAATCAGCAGGGAGAAGAAAATCATGAGCTGCTGAATTTTTCTGGCCAGCATGGAGTCCATGTCGTTGTAGTCAACCTCGTCGATCAGCTCCATTTCGGGGGAAATCGTGTGCCGGATCTCCATGACATTGATGCAGTGGGGAGAACCGGGGGCGATCTTGATAAACTCGCCGCCGATTTTGCTGCAGGCCCGTTTGAATTCATGACCCTTGATGGGGGCGATAATATAACACTGAATACCGCGCATTCGCATACGCAGGGCCAAAAGCTGGAGCGTAAAGGTCTTACCGGCGCCGCTGGTGCCGCACATGGTCAGGTTTGCGTTCTTGTTGATCTTCGTATTAAAGAGGTCAACAATGCAGAGAGAATTGTTGTGTCGGTTGACGCCCAGAAGAACACCAGAATCGTCAGACATCTCGAAACTGGTGAACATATAGGTGGATGCTGCACCACTGGTCAAGACATTCCTCTGGGTCTTCTTTTGCAGCTTGGGGCTGATCTGGAGGAAAGGCATGACACTGCGCAAGGCGTCCTCCTGCTGGAATCGGCAATCGCTGAGGTACATATCCATGGACTTGAGCATATCGGTCATCTGCTGCTTGCGCCATAGAAGCTCGTCATAGGTTTTGGCGGAAATGGTCACGAACACCGACATGTAGAACAGATCCTCGTTGTGGTTGGCAATGCCATTTTTGATGTAATAGCCAGCCTGAATGGAGTTGGTCAGTTCCTCGTAATCGGTACTGGTGTCTTGCATACCTTTGAGCTTGGTGCGGTTTAAGCGGATGCGCTGGGCTACTTTGTCGATGGTTTTGCTTCGGTTCTCCCGGGAGAGGTGGACATCAATATCGATACCCTCACCGGCATTGATGAGGCTGGACATCCAACCACCTCGCACGGTGCCGGGATATCCGTTCCCCTTGATGTAGAGGAAGCAGTAATATCTGCCATCCATGACGATGTAGTTGTAATGGGATAAATCCAGACCTCTGGGGGCAATAAAGTGCCGGACAGAGATATGCGGGATGGGGTCAACACCAATAATTTTTCCCTTAGCGGCCATGGTGTCGATGATCACCCGGTTGACGCGGTCGGTGAACGGTTCGTCCACGCAGGAACGGCGATTGAAGAACATATACAGGATCTCCGCTGCCGCCTGATCGGGATTTTTGGGCTGGATGATGCTATTTCCGCACTGCATAAAGTAAGCGCGTGCATTTTGCTCCGCGCTGACCAACATGCTGTAGATTTTGGAATAATCATCCGATTCACTTCTGCCGATGGCTTCATACTGGTAAATCAAAAAGAAGCGCCGGGTCAGCGCTTCTCTGGAACCGACATCCTTAATCAGCCGGATGTAATCCTCACCCATGGCTTTGCACTGCGCGTTGTCCTCCATGGAAAGCTCTTTTCGGATCATAGCAATGTGCTTGTCAGAATCTGCTTTCCGGGTGATGGATTTGAACTGCAGCTTCATGGGCGATATCTTCAGCCAGCTGGCGAAGGACGATAGGATGTTGTACTGCTCTTCAGAAGACCGGAGCATAAAGTTGATGGGTTCGATTTCAAGGATTTTTACATACCGGCCATCGGTTGTTTCCACGATGCCGTTGCGAATATCCTTGACCGGGATGAAAGGCTGAACAAACTCAAGCTTTTCCGGCTTCTTTCTTTTTGCCTTTGCGCCCGGGCTTTTTGAGCTGTTTTGGGTCATACTTGTATCCGATCCTCCGGAAGTGTAATATCCGCCGGTTTTCCCAGAAAGAGAGGATATGCCCCAGATACTGGAGCAGAGAGTCTCCGCCAATTCCCATGAATGCAACCACTGCCAGCGGAATCAGGGTCACGGTCATGGTGACAATGCGAATTGTAGTGGGCATCGGAATCCATTTGACTTCCGGGTAGCCTACCATGATCACGAGGGCAACGGCCTCAACAGCGTTCCGGGGTTCTACCATACCGCCCAGCAGCTTACCGGAATCGGTGTAGTTTGCCGGGATGGCATATACGTTGCTGTATTCCTTTTCTTCCATACTGTTCACCATCGGATCACATCACCGGTGGAGATGTACAGAATATTCCGGACAGGAATGTAAGCCTGACTGGTCTCCTCGCTGCCGACAGAAACAATATCCTCGGGTTTGGCTTTCTTGAACCGGTTGAGGAGCCGATGTTCGGCGGGGATGGCTATTTCTTCGGCGGCCTTGAGCACATGGCCGCCAATCAGATGGATTTTGAATTCCTGCAAATACATTTCTTCACCTTCCAATTCTGTAGATGTAAGCGGTTGTATTAAAGCGTCCCAACCGCAGTGCTTCGTTGTGATCCGGGACAAAAATATCGACGCGGGCAAT
>DJNI01000066.1:16465-51813 GCA_002436765.1 Clostridiales bacterium UBA6468
ATCTGGGTACCGAATGGGTAGTAGCTGGACATGGCAACCATACCGACCGCAACTTTTTTCCCGCTGGCGGTAATGCCCTTGGCATTGGGACCGCAGCACTTGGTGCAGGCACAGTAATGGGTCACATTGACTTCAAGGGAGTAAAGCGGTTCGCCATAGGCTGGGCTGCCCACGTCCTGCGAAAAATTGACCCCAGATGGCCTTCGCAGAACCAGTTTGGAGTCATAGCCGGGGGTATTGATATGGACGCCAACGCCCCCCTCAGAATGCACCCATTTCCGGTTGCCGCTCTCATCGTAACCGGCGAAAATAAGAACATGGTCCGTAGTTCCGCCGTCATTCAGGAGGAAACCGAGATCACCGGGAAGAAGCTCCGCCTCGGAAATGGGAGTGGAGCTTGTGTACTGCGCCCATGAGCCGGCCTGAATGCTGATGCCAAGGGCGGTTTTGTACACCCAGTCGGTAAACCTGGAGCAATCCAGCCCATACGGACGAATCGTTCCCGTGGAACTTGATCCGGCGGCAGTTACCAGCTTGGGAGTGTTCCATTCGTCATTCCATCCGGCCTCGCTTTTGCCTCCCCAGAAATAAGGAACCTTTCCTACCAGCGACAGAGCAGTTGTAACGATATGCTTTCTGGTGTCATTACAGCTGAGGCTGTTGACAAATGCGATCAGCTCAGCATCTGTGAGGGGAACGGACGTGCCGCTTCCCAAAGTGCCGTATAGGGTCATCTTTAAGGCGTTGGCCATATTCTGAATTACCTCACCGTAGGTCAGATTGAATTGGGGGTATTGTGCTGAGGTGTCAATGCCAAAGGCTTCCAGAATCACCGAATTGTCGAAGGGCGAAATGGTACATTCCACATACTTGATAATTTCGGTGGTCGGTTCCAGCGTTTCGTCACCGTCTGGTTCATAATAGGTCTCTGTCCGGGTGCCGGAAATCTTACTGCCGGAGTAGGTCGGTACTGTCACGGAAACTGCTTTGTACTTAGGAACCGTGATTTCTTCATCAGATTCATTCGCCTCGTCCGGAAGATAGTAGCGCCGCCGTTCAGTGGTGTAGTTATAGCGGGGAACGTTATTGACAATGCCTGCCGATTCAATGCGTGTCACAACGGTTACTGTCACGGGTTTGTAAGTGGAATAACTTACAGGTACGAGCCTTTCCTGCTGCCGTTCTACGTAGGAAACCGGAAACATCTGATCGGAGATTCTGGCCAGCTTCGCCACCATATCCTCCACGGATGTGCCTTTCTGCTGTAAGGAAGCGGAATAGGCGGCCAGAATGTAACAGACATCATAACCGGCAGATGATTGCGCATGGTTGATAAGGGCATCCATGGAAAGGTCATAGTCGTAACCGCCATCCAGAATAATTTCCTCGACTCTGGCAAGGGACTGGTCATACCCTGCGTCGATCACTGCCGATACCGCATTGGACATTTCGGAGTAGGACGATTCCAGCGTGACTCCTTCTGCGGGAGGAACCCCGTTCAGGCCAAACACACTGTCCAGAACGATACTCGGGATGGAGCAGATAAGAATGACGATAATCAGGAGGAAAAGGCAGATGCAGACCAGAACCTTGAACAAGCTGTGGCGCATTGCCCACGCGGCGGAAAGAATTGCGCCCAACGGGCCTCCGGCGGCAGTGCCTGCGGCGATTTCAGCAACGGCTTTGCCGCTTTCCGCACCGGCTTGAACCACTGCGGCGGCCGCATTTGCTGTTGCTTCCGCGCCTTTTACGGCTGCCTCTGCGGCAGCATCATGAGAGATTTGCTTCGCTGCCTGAATTGCTTTCCCGGCAGCTTGACCAAAATTGTCTTGACCATCGCCGATCTGATCTTTTTCCGGCTCGGCCATGGAATCACCTCCATTTTGGAATGAAAAAAGGCCATGATCGTGAGATTCACAACCATGGCCATCTGGTTACATTTTTCTTTTTGGGGGCTTTCGTTCGATATCTCCGCGCTTTTCAGGCTCAGCGAATCGGGTGGGCGTCTGCTTGTAACGAATGGTTTCCACATTGGTCGTGCGGAGTTTCCCGTTGTCATAGACAGGCTTACCGTTCTCGTAGACGGGTTTGCGGTCGACAGCGGCATCGCCCTGAATTGCGTACCACTGACTGCCGCGGGAATCCTCGAAGACCTGATAGTCACCACGAGGTGCGGCATATCTGGCGATATCATAGAACTTCGCGCCGGAGCCATCCTCGTGCCGAACTTCAAAGTAGCCGTCCTGACGGTGTGTGCCGTCAACCTGAGAAACAGGAAGGTCATAGCCGGGCATGAAGTTTTGGAAGGCTGCCTGATTATAGGCAGCTGCGGCCTCGCCAGCTTCAAACTGGGGAATGTTGCCCTGCTGCTGCATGGCATACCAATCCACACCGTTGGAAGACTGCATGACGCTGTGGGGCGCATCGGGTTCCTGATAATAGGCGCTGTTGTACCAGAGTGTGTTGCCTCCATCCGGGGAACTGGCTTCGATAACGCCGTCGCCCACGGTGCGCAGGGAAGTACCCTCCGGTGCGCTGGGGAAGGTTGCTGCCACAAGGGGCGCCTCGGAATAAAATCCCTGACCAACGGTTTCTCCATGATCTGCAAATTGAGCGCCGTTCTGGGGAGACTCACTAAAGCCACCCGCATATGCAGCACCAAAGTGTTGTGCTTCGGGGGCGTTGTCGTAAACGGTATCCACGGAGGGAGCGCCATTTCCATATCCAATGGACGGTTGATCTCCTCCGCCCACAGGGGATGCGGCAACTCCTGTAAGCAGGGTACTCTCCGGAGCCGGGGTATCCGCTGCACCAATTCCGTCTGCTGCGCCGGGGTAAGTCACCATACCGGGATGGCCTTCAACGCCATCGTGGGTAAGCGTCTCGCCAAAGTTCTGGCCGCTTTCGCTGGGCTGAGATGCTCCGAAAGCACCATCACCTGCTGCTGTGTTGGGGATATCTGCTCCAACACCATGGAAGGTGGGTACATCGTAGAAGGCACCGCGACCCTCGCCACTTGCCATCTGATACCACTGACTTCCATCCGTTGCAGTAACTACGCTGTGGGGAACTTCCGGCTTTTCAAACTGAGAGGCGTTGAACATGTCCACAGAAGCCGTTTTGCCATCCGCGGAAACTGCGGTTGTGCTGATGTGGCCACCCGTGATTTGGGTCCCCTGAAGCTGGAAGCCCAGCATTTGCGGCATATAGTTGCCAAGGCTCCGGTCCGCTATATCACCGGCAATCGTGCCGGAAGTACTGGGCGATCTGGCCGCTACAGAGGAAATGGAGTTCCCATTCAGGGTAGCGCCATTCCGGGCGGCGATACCGCCGAAGGCACGGCCAACGAATCCGGCGCCGCCATTGAAGCCCATGCGGGAGCCACCTTCTACAACGGCATCACGGACATAGGAGTTGGGGCTGAATCTGGAAGCGAAACCGGAGGCAAAGCCATTTGCGGCAGCACCGGTTCCGGTAGCAGCGGCATTTCCGCCCCGGCCGAAGATACTGCCCGCACTGCGAACACTGCTGCCTGCCCCGGAGATGACTCTGGCAGCCATCATCAGTTCCATGCCCATGCTGGATCCGGTCTGCGCCACATTCAGGCCGATGGATGCCAGATAGCTGTCGAATCGCTGGGCGCACTTCAGATAAGCCAGTGCGCAGAACATCCACAGGAAAATGCTTCCTTTACCGGTGGTCAGCGCACCGCCGTTTGCGATGAACTGTCCCATGGACGAGGCAAAACCACGAAGGAACCAGACATTCATGACAAGGAGCAGCAGTTGGGAACCAACCATTCTGCACCAGGATTTGAACACGGTATTCGTGGTTTTGGAGCCGCCCATAGAAAAGGCGAGAGGCGAGGTATAGCACAGGACACCAACAACGATATACCGTTCAACGGTTTCCAGCAGGAGCTTGAAGTAGTTCCACCCCAGAGCGATTTCCAGAATGAGGATCAGGATCAGACCCACAACGGTTGCAGCTGACACAATCGTCAGCAGGCCATTGGTGAGGGTTTGCTCCACGCCCGCAAAGGTGAAATCCTCTGCGGGCATGGATAATTCCATAAGAGTTGTATAGGGCGCCCGCGCAATGTTCAGGCACAGAGAGAAAATGGGCTTGGCATAGCCGATCAGAAGGCCGTAGACAGAACTCCGGAGCAGCAGATGCCAAGGGTTTTCAGCTTCTGTGATGGGGCCTCCAAATGCACGAAACAGCTGCCATATGGTAATCAGAATTAAGATCGCCCAAGCTGTTACCTGCATGACATCGTAGGCTTTGGTGACGAAGGGGAAGTATTCTTCCATCGCCGTCATATCGGTACCGAGCGCTTCAAGGAACAGCCCGGATACCGCGTCAAACAGCTGGGAAACGATACTTGCCACCCAATTGACGATACCCTCGAATATCCAGTCTAGTATGGGTATCACCTCCTCGGTAAGTCTGGATATTCCCTATGCCTCGCTTAGCCAGAGTACCTGCCGCCCTGAATCAAGGGCTGCAGGTAGGCTACAACGAAGCCCAGAGAGTTCAGGATGATCCATGTCACGACGATGCGCTTCAGCCAGCTGGTAGCTTCTTCAACGGCTCGCTGATTGCGGGAAATCATGCGGATCAGCAGTGCAATGGCTGCGACTGTGACGGCAACGATGGTGCTGATGGCAACGACCTGACCGTAAACATCCTTCAGGATCGTAGAGAAACGATCCCAGATGGTGTCTGCGAAAACGGGCTGGACTGCCAGCATGGTGGCCGCAGCCATACCAACTGCGGACCAGTAGGTGTTTCGGGCGATGTCTTTGCCTCTGGTAATCTGTTTAACCATGTGCTACTTCCTCCTTTCTTGGTGATGAAACGACAAAAGGCACCATTCTGAGGAGCCAAAATCAGCTCTCAAAACAGTGCCTGATCGTTTCGTCCACTTTGGACGATAAGATTATATCACATTGCCATTCTCTAGTCATCAGCAAAGACCTGCCAAAATGTTTTCGTATGTTTCATCCCGTTCGCCATCCCATCTTTTACACCTCTTCGAGGATGGTGAGGACTTCAAGCCACGAGGCAGTTTCCCCGGAGGGGGCAGACCACAGCCGAATGGACATGATCGTGATGGCTTCCCTTCGTAAGCGGTAATAAGTTCTTGACGTCATGCGAAGCTCTTTGAGGATTTCTTCATGTTTTCTCTCAACAGGGTCAAGATATGTCGTATAGAGGACGGAGTACAGGTCTTCTCCGTTGCCGGGTTTCTTCCGGATAACCGCAAGGGCTTCATGGATGCGATCTACCAGATATCGGGTCTTCATCATGGCATTTACCCGGCTTTCGATCCGCGCGTTTTCGAGGGAGGTCTGGATATCGATTTTCTCTGCCAGAGCGTCGATGTCATGTACAGGGACTTCCAGCTCGTCGGACAGTTCTCCGGGGATGCATTCCAATACCCAGATAATAAGGCGATACTGGCTCAGCAAGACCTCGGTATTGTGATATGCTCGCTGTGCAGTATCCTTTTTGGCCTTTCGGACACGCTCGTTGTCGATGTTATGATCTTCAAGGACACCTTTCCGTGTCAGGAAATCTACAAAGGAGGCGGATTGCAGCTGAATCTGCTCCTCCTGTGCATCGTATAATGACGGTTTTTTACTTTTCATAGCAAAATCTCCTTGCTGTTGTATTCGTGATTTTCAACTTGTGTACACGGCCCTCTGATTTCGTACCCAGGACGGAAAAAACAGGGTGTTCCCGTTAACATACCCGGACAGGCATAATGGTAGTTCCTACAATGCTTACAGTTCCAACCATGAGAAAGATACGCACGCGTTATGGGGACAGAAAGCGCAACGCGGCATACTGGAGCCGCAGAAACAGGCTGTACCTGCTGGGACGAAATGACCGTTTTGCTATACCATGCAACCATGTGGTTTACACGTAAATTCTCACTGTTGCCCTTGTACTTGTAGGTTGAGCAAATAAGTATTTCACGCAAAATACGCATAACCATCTCCTGCTCCGGAAGCTGAATATCAGCCCCGGTCGGATAGGAAGCGTTAAACACGAGACAGCCATAGGAACTGGGCAGCCGGTACAGAGGAAAGACATCCCCATGCTTTTTGAAGAACCTCCATACCTTTGTTTTCTCCCAGCCCCAACGCTCTCCCAGCGTTTCCAAAGTCAGGACGCTCCCGAATCTACCGTATTGCACGACAGGTGCAAGAAACGAGAAGGCGTTCCCATAGTCCTCATAGGCGGTATGACACCACAGATCAAGCCATGCATCCGCTTCATCGAAAACTCTCTTAGCGTCTGCCAGCCGCTGCGTGATGTTTCGCGGCAGGCATAGAAAGCCGTACCCTGTGGAAGCGTAAACAGCCCCGGACATACATTCAGCCCCGGAACACTTAACGACCCAATCGGTGATCTCATAGGTCAGCTTTTTTGTCTGACTGTCAAGAGAGTATTTCAGAAAACCAAGGGAGAAAAGCTCGTCAAGAATCTGCAGCGCCTTGACACGGCTTCTGACACCCAGAATACTCTTGAGACCGACAACACCACCCGCCCACATTCCGGGGGCTACGGGATTGCTGTGGCCGCAGTAACTGGCATTGCCCTTGCGGAAGGCTGCGCGGGAGGCAAGCATGGCCCAGTAGGCCATCAGCCCTTTTCCCATATCCGGAATATCTCTGGGCAGCTTGACCCACTGATATTTGCGCAGACACTTCATGTTGCTTTCCTCCCTGTGAAATAGAAAAGACCAGCAGGAATGCTCCTACTGGCCAGTTATGCTTTTAGATGCGGACGATCAAACCGACGAGATCATCCGTATCGACGCCGACGAGATACCAATCGTTTCCCACTTCAATACGAGTGGAAACCCATCTCCCATTGATCTTTACATCGAAGGTTTCACCGCAATGCAATCCTCCGTAATAGTTATTGGGAGAGAAGCGAATGTCCATCCGGCCTGTGTCTCGCTGTGGCACCAGTGTTCCTATTTTCATAATTTCCTCCAATCTGAATATGTCACTGTGCTAAAAGGCCCCGAACGGTGTGACAGAAACCGTCCGGGGCCTCATCCTGTGTGGCAGGATTTGGAAAGTTGCGCTATATCAAATTATGTGGAGCTATTCGGATGCTCCGAGCAAACGAGAAATTATCACCTCCAATGTGGGAGAAGTTAAGAATCGGACTTCCCGGAGTACACAGCTATGCATAGTTGCATTTGTTGCTGCATCGCTTTTTGATTCTGACTGTCAGGCCGGTGATATCTTTTGTTTCAATACCAATCAGGATCCAGTTGTCAGCCATCTCAAGCCGTGTTGGAGTCCATTCTCCGTCTATCTGCACTTCCATTCGTGTTCCGCAGGAGAGAAAACCGTAGTAGTCATTTAGGCCAAAACGAATGTTCATGCGACCGCTATTGGTGTCCAGTACAAGCGTTCCCTGCCTTGTGGATGCTTCTTTTCCATCGACGGCAAGCGACGACGCCATTTGCTCAATATGATATTGTTGCCGAAGATATTCATCAAAAATAGTACGGCGAATTAGCACCTTCTTGCCTATCTTATAGACAGCACCTGCTTCGTGAGCCAATCTGGTAAACATCTTCAAGCCCAAACCGTAATAATCTGCGCCTTGATAGTAAGTGATAAACTCGTGCTTCATGATCTCAATATCCTCATCATCCAGCTTATCAGAAAACATCCACAGGTTCCCGCTCATTGTTTTTCCTCCGCTTGCGTAAGGGTACTGGGCTCATGAAACTGCTCCAGATACTGATCGAAGATATCCCGGTTAATCAGCACAGTGCCATCGATACGATAAATGGCGCCTGCTTTGTTGGCCATCTCCAGAAGCTTCTTATGGTGGATGCTGTAAACAATCTCCGCGTCTTTATACCTTAGAAATTGCCGGCGCAGCCTTTTTGCACGCTCACGAACATCGTTTCGCTTTCCAAGTTCAAAGTATTCTTTTGTCTGTCCACTGATCATTCGCTCAAAATCCTTTCAAATTGGAATTTGTCAAGACAGATGCTGCAGCCTGCAAAAAGAAAAGGACACTTTCTGGAAATTCGTACAGAAAGTGTCCTCAAATGATAAGTGCTGTTTTGCGCTGGGGTTTAACAAAACTTCATCCTGCGTCACATCACTTCGTATTGATATACGAAATTGTTGTCAATTTGTTGTCAACTGAAGAATATGAGGGGAAAAGTTATTGCAGCGCAATGACTTTTTAGTCTTGGGGCTTCATCGTTGGGAACAAAATAACCTCCCGGATGGTGTCGGCGCCGGTGAAGAGCATGACGGCGCGGTCGATGCCCATGCCCATGCCGCCCGTGGGGGGCATGCCGTATTCCAGCGCGGTCAGGAAATCCTCGTCCAGCATCTCCGTCTCGTCGTCGCCCCGCTCACGCTGCTCGACCTGCTTCATGAAGCGCTCCCGCTGGTCAATGGGGTCGTTCAGCTCGGAGTAGGCATTGCCCATCTCGCTGCGGTTGATGAAGAACTCGAAACGCTCCGTCAGACGGGGATCTTCCGGGGACTTCTTGGTCAGGGGAGAGACCTCCACCGGATACATGGTGATGAAGGTGGGCTGCACCAGATGCTCCTCGACCTTCTGGTCAAAGCAGGCATACAGGGCGTTGCCCCAGGTCTTCTCGGCGGCGTCGGCCAGCTCAACGCCAACGGCCTTGGCGGCGGCTACGGCCTCGGCGTCGTCGGTGATGGCGCCAAAGTCAACGCCTACGTACTTCTTGACGGCATCCACCATGGTCAGCCGGGGCCAGCCGGGGGTCAGGTCGATCTTCTCGCCCATCCATTCCAGCTCGTAGCTGCCCATAACCTCCTTGGCGAAGGTGGTGTAGACGCCTTCGGCAATGTCCATCATGTCGTGGAAATCGGCGTAAGCCTGATATAGCTCCACGGTGGTGAACTCCGGGTTGTGCTTGGGATCCATGCCCTCGTTGCGGAAAATGCGGCCAATCTCGTAGACCCGATCCATGCCGCCCACAATGAGCCGCTTCAGAGGCAGCTCCGTGGCGATGCGCATGTACATGTCAATGTCCAGGGTGTTGTGGTGGGTGACAAAGGGGCGGGCGGCAGCGCCGCCGGCGATGGTGTTCAGCACGGGGGTCTCCACTTCGATGTAGCCCATGCTGTCCAGATAGTTGCGCAGGTGCTTGAGGAACTTGGAGCGGATGACGAAATTCCGCTTGACCTCGGGGTTCACCATCAGGTCAACATAGCGCTGACGGAAACGGGCTTCCTTGTCGGTCAGGCCGTGGAACTTGTTGGGCAGGGGGAGCAAAGACTTGCTCAGCAGAGTGACGACCTTGGCACGGATGGAAATTTCCTCGGTCTTCGTCTTGAAGACCTCGCCCTCCACGCCGACGATGTCGCCGATGTCGTACTTCCTGAAGCGGTTGTATTCCTCCTCGCCCAGCTCGTCGATCTTGACAAAAATCTGGATGCGGCCGGTGCGATCCTGCAAGTCGCAGAACATGACCTTGCCCTGACCGCGCTTGCTCATCAGACGTCCCGCGACCTTGACGGTCTTGCCCTCAAAGCGTTCATAATCTGCCTTGATGGCGGCGGAATCGGCGTTGAAATCATACTTGGTCTGGACAAAGGGGTCGCGCCCCTCGGCCTGAAGCGCCGCCAGCTTCTCCCGCCGAACCTGCATCTGGTCGTTCAGAGAAAGCTCCGGCTGGGGTACAAACTTTGCCATGGCTCAGCCCTCGCGGGAAACGCTGACCACCTTCATGGTGAAGGAGCCGGCAGGGGCGTTGACGGTGAAGGTCTCGCCCGCAGCCTTGCCCACGATGGCGCGGCCGAAGGGGGAGTCGTCGGAGAGCTTGAACTCCATGGGGTTGGCTTCCTGGGAACCGGTGATGCGGTACTCGGCCTGCTTGCCGTTCTCGTCCTCGACCACCACGGTGCAGCCGAGACCCACCCGGCCGTTGGCCTCGTTCTCGTCCTCGATGATGACGGCGTGGGAAAGAATGTCCTCGATCTCGGCGATGCGTCCGTAGAGCTTGGCCTGCTCGTTCTTGGCGGCATCGTACTCGGAGTTTTCGGACAGGTCGCCGTAGGAGCGGGCCTCGGCGATCATGGCGGCGACTTCCCGCTCGCGGGTGGTCTTCAGGTAATTCAGTTCCTTTTCCAGGTCGGCAAGGCGCAGACTGGTGATCTTAAATTCTTTTGCCATATTCAAAATCCTTTCTCAGATATATCCATAGCTCCAAACATTATAGAAGAATTATGCCCCAGAGTCAAGTTTTATTTGCGGTTTTCGGGGAAAGAATGTCCGCCCGTGGGAGAGCCACGGGCGGACGATGGTACGGAAGGAACTAGCCGCTGACGGCTTTTTCCGTTTCCGCCCGGTACAGCCGGAGGGTGAAGATTGCGGTCACAATAACGATGACCGCCAGAATGGCTTCCAGAGCGGGAACGGGGACGGCATCCTTGAGCAGCGCGGCCAGCGCGTCCACGGCGAAGTGGATGCCCATGGCGGCGAGGAAGAAGCCCCGGCGGTGGTACCGCACGGCGCGGTACACCAGATACGACAGGCAGATTTGCAGCGCAAACGCAATGAGCCGCTCCACGCCGACCATGTAGAAGAGGTAGGAAGGAAGCGTCCACAGCTGGGAGATCGTCTCCAGGGAAGCCGCCCGGGCGGCTTCGTCCAGCCCGGCGAGGGCGCTTTCCAGCGTTCCGCCGTTGACCATGGAAGCGGTGGCAAGATTGGAAACGCAGGTCAATCCGCCGACGAACAGCGCTTCAACGCCGCCGTGACCCACGCCGTACATCAGGGCGTTTTCTTTTTTCAGCTGGCTGCCCAGAAAATATTTCATGGCGACCAGCCGCCCCAATTCCTCAAAAACAGCAGCCGCCGCGCCGCCGTACAGGGCGGACAGCCACAGATTGCCCGTCAGCTTTACTCCAAAGACGGCGCTCATGGCCAGATGGAGCATCTGCTCTAAGAACATGGCGAAGATGACGAAGACCACCGCGCCCAGAAGCATGTCGGAGAGCTTCGCGCCGGTTCTGCGTTTCAGTAGGATGCACAGCGCCACGGGCGTTCCCACGCAGAGGAGCAGGCTGACGACCATGCCGGTAATGCTTGCGGAAGATACGGTGTTCATAGTTTTGCCTCCTTATGATAAGCAGGTTTTTGCGGCCAGAGTGTCATAGAGATTTCGCGTGCTTTTCGCGCTGCTGCCGCTGAGGACCAACGTTTTTCCGTTCACCGACAGAATGACGCAGGCTTCCGGGCGGTAGTAGGTGTAGCGGGTGTAGGTACCGAATTCTTCATTTTCAAACGTCCCCATCAGCAGGCGGAAGCTGCCCACGCCGAAGGTTCGGGTGCCGTCCACGTTTCCGTCCCGGTATTCGATGCTGTCGATGGCGTCGTATTTTACGGTCAGGTCGTCAAAATAGGAGGCTTCCACGGTAAAGCTGTCGTCGTCGAACCGGTAATGGAGGTTGCCGGTGAACAGCATGACCGCGACGAACACCGCGACCACCGCCGTAAAGATCAACACGCCGATGGAGACTTTTTTGGACATCGGATCTGGGTCGCTTTTCGTCCCGTGGATTCGGTGGTAGCGGTAGGAATAGGCAATGGGCAGGACGGACAGAGCGGCCACGGCGAGAATCATGACGATGGTTCCTGCAATTCCCGGCAGCAGGGCGGCAAGCACCATTGTCAGGCCGCCGATGACCCATACCTTGCCGGCAAAACGGTGGGTGGCGATCCAGTTTTCCTCGCTGCCCAGCGTCCAGGATATCCGGATGCCAACGGTGCGGTTGGGGCGGCACTTGGGGAAATAGTTGCCTATGGCGGCGAACATCAGCCCCAGCCCTCCGTAAATAAGGCTGGTGAGCCGGAATTTCCACCCCAGCGCCAAAGCGTAGGTGATGCCGCTGACGAGGATGGAGACGGCGGGGATCATCCAGAACAGCAGACCCACCACTTTTTTGCTCTGATTCCGGTTCTTTGCGTCGCGGAAAACAAGAAACAGTACCAGATAATGGGCGGCCAGCAGCAACAGCGGCTGGAGAAATACGGCGGCGGCCTTGCCGCTCCATCTGTCCGCGCCGTGCATGCCCCAATGGGTGGCAAGCTGGCCGGGAAGCCGGTTCCACAGAAGCAGCCCCGCGGCGATGGGGAGAAGGGCAAGCAGCGTGGAGACGATCAGTTCCTTTTTGTATTGCTTTATCATGGGTTGCCGCCTCCTTTCAAGTCCGTGAGCCAAAGCATGATTTCCTCTAAGACCGAGGTGTTCAGCTCATAAAAGATGAATTTTCCCTCCCGGGTGTCCCGGATCAGGTCAGCGTCCTTCAGAACCGACAGGTGCCGGGACACGGCGGCGGGGGTGATGCTGAAATGGTCGGCAATTTCCCCGGCGGACAGCCTGCCGGACTTGAGCAGATTCAGAATTTCCCGCCGGGTCGGGTCGGACAGGGCTTTTAGGGTTTGCTGCAACGCCAAGGAATTCACCTCCGATAGAACATTTAACAATTAACTGAATTGTTAAATGTAGGATACCACAGATGACAATCTTTGTCAAGCAGAAAAAAGGGCGGCCGCTATGGCCGCCCCTCAAATCAGATAGCTTCAAAAATCAGTTCGTCATACCCGGTTTCCCCGTCCTGCTCCACGCCGAAGCGGACGCCGGGAAGCTCCGCGATCACCAGCTCACAGGTGGTGTTGACGATGCAGCCGGGGCAGAGATGACCGCCCAGGGTGGAAAGGTCTTCTCTCGACAGGGCGATGTGCAGATGGCACCGCTGCTCGCTGACGGTGCCGTTCAGGCTAACGATCTCGCAGTGTTCCCCGATGGATTGGATATTCACGCCGCCGGCGTCCCGCACCTTCGCCTCCGTGACGCAGCCCACGCCGGAAAGTACCACTCCCGCCGCAATGTGCTTTTCCCGGGCAAGCGCCCGGATGGAGAGAAGCAGATCGTCTCCCCGGCGGAGGCGGACGCTGTGGCAGGTAAAAGCGCCGGATGCGGTCACAATGGGATGGTTCATCGGAAATCCACCAGCTCCCCGATATCCCGGCGCTTTTTCTCCCGGAGAGGGTCGCCCTCTTTCGCGTAACCGAGAGCGATCACCAGCCGCACCGGCTGACTTAGGCCGCAGGCCGCCCGGAGTTTCGCGTCGTCCAGCCAACCGATGATGCAGGTGGAAAGCCCCTGCGCGGCGGCCTCGGCGGTGAGATAGGCGGCGGCAATGCCGATGTCGATGGAGCGGTAGTCCACCTTCGTCACCTTGGAACCCAGAGCGGCGCTCTTGGAGTAGGGGCGTTCGGAGATCACGATCAGCACCGGCGCCTGGGCGGCAAATTTGTTCATGCCCATGCCGGTCACACCGGCGACCACGGCCTTGGCGGCCTGCCCCCGGCAGACGGTGAAATGGTAGGGCTGGGCGTTGCAGGCGGAGGGAGCCAAACGGGCGGCTTCCAGCACGGCGTCCAGCTTTTCCTGTTCTACAGGCCGTTCCGCGTCATAGCAGCGGCAGGATTGCCGGGCGCGGGCAATTTCCAGAAAGTCCATAGTGCGGCTCCTTTGTCAGACTTTCCAGATACGGTTCGCCGCCCGCTCCATGGGGGCGGGGTTCTCGTCGGCGTAGCCCAGAATGCAGCAGCCGATGCCCCGGTAGTGTTCCGGGACGCCCCACTGTCGCAGAAGCGCCTTGCCCTCCTCGGTGTCGAACATCTCCCGGGCGCGGTTGATCCAGCAGCTGCCAAGCCCCACGGCGTGGGCGGCGTTGAGCAGATTGCCCAGCACCAGAGTGCCGTCTTCCACCCATGTGGGGTAGGTGGGGTCGGCCAGCACAACAATGACGCAGGGCGCGCCATAGAAGGGATCGCGGTCGGTACCCATCACGGCGGCGTTCATCCGGGAAAGCTGGTCACGGGTGGCCTTGTCCCGGACGGCGACCATGACGGGCTTCTGGTTATTCATGGCGGAGGGGGCGTAAAGTCCGGCCTCCAGCACGGCGTCCAGCAGCTCGTCGGACACCTGCTCGGGGCGGTACTTGCGGACGCTCCGGCGGGTTTTCAGAAGTTCACACATAAAAATTACCTCCTTTTTCTAAGGAACCTCTGAAGAAATCGTCTGCGGCTGTGAGCGGATCTTTTCCACCCACAGCTTTTGCCGATTTAATCAGAGGTTCCCTGAATACTATATCACAATTTTCCGAAAAAGGCAAAGAAAAAATTGCCGGAGAGACGCCTCCGGCAATTTTGAGCGTCATTGGTGCAGCCCGAACAGGGGCTTTGCCACCCGCTTGTACAGCAGCATCGTCAGCACGGAGACGACCGCGCCTTTCAGCAGGTTCAGCGGCGCGACGCACAGCAGCACGAAGGTGGAGACATTGCTGACCCCGCCCCGGATGGCCGTTCCCATGGCGATGATGGTGTCCAGCGGAATGCCGTACAGCTGGGCGAATTTGGGCAGAAGGTAGACGGCGTTGAAGGCGCTGCCGAACACGGTCATGACCAGCGTGCCGATGGCAAGGCCGATGATGGCGCTGTGCTTGCTCTTGTGGGCATGGTAGAAAACGGTGGCGGGGAGAACCAGAGAGCACCCTACCACGAAATTGGCAAGATCGCCCACAAAGGCGGTGGAGGTGCCTTTCAGAAGCAGCTTCAGCAGGATTTTCACGCCCTCGCAGACCACCGTCGCGCTTGGCCCTAAGTAGAACCCGCACAGCAGCACGGGCAGCTCGGAAAAGTCCAGCTTGTAAAATTCCGGCGCGAGAATCACCAGCGGAAAGTCCAGCACATGGAGCACGGCGGCGATGGCGGCGCTGATGCCGATGATGCTCACCCGCCGGGCGGGGCTGACCTTCCGCTTTTCCGGAAGAAAATGCTCCGCCAGCCGGGCGAGCAGGGCAAGCCCCACCACGATGGCGAGGCTCACGCCCACGAACGCCAGATTGTCCAAAATTTGTTTCCACAGATCGGTCATTGGTATCACCTCAAAACAAAAGTACGCCCTGAGTTTACACTCAGGGCGTGAAAAAACGCAAATATCCTTTGCGTATCTTCTTCCATCCAGACTGTACTGTCGGTATCGGAGTTTCACCGATTCAACGCTGACGCGCTCGCGGACTTGGGAAGTCTTAAATCAGAGCTTCCTTTACCGCCGGTGGGGAATTTCGCCCCGCCCTGAAGATACTGTTCAGTTCGCTTACACAGTAGCACAGCGCGGGGCGCTTGTCAAGAGCGGAATTGTGTGATACTATGAGCAAAAGACGGCGGCGTTTCCGCACTTACTGCGTCGTTTCCGGCGCAGTGGTTGCGTTTTCTGTGGGGAGACTGGGGGCAGTCGTGGCCTCCGGCATCTTGAAGCCACGGATCTTTCCCTGGGCGGCGGTGTCCGTCACGTCGCCGCCGATGATCTGGTTCTTGTAGACCAGCAGCGTTGCGTAGACCGGCTCGGTAGCGCCGGGGTAGTTGTTGATCCTGTAGACGTAGCGCATGACCTTCTTCCCGGCGTACTGCTCCAGGTCGTAGCCCTGGCTTTTTTGCAGGGCGTTGTAGCGCTCGAACACGTCGCTGGATGCCGCGGGGATGCGCACCTGGCTGGAATCTGTGGGGGATGTGGTGACGTCCCAGCCCAGATCCGTCAGAAATTTCACCCGGCCGTCGTTGCTGGAAGCCGTGGGCGCGGATGTCTCGGCGGAATCCCCGCCCCCGCCCAGCAGCAGGATCAGCGCCGCGATCAGCGCCGCCACGGCGGCAAGGGCGATCATTACCCTTTTCAGATTGACCTTCGCGGTCATAACCATCATAAAAAATCCCTCCCGGTTCATATTTCGGTGGTACAGCCTATGCGCCGGAACCGGGACGCAGAACGGAGGAGCTATGGAACGACTGGACAAATTCCTGTGCGGCAGCGGCGCGGGCACCCGCTCCCAGGTGAAGGACATCTTAAAAGCGGGGCGGGTGACCGTGGACGGAAAGTGCGAAAAGGACGGCTCCCGGAAGATCGACCCCGCCGTCCACACGGTCACTCTGGACGGAGAAGTTTTGAACGGAAAGCGCCGGATGGTGGTGATGCTCAATAAACCGGCAGGTTACGTCACCGCCACGGAGGACCAAAAGGAAAAGACGGTCATGGAGCTGCTTCCGGAGGCGTGGCGGCACATGGACTTAAAGCCCGTAGGCCGCCTGGACAAGGCCACCGAGGGGCTTTTACTGTTCACCAACGACGGCGAGCTGCTCCACCGGCTGATTTCGCCGAAAAAGGAAGTGGCGAAAGTCTACTATGCCCGCCACGAGGGGCAGGCAAATGCCGACGACGTATCCGCCTTTGCCGCGGGGCTGACCCTCCGGGACGGCACGGTGTGCCTGCCCGCGCTTCTGGAACCCCTGGGGCCGGGGGAGAGCCGGATCACCGTCCGGGAAGGGAAGTACCATCAGGTGCGGCGGATGATGGCTTCCCGGAACATGACCGTGACCTATCTGGAGCGCCGGCAGGAGGGCGGGCTGACCCTGGGCGGCCTTCCGAGGGGGCAGACCCGGGAGCTGACGGAAGACGAGATCGCCCTGCTGGAAGGGGAAGCGCAGCCCTGAACGGTCATTTTGCTGGAAGATACCGCCTTTCGGGGAAGCGTATTCCGGTAAACCTTGGTATATTACCTAAAAAACATAAGAGATTTTGCAATAAAATGTCAAAAGGCACTTGCAATGTGCGCAAAAGCTGTGTATAATAACAATGCGTTTTTGTGAAATGCGCATTTATGCAAGATACTAAGGAGTGACTGTAGATATGTCCAACAGCGTTTTTCAGAGTGTCATTGTTCAGTTGCGGGATATTACGGACCGCAGCTTCGGCGTGATCGATACCGAGGGGTGTGTGGTTTCCTGCACCGATATGTCCATTCTGGGTGAGCGCTGGACGGACGCCGCGATGAAGGTGGCTAACGCCGCCGACGGCATCGTTACCTTCGGTCAGCGCAGCTTCAAGGCCATTCTGGGCAATTCCAACGTGCTGGAGTACGCCGTCTTCTGCTCCGGCGACGACGAGACTGCCCACAGCTTCTGCCAGATGGCCTATATCGCCCTGAACGATGCCAAGACCTTCTATGAGGAAAAGCACGACCGGGGCACCTTCGTGAAGAATATCATCATGGACAATATCCTGCCCGGTGATATTTACATCCGCGCCAAGGAGCTGCACTTCGCCACCGACGCTCCCCGGGCGGTGTTCCTCATCCGTCAGGTGGGGCACAGCGACGTGGCCACCGTGGACGTGCTGGCGGGGATGTTCCCGGACAAGATGCAGGACTTTGTCCTGTCCATCAACGAAAGCGACGTGGCGGTCATCAAGCAGATCAACGGCAGCACGACCGCCGAAGACCTGGAAAGGATCGCCAAGTCCATGGAGGACACCCTGAAGAACGAGCTGCGGATCAAGATCGTCATCGGCATCGGCACCGTGTCCGAGCATCTGCGGGAGCTGGCGGATTCCTATAAGGAAGCCCAGACCGCCATTGACGTGGGCAAGGTGTTCGACACCGAAAAGAGCATCATCAATTACGAAAATCTGGGCATCGGCCGTCTGATCTATCAGCTGCCCACCACGCTGTGCGAGATCTTCCTCAGCGAGGTGTTTAAGAAGAATTCCATCGATTCCCTTGACCAGGAGACGCTGTTCACCATCAACAAGTTCTTTGAAAACAATCTGAACGTCTCCGAGACCTCCCGGAAGCTCTTCGTCCACCGCAACACCCTGGTCTACCGTCTGGAAAAGATCAAGAAGCTCACGGGGCTGGATCTGCGGCAGTTCGACCACGCCATCGTCTTCAAGGTAGCGCTGATGGTACGCAAGTACCTCACTTCCCGGGAGAATCGGTAAAAAACATATCCCGCGGGGCTGCGTCGGCAGCCCCGCTTCAGACTGTCAAAAAAGGCCAACGGCCTTTTTGACAAAGGGATTGCAGTCTGCTGCGCACACTTCGCAGCCTGAGAGGTATTTTCTGCCAGGTACATGCCCTGACAGAAAATGATTTGACTTTATTTGCCGCCTGTGGGCGGCAAACTCTGCGAGGCTTTTTTGACACGCCGTGGCGGGGCTGCATTTGCAGCCCCGTCTCTGCATAATTGACGGCCCGAAAACGAAAAGTGTTTCCTGTTTTTGGGGCGTAATATAAGAGAAATATGAAAGAAAGCTGAAAAATAGGGGGAATAATTGTGGATAATCTGTTAAATCTGCGCTTTTGCCCCGTTTCTTTCGGAATATGATTGACATTGATTTTGTGATGTGTTACAATTCGGTTACACTGCGGGCGGTATGGGGTCGCGTAAACGGTAATTCCGGTGCCGCCTATGACGGGAGAAAGATGCGAACATGATTGAATTTACTGATGTTGTAAAATCCTATACGCAGGGTAACAAGGCTCTCAACGGCGTTACCATGCAGATCGAGGACGGCGAGTTCTGCTTTCTGATCGGCCCTTCCGGTTCCGGTAAGTCCACCATCATCAAGCTGATCACCGGCGAGCTGAAGCCTACCTCCGGCACCGTCCATGTCAACGGCTACTCTCTGGAACGGATCCGCAAGCGCGAGGTTCCCTACCTGCGCCGCACCGTGGGCGTTGTGTTCCAGGACTACCGGCTGATCGAAAAAATGACGGTCTACGAGAACGTGGCCTTTGCCATGCGGGTCGTAGGCGCGAAGGAAGCCGAGATCAAGGAGCGGGTTCCCTACGTGCTGGAGCTGGTGGGCTTGGAGAGCAAGATGAACCGCCATCCCAGCGAGATGTCCGGCGGCGAGCAGCAGAGACTTGCCATCGCCCGGGCGCTGGTGAACAATCCGTCCACCATCATCGCCGACGAGCCTACCGGCAATCTGGATCCGGAGCGCTCCTTTGAAATTATGGCGCTGCTGCAGGAGATCAACAATCTTGGCACCACCATGCTGGTGGTCACCCACGACCAGAATCTGGTAAGGCTGTTCCACAAGCGAACCATTGCCATCAATGAGGGCCTTGTGGTGAGGGACGGAGTCGGGGAGGAAAGCAAACATGAAGCTCAATAATATCGGATATCTGCTCAAGGAGGGCTTCCGCGGCATTTTTCAGCATGGCTTCATGTCCTTTGCCGCTATCTGCGTCACGGTGGCGTGCCTGATCATCGTGGGCAGCTTCTCCGCGCTGGCTTACAATCTGGACATCATGGTGCAGGACCTCAATAAGACCAGCGAAATTATGGTGTACATCGACAGTGACCTTTCCGACGCCGAGGCAAGATCCATCGGTACGAAGATCAACCTTCTGGATAACGTGTTCGACGCGAAATACGTTTCCCGGGAGGAAGCGCTTCAGAACTTTGTCAGCGACCACGACAACGACAGCGCCTTCAGCGGCGTTCAGGCGCAGGATCTGCGCCACCGCTACGTGGTCACCCTGGAGGACAATACCAAGATGGAGCAGACCGCCAAGCAGCTGGAAAATCTGCCAGGCGTTGCTAAGGTCAGCGCTGCCTACGAGCTGGCGCAGGGCTTCACCACCTTGCAGAGCGTGCTGCACATCGTCTCCGTGGCGGTGATCGCGGTGCTGCTGGTGGTCAGCCTGCTGATCATTTCCAACACCGTCAAGCTGGCCATGTATGACCGCCGGGACGAGATCGCCATCATGAAAATGGTGGGCGCGACCAACGGCTTTATCCGGCTGCCCTTTGTGGTGGAGGGCTTCTCCCTGGGCATGATCGGTGCCATCCTGGCCTTCGGCCTGGAATGGCTGGGCTACGACGCGCTGGTGGCAAGGATCAACAGCGTGGACGCTTTGCAGCTGTTTAACTTCGTACCCTTCCAGGAGCTGCTGCTCCCCATGGTTGCCACCTTCGCCGCCGCCGGTATGTTCGTCGGCATCGTGGGCAGCTGGACTTCTATCAGAAAGTTCATGGACGTATAATTATGAGCAAACACACAGAGATAACCGTGAGATCACTTGTCGCCCTTTGCCTGGCGGCGGTGATGGCGGTGAGCGTCCTGCCGGTTCCGGCGGGTGCCGCCACCTCCGGTGAGATCCAGAAGGAGATTGACGCACTGGAGGAAAAGAACAAAGCCATCCAGGCGCAGATCGACGCTGTGCGAAGCCAGTATGACGCCAACTACAGTGACATGGCCGACATCGTGAGCAAGAAGGAAGCCATTGACGAGGAGATTGCTCTCCTGACGGACAAGATCGAGACGACGAACGCCCAGATCACCGCCTACGGCCAGCTCATTGCGGACACCCAGGACGAGCTGGATGATGCCGAGGAGGAGCTGCGCACCCTGAGCGAGCAGCACCGGGAACGCATCCGGGCGATGGAGGAAGGCGGCAGCATTACTTACTGGCAGGTCATCTTCGAGGCAAACAGCTTCACCGACCTGCTTGACCGGGTGAACATGATGCAGGAAATATCCGAGGCCGACCAGCGCCGTCTTCAGGAAATGCGCATCGCGTCGGACATCGTCACCGCCACCCGTATGAGCCTGGAATCGGAAAAAACCGAGCTGGAGGGCACCTGGGAGGAGCTGACGGCGGCGGAGGCCGAGCTGGAGGAAAAGCGCACGGAGTCCGACGACATGCTCCGGGAGCTGGAAAAGAAATCCGAGGAATACCAGCGCCTGATGGACGAGTCGGAAGCCCTTCAGGACGAGCTGATGCAGGAGATCGCCGCCAAGGAAAAGGATCTCAAGCAGGCAAAGTACGACGAGTATCTGGCCAAGCTGGCCTTGCAGGGGGAGAACCCGCCCTCCAACGCCTCCTGGACGACGCCGGTGTCCGGCTATACCATCACCAGCCCCTTCGGAATGCGCACCCACCCGATCCTCGGCACCAAGAGAATGCACAACGGCATTGATATGGCGTGCAGTCAGGGAACGCCCATCTACGCGACCAGAGCCGGCACCGTCACGGTGGCCTCCTATCAGGCCGGCGGCGCGGGGTACTATGTCAGCATCAATCATTTGGACGGCTTCGCCTCCATCTATATGCACATGACCAATTACGTTGTCTCCGCGGGACAGAGCGTGTCCCAGGGGCAGCTCATTGGATATGTGGGCAGCACCGGCCTTTCTACGGGGCCGCATCTGCACTTCGGCATTTCTTACGCGGGAACTTATGTAAACCCATTGGCATACATTTACTGATGCCGTCCCCATTGTGAAAAGGAGATCCCTATGAAAAATCGCAAACGTTTGGTATCCGTCCTCGCCGGCGTCATGGCGGCGGTACTGCTGCTGACGCTGCTGATGAGCATTCTGCCCACCTTCGCCGGTGCGGCGTCCTCCAGCGAGATCCGCAAGCAGATCACTGCCCTGCAGCAGGAGCGCAAGGAGGTACAGAATCAGATCGCGGACGTGAAGAAGCAGTACAAGGAAAACGAAAACGAAATTGCGGATCTGATCGCGAAAAAGAACGTGATCGATCAGGAAGTTCAGCTTCTGAACACCCAGATCATCAACATCAACGAACAGATCTCCGCCTACAATCTGCTCATTGCGGACAAGCAGGACGAGCTGGATACGGCGGAGGATCGTCTGGAAACATTGAATCAGGAAAACAAAGAGCGCATCCGCACCATGGAGGAAGAGGGGGAGGTATCCTACTGGGAGGTTCTCTTCAAGGCCAACAGCTTTTCCGATCTTCTGGACAGGCTGAACATGGTGGAGGAGATTGCCGCCTCTGACAAGCGCCGTTTGCAGGAGCTGAGCGACGCCGCCGAAAAGGTGGAGGAAGCCCAGACCGAGCTGGAAACGGAAAAGGTCGAGCTGGAGGACACCAAGAAGGACTTGGACGATACCCAGGCGGAAATGGACGCGAAAAGCAAGGAATCGGAGGAGCTTTTGCAGGAGCTTCTGCAAAAGGCCGACGATCTTCAGGCGCTGGAAGAGGAATGCAAGGAACAGGAAAATGAATTTCTGAAGCAGATATCCGCCATGGAGGTACAGTTCAACGCGGCGAAGCAGCGGGAATGGGAAGCATGGAAGGCGACCTCCGTACCTGCCACGACTGCGGCCGGCGGTACCAGCGGAGGAAGCAGCTCCTCCAGCGGCGGAACCGGCGGCAGCAGCAGCGGAAGCAGCAGCGGTGTCACCTGGCTGGTTCCGTGCAGCTACACCTCCATCACCAGCCCCTTCGGCAACCGTACATCCCCCACGGCGGGCGCTTCTTCCTACCATCAGGGCGTTGACCTGGATACCGGCACCGGAGATCCCGTGTACGCCACCCGGGCGGGCGTCGTCTCCATCGCGGGCTGGGGCAATGCCGCCGGCAATTACGTGCAGATCAACCATCAGGACGGCTTCTCGTCCATCTACATGCACTTAAGCAGCTACTGCGTATCCGCCGGACAGATCGTCAGCGCGGGACAGCTGATCGGCGCCACCGGCGCCACCGGCGTTGCCACCGGCGACCATCTGCACTTCGGCATTTCCTACAACGGCGTCTACGTCAATCCCTGCAATTACGTCCCATTGTACTGATTTAATATCATTCCCACAGTTCATACTGGGTATGAGCTGTGGGAATCCTTTCTATGAGGTGGTTATCCGTGAAAAAGAAAATTTTGATTTCCCTGAGCTATCTTCTTGTGGCGATGCTGGCGACCCTGGTGACCCTGACGGCGGTGGGCTATCCGTGGAATGCCTCCGGCTCCAAGCTGGAGCAGCTGGAAAGCCTGATCCTGGAGCGCTTTATCGGTGACGCCGACCAGACGGCCATGGAGGATGCCGCTGCGGACGCCATGGTGGAATCCCTGAACGACCGGTGGAGCTACTATATCCCCGCCAGCGAATACGCCGCCCATGAGGAGCAGTCGAACAATGCCTATGTGGGCATCGGCATCACCATTGAGGCCAAGGAGCAGGAGGGTTTCCTGGTCAAGGAAGTGAAGGAGGGCGGACCTGCCGAGGAAGCGGGCGTTCAGGTGGATGATCTGGTGATCGAGGTGGAAGGTCAGGACGTCCGGGAAATGACCGCTGCGGAGGTTCGGAACCTGGTGCGGGGCGAGGAAGGCACGTTTATTTCCGTGACGGTTCTGAGGCGCGGGGAGCGGGTGACGCTGTCCGTGGAGCGGCGGCAGGTGCAGACCGTCGTCGCCAGCGGGCGGATGCTGACGGATAAGATCGGGCTTGTGACCATTGAGAATTTCGATTCCCGGTGCGCCGAGGAAACCATCGCGGCCATTGACGAGCTGCTGGGGCAGGGCGCGGAGAAGCTGATCTTCGACGTGCGCAACAACCCCGGCGGCTATGCCAAGGAGCTGGTGAAGGTACTGGACTATCTGCTGCCCGAGGGAGAGCTGTTCCGCACGGTGGACTATGCCGGCAGAGAGAACGTGGACTATTCCGATGCGGACTGTCTGGATATTCCCATGGCGGTGCTGGTGAACGGTGACTCCTACTCTGCGGCGGAGTTCTTTGCGGCGGCCCTGAGCGAATACGGCGTTGCCGACGTGGTGGGGGAGAAGACCTGCGGCAAGGGGTATTTCCAGAATACCATACGCCTCAGCGACGGCTCCGCGGTAGGTTTGTCCGTGGGCAAGTATTTCACCCCCAAGGGCGTCAGTCTGGCGGGTGTGGGAATCACGCCGGACGTGGTGGTGCCGGTGGACGAGGAAACCGCCGACGCCATCTATTACGACCAGCTGGAGCCGGAGGACGATCCCCAGATTCAGGCGGCACTGGAGCTGCTGGAAAAGAAATAAGCCTGACGGGCGGCATTTTGCCGCCCGCGTTTCCCATGGGAAAACATTTACCGGAAACTTACCTGCAAACTATTTACTTCATCCGGCTAAAGTGATATAATAGCCCAAAAATTCGGGGAGAGAACGCAAATGCGCATTGTAATCAAAATCGGCACATCAACTCTGGCGCACCCCACCGGACACCTGAACATCCGCCGGGTGGAGCAGCTGTGCAGGATCATGAGTGACATTAAAAACGCCGGACATGAGCTGATACTGGTGTCCTCCGGCGCCATCGGCATGGGCGTGGGGAAGCTGGGACTGCGGGAGCGGCCGAAGGATATCCCGTCCAAACAGGCCGCCGCTGCGGTGGGGCAGTGTGAGCTGATGTATACATATGATAAGCTGTTCAGCGAGTACCACCACACGGTTGCCCAGCTGCTGATCACCGGCGACGATACCGCCAGCGACACCCGGCGCTTCAACTTCACCAACACTCTGAACAGGCTTTTGGAGCTGGGGGCGCTGCCCATTATCAACGAGAACGACACCGTCGCCACCGACGAGATCGTCATCGGCGACAACGACACCCTTGCCGCCATCGTGGCAAGGAGCGTCCACGCCGATATGCTCATCCTCCTGTCGGACATCGACGGCCTGTACACCGCCGACCCCCATACTCATCCGGAGGCGAAGCTATTGCACCACGTCGCCAAGATTGACGACCACATCCGGGAAATCGCCGGAATCAGCAGCTCCGCCCAGGGCACCGGGGGAATGGTCACGAAGCTCCATGCCGCCGATATCTGCCTGGGCTGCGGCTGCAAAATGGTCATCGCCAACGGAAATAACCCCGGAAATCTCTATGACATTCTGGAAGGAAAGCCCGTCGGCACTACGTTTTCGGAGGAACGCCTATGAAAGAAATGCTGGAAGCCGCCAAGGCGGCAAAAGGGGAAGTCGCCGGCCTGACCACGGAGCAGAAGAACGCCGCGCTGAACGCCATGGCGGACGCGCTGATTGCCCGCCAGGACGGGATTCTCGACGCCAACGCGCTGGATATGGCGTCCGCGAAGGAGCATATCTCTCCGGTCATGCTGGACAGACTGAAGCTGACCAAGGAGCGCATTGCCGGAATGGCCCGGGGCATCCGGGAGGTGACGGCGCTTCCTGACCCGGTTGGGCGGATTTTGCAGACCCACACCCGGGAGGACGGCCTGGAAATCCAGAAGGTGTCCGTCCCCATGGGGGTCATTGCCATCATCTACGAAAGCCGTCCCAACGTCACCAGTGACGCCGCCGCCCTGGCGCTGAAAAGCGGAAACGTCTGCGTCCTCAGGAGCGGAAAAGAGGCGTTCCGCAGCGCCAACGCCATCGTCGACGCCCTCCGTTCCGGTCTGAGATCGGTGGGCATTACGGAGAACGCGGTGAATCTGGTGCAGGATACCTCCCGGGAAAGCGCCGCGGCGCTGATGACTGCCAACGGCTATATTGATCTGCTGATTCCCCGGGGCGGCGCGGGGCTGATCAATGCCTGCGTGCGTACCGCCACAGTACCCTGTATCGCCACCGGAACCGGCATCTGTCATGTGTATGTGGAGAAGTCCGCCGACCTGAACATGGCGCTGAACATCGTGGAAAACGCCAAAACCAGCCGCCCCAGCGTGTGCAACGCCGAGGAAGTCCTGCTGGTGGACAAGGCGATCGCCCCCACGTTTCTGCCCATGCTCTATAAACGTCTGGTCACTGACCGGGAACGGGCGGTGGAGCTTCGCCTGGACGAGACGGCGGCTGCCATTATCCCCGGAAAAAGGGCGGGGGAGAAGGATTTTGACACGGAATTTCTGGACTACATTCTTGCCGTCAAATGCGTGGAGGATGTGAAGGAGGCGGTCGCCCACATCGCGGCGCACTCCACCGGTCACAGCGAGGCCATCGTGACCCGCAGTCCCGAGGCGGAGCGGTATTTTACCGCCAATGTGGACAGCGCGGCGGTGTACGTCAATGCTTCCACCCGGTTCACAGATGGGGGCGAGTTTGGTTTGGGATGCGAAATGGGCATTTCCACCCAGAAGCTCCACGCCCGGGGACCCATGGGCTTGCAGGAGCTGACCACCTATAAATACATCATTCACGGAAACGGACATATCCGTTGAGGAGGAAAACATGAAGTACGGATTTATCGGCTGCGGCAACATGGGCGGCGCCATTGCCAAAGCCCTGAGCAGAGCCACGAAGGAAATTATGGTGTCCGACCGTTCCGGCAGAGCGAAGACTTTCGCGGAGGAGCTTGGCATCGTCTATTCGGACGCGGAAACCGTCGCCGCCCGGTGCGACCGGATCTTTATCGCCGTGAAGCCCCATATGGTGCAGGAGGTACTGTCCCCGCTGCAAAAGGTTCTGGAAAAGCGCAGGCCGCTGCTCATCACCATGGCGGCGGGCATGGAGATTGCAAAATTGGAGCAGCTCGCCGGGACGGAGCTGCCCGTGATCCGCATTATGCCCAACACCCCCACGGCCATCGGCAAAGGGGTCATTCCCTATTGCCGCAACGCCCTTGTGGAGGAGGAAACGCTGAGCGACTGGCGGGAAGACATGCGCTTCTGCGGCCTGCTGGACGCGTTGGAGGAGCGGCTGATCGACGCGGCAAGCGCCCTGTCCGGCAGCGGCCCGGCCTTTATGTATATGTTCGTGGAAGCCCTTGCCGACGGCGGGGTGGCCTGCGGCCTGCCCAGAGCCAAGGCGGTGGAGTATGCCGCCATGACCATGGCGGGCTCGGCGGAAATGGTGCTTGCCACCCGCCAGCACCCCGGCGCGCTGAAGGATGCGGTGTGTTCTCCCGGGGGCAGCACCATTGTCGGCGTGCAGACGCTGGAAAACCACGGCTTCCGCGGCGCGGCGATGGACTGCGTGATCGATACCTACAGGAAGAACAAGGAGCTTGGGAAATAATGGACGGGTCAGCGGAAGCTGACCCGTTTTTTTGTGGCAGGACAGGTTGTTTTTTCGGATTTTTTGCTGTATAATGGTGAAAAAAGAAAGGAGCACATGACTATGGAATACAGAATCCTTGGCAAAACCGGACTGAAAATCTCCCGCATGGGCTTTGGGGGAATTCCCATCCAGCGCATCGACGCGGAGGGGACCAAAGCGCTTATGCACAAGCTGCTGGAAAACGGCGTCAACTATATCGATACCGCCCGGGGCTATACCGTCAGCGAGGAATACTTAGGCGCCGGCCTGGAGGGCATCCGGGAGCATTTTGTCCTTGCCACCAAGAGCATGTCCCGCACGGCGGAGGCCATGGCGAAGGACATCGATATCAGCCTGAAAAATCTCCGCACCGACTATATTGATCTGTACCAGATCCACAATGCGCCCCCGGCGGATCTGGAGAAGGTCTGCGCCCCCGGCGGCGCACTGGAAGCCCTGACGGCGGCCAAAAAGGCCGGGAAGATCGGGCATATCGGCGTCACCGCCCATTCTCTGGAAACCTTCCGGATGGCGCTGGAGCTGCCCTGGGTGGAGACGGTCATGTTCCCCTATAACATCGTGGAAGATCAGGCGAAGGATCTGATCCACGCCTGCGGCGAAAAGAACATCGGCTTCATAGCCATGAAGCCCCTGGCGGGCGGCGCCATTGAGGACGCCGTGACGGCGCTGCGCTACGTCTGCGCCAACCCGGATGTCACCGTGGTGATACCCGGCATGGCGGACATTGCCGAGCTGAACCAGAATCTTGCCGCGGTGAACGACGCTTCTCCGCTGTCCCGTGAGGAAGAGGGGAAGCTGCGCGCCATCCGCGATGCCCTCGGCACCCAGTTCTGCCGCCGGTGCAATTACTGTCAGCCCTGCACCGTGGGCATCAGCATCTCCAGCGTGTTCCTGTTTGAGGGATATCTGTCCCGGTACGGCCTGGCGGACTGGGCAAGGAGCCGCTATGCAGCGCTTACGAAAAAAGCGTCGGACTGCATCGGCTGCGGCGCCTGCGAAAGCCGCTGCCCCTACCATCTGCCTATCCGCAGTATGCTGAAAGAGGCTGCGGAGAAATTCGGGGAATAAAGGAGATACGACGTGAAACTGCTGATCGTGCGCCACGGCGACCCGGACTATTCCATTGATTCCCTGACCGAGACCGGCTGGATAGAGGCGGAGCTGCTGTCTCGGCGCCTGTGCAAGCTGGACGTAAAGGCGTTTTACTGCTCCCCCAAGGGGCGGGCACGGGATACTGCCAAGGCTACCCTGGAAAAGCTGGGGCGGCAGGCGGAAATCCTTCCCTGGCTGCGGGAATTTTCCCCCCAGGTGCTCCGCCCGGGAAAGGACAAGCCGGGGGTCGCCTGGGACTGGCTGCCCCAGGACTGGACGGCGGATAAGCGCTTTTACGACCGGGAACACTGGTGGGAAAACGACCGCTTCACCGCCGCCGGGGTGCGTGAGGAAGCCCAATGGGTCTGGCAGGGGCTGGATAAGCTGCTTGCCCGCCACGGCTACCGCCGGGAGGGGGAATACTACCGGGCGGAGCAGTCCAACGAGGATACCATTGTTTTCTTTTGCCATTTCGGCGTTACCTGCGTCCTGCTGAGTCACCTGCTGGGAATTTCCCCCATGCCGCTGTGGCATGGTACCTGCTCTCTGCCCACCTCCGTCACCGTTCTGAACACGGAGGAGCGCCGGGAGGGCATCGCGTCGTTCCGCATGACCGCCTTTGGGGACACCTCTCACCTGTACGCAGCGGGACGGGAGCCGTCCTTCTCCGGCCGGTTCTGCGAAACCTATGATAACTGGAAGCAGCGGCACGATTGATGCATAGCTTAAAAGCGCCTTGTACGCCTGGTACAGGGCGCTTTTTCTGCTCCAAGGGGTGTTCCTTGACTTTTGACTGATTTTTGCATATAATAAAATCGAACGATTATGGATTATGCAGGCAGGTATGCGACATGAAAAAACAGGAACAATACGGAAATTCCAGTATCTCCATGCTCAAGGGCGAGGATCGGGTGCGCAAGCGCCCGGCAGTCATCTTTGGCTCGGACGATCTGGAGGGCTGCAAGCACGCGGTGTTTGAAATTCTATCCAACGCCATCGACGAGGCGCGGGAAGGCTACGGCGATACCATCATCGTCACCCGCTACGAAGATTTGAGCGTGGAGGTGGAGGATTTCGGCCGGGGCTGCCCCGTGGACTACAACGAAAAGGAAAAGCGCTACAACTGGGAGCTGGTGTTCTGCGAAATGTACGCCGGCGGAAAATACGGGGAAAACGGGGAAAACTATGAGTATTCCCTGGGCTTGAACGGCCTTGGCTCCTGCGCTACCCAGTACGCTTCGGAATATTTTGACGCCACCATCCGCCGGGACGGCTACCGGTACGATCTGCACTTTGAAAAGGGCAGGAACATAGGCGGCCTGAAAAAGATGCCTACCGACCGGAAAAAGACCGGCTCCTGCTTTCACTGGAAGCCGGACAAGCTGGTGTTCACCGACATCAACATCCCCGTGGAATATTACCGGGACGTGCTGCGCCGTCAGGCGGTGGTGAACAAGGGCATCACCTTCCGCTTCCGCAACCAGGTGGGCGGCAAATTTGAGACCGAGGAATTCTGCTACGCCGACGGCATCCGCCAGTATATCGAGGAGCTGGTGGGGGACAACGCCTTCACCATGCCCGTCTACTGGGAAGCCGAGCGCCGGGGGCGGGACGCGGAAAACCGTCCGGAGATGAAGCTGAAAATCACGGCCTCCTTCTGCTTCTCCAAGCAGATCAGCCACATCGAGTATTATCACAACTCCTCCTGGCTGGAATACGGCGGAAGCCCGGACAAGGCGGTTCGCTCCGGCTTTACCGCGGCCTTCGACAAGTACCTCCGGGACAATAACAAGTACACCAAAAACGAGAATAAGATCATTTTCCAGGACATTCAGGACTCTCTGGTGCTGGTGACCAACTGCTTCTCCACCATCGGCTGCTTTGAGAATCAGACAAAAAAGAGCGTCAACAGCAAATTCACCCAGGACGCCATGACCGCCTTCTTCAAGGAGCAGCTGCAGGTCTGGTTCATCGAGAACAAGCAGGAGGCCGACAAGGCGGCGGAGCAGATCCTGGTGAACAAGCGCGCCCGGGAGTCCGCCGAAAAGACCAAGTCCAGCGTGAAAAAGAAGCTCTCCGGCTCCATCGACATTGCCAACCGGGTGCAGAAGTTCGTGGACTGCCGCAGCCGGGACGCTTCGGTGCGGGAGCTGTATATCGTGGAGGGCGATTCGGCTCTGGGCAGCGTCAAGCTCAGCCGGGACGCGGAATTTCAGGGCATTATGCCGGTTCGCGGCAAAATTCTAAACTGCCTGAAGGCGGATTACGCCAAGATTTTCGCCTCGCCCATCATCACCGATCTGATGAAGGTTCTGGGCTGCGGCGTGGAGGTGCAGGGCAAGAAGGCCAAGGAGCTGTCCTCCTTCGACATGTCCCAGCTGCGCTGGAACAAGGTGGTCATCTGTACGGATGCGGACGTGGACGGCTTCCAGATAAGGACGCTGATATTGACCATGCTCTACCGCCTGTGCCCGACCCTGATCCGGGATGGGTATGTGTATATCGCGGAGTCGCCGCTGTTTGAGATCACCTGCAAGGACAAGACCTGGTTTGCCTACAACGAGCAGGAGAAGGCGAAGATCCTCAAGGAGCTGGACGGCAAAAAGATCACCATCCAGCGCTCCAAGGGTCTCGGCGAGAACGACCCTGAGATGATGTGGATGACCACCATGAACCCCCAGACCCGCCGCCTCATCAAGGTCATGCCGGAGGACGCGGAGCGCACGGCGCATTACTTTGACTTCCTCCTGGGCGACGGATTGCAGGAGCGGAAGAACTTCATCGCGGAAAACGGCGCAAAGTATCTGGAGCTGGCGGACATTTCCTAAAGCATAATTCATAAATGATTTTCTTGTAAAGGAGCCAACCATGGCACGGAAAAAGCAAGAACCCGAAAAAAAGAAAGTAAACACCGACGGCATTATGGGTCTGCACGGCTCCACCACGGAGCAGGCCATTTCCGAGACGCTGGAATTAAACTACATGCCCTATGCCATGTCGGTCATCGTTTCCCGGGCAATTCCGGAGATCGACGGCTTCAAGCCGTCTCACCGCAAGCTATTGTATACCATGTACAAAATGGGTCTGCTCACCGGCGGGCGGACGAAGTCTGCTAACATCGTCGGCCAGACCATGCGCCTGAACCCCCACGGTGACGCCGCCATTTATGAGACCATGGTGCGTCTTGCCAAGGGCAACGAGACGCTGCTCCATCCCTTTGTGGATTCCAAGGGCAACTTCGGCAAGGTGTACTCCCGGGACATGGCCTACGCTGCCGCCCGGTACACCGAGGCCAAGCTGGACCCCATTTGCACCGAGGTGTTCAAGGACATCGACAGCGACACCGTGGACATGGTGGACAACTACGACGCCACCATGAAGGAGCCGGCGCTGCTGCCCACCACATTCCCCAACGTGCTGGTTTCGGCCAATCAGGGCATTGCCGTGGGCATGGCGTCCAACATCTGCTCGTTTAACCTGCGGGAGGTGTGCGACACTGCCATTGCCCTGATGAAAAATCCCGATCACGACATTCTGGAGACCCTGCCCGGCCCGGATTTTTCCACCGGCGGCGAGCTGCTGTTTGACGAAGCCGCCACCCGGGAAATCTATGCCACAGGCCGGGGCAGCTTCCGTCTCCGGGCAAAATGGCGCTACGTCAAGGACGGCAATCTGATCGAAATCACGGAAATTCCCTACACCACCGCCACGGAAGTTATCATGGACAAGGTGGCGGAGCTGATCAAGGCGGGGAAGATCAAAGAAATTTCCGACATGCGGGACGAGACGGACTTGGGCGGCCTGAAGCTGACCATCGACCTGAAGCGGGGCGTTGACCCGGAGAAGCTGATGCAGAAGCTGTTCCGGCTGACGCCTTTGCAGGACAGCTTCCCTTGCAATTTCAACATCCTCATCGCGGGAATGCCCCGGGTGATGGGGGTGGGGGAGATTCTGGACGAGTGGACGGCCTGGCGGACGGACTGCGTCAAGCGGCGTATCTTCTTCCAGGTTCAGAAGAAGGAAGACCGGCTGCACCTGCTGAAGGGTCTGGAGCGGATCCTGCTGGACATCGACAAGGCCATTGCCATCATCCGGGAGACGGAGCTGGAAAATGAGGTCGTGCCCAACCTGATGATCGGCTTCGGCATTGACGAGATTCAGGCGAATTACGTGGCGGAGATCAAGCTGCGCAACATCAACAAGGAATACATCCTCAAGCAGACCCGCGCCATCGACGATCTGGAAGGGGAGATCGCCGACCTGAGAGACACCCTGGGTAGCCCCCGGAAGCTGAAAAACGTCATTATTAAGGAGCTGCAGGCGGTGGCCGACAAGTTCGGCCAGCCCCGGCGAACGGAGATCCTCTACGATGCGCAGGAGGCCGCGCCCGAGGAAGAGGACGACGTGCCGGACTACGGCGTGACGGTGTTCGTCTCCAAAGAGGGGTATCTGAAAAAGATGACCGCCCAGTCCCTGCGGATGAGCGGCGAGCAGAAATTCAAGGAGGGCGACAGCCTGTCCTTCTCCAAGGAAACCACCAACAGGGCGGAATTTCTGGTGTTCACCGACCGGTATCAGTGCTATAAGTCCCGCCTTTCCGACTTCGACGACGGCAAGGCGTCCCAGCTGGGGGACTACCTGCCCCAGAAGCTGGGCTTCGAGCCGGGAGAAAATCTGGTGGCGCTGGTATTCTGCGGGGACTACAAGGGCTTTATCCTGTTCTTCTTTGAAAACGGCAAGGCGGCGAAGGTTCCCCTGTCCGCCTACGAAACAAAAACCAACCGCAAGAAGCTCACCGGCGCTTACAGCGACAAGAGTCCGCTGATCAAAGCGGTGGCGCTGGACACGGACGAGCAGATGGCGGTGTACTCCACCGACGGCCGGGCGGCGATCTTCTCCACGGCACAGCTCCTGCCCAAGACCACCAGGAACACCCAGGGTGTGGCGGTGATGACGCTGAGAAAGAAGGCGACGCTGCGGGACGCGGTACTGCTGAGCCAGAGCGGAATCGTCAACGAAAGCCGCTACCGCACCAAGACCATCCCCTCCGCCGGCGCACTGCTGAAGGAAGAGGATTCGGCGGAGAAACAGCAAACCTTTGAGGTGTAAAATCGGCCAAAGAATAAATGGAAAGAAGAGGACGTTTATGCGCAAGATTTGGGAAGATTACCGCTGGATCCTGGCGACGGCTGTGGGAAGCGCGGTTTTCGCGCTGGGGTTTTCCCTGTTCCTGCAGCCCAATGAGATCAGCCCCGGCGGTATTTCCGGTCTTGCGCTGGTGGCGGTGGCGCTGCTGGGCTGCGGCAGCGTGGGCGTGCTGACGATCCTCATCAACCTGCCCTTGTTTATTTTAGGCGGCATGAAGATCGGCAGGCGGTTCTTCTTCGGCAGCCTGATGGGCATGATTCTCAGCTCGGTGCTGATCGACGCCTTTGCCCAAATCCCCATGCCGCCGGTGGAGCCGCTGCTCAGCGCCCTTTACGGCGGCATGATCTGCGGGCTTGGACTGGGCGTGGTGTTCATCTGCGGCACCTCCACCGGCGGCTCGGATATCGTGGTGCGTCTGCTGAAGCTTAAGTACCGGGACGTTCCCATCGGCCAGATCTCCATGTGCTTTGACTTGGGGGTAGCCATTTTGACGGGCATCGCGTTTCGGGATTTCACCAAGGCGCTGTATACCGGCGTGGCGGTGTTCGTGTCCGGCAAGGTGGTGGACGCCGTGGTGTACCGGTTCGACTATTCCAAGGTGGCGCTGATCATCACGAAGGAATATGACAAGGTGGCCGAGATGATCGGCACCAGACTGGACAGGGGCGCGACCTTCCTGAACGGGGAAGGCTCCTACAGTCACGCGCCGACGAAGGTGGTGCTGACTGCGGTGAAAAAGCAGCAGGTCACGGAGCTGAAGGAGCTTGTCATGGCCGTTGACCCCACCGCCTTTGTCATTGTGCAGGAGGCGCACCAGGTGCTGGGAGACGGCTTCTCCCATTACTCCAAACAATCGCTGTAGGAAAGACGCAAGGAAGGGGAATCCCTATGAAGCAAACGCTATTGCCGCTGCTGCTGGCGCTCAGTCTGCTTTTCACCGGCTGCGGCTGGATGGACGGCCGGTATTCTTCCGTAACGCCTCACCTGGAACAGCGGCAGAATACCCAGCCGGAGGCGATCGTGGCCTCCGATTATCTGGATCTCATGGACGCGCTGGAGGAAATGATCCAGTCGGGCAGCGAAAGCGGCGTTATCAACGTGGCGGACTATCCCGCGGACGCCGTGGACGACGGCATGGGAATAGCGATAAAATATGCCACGGAAGCCTACCCCCTGGGGGCGTATGCCGTGGACGGCATCGTCTATGAGATCGGCGCCAACGGCGGCCTGCCGGCGGTGGCCGTGACCATCGCCTACCGACACAGTCCCATGGAGATACGGATGATCCGGGAGGTGGCCGACAGCGAGGAAGCGGCAGAGGAGATCGTCAAGGCGCTGAAGGATTTTGACGCCGGCGTAGTCCTGCTGGTGGATCGCTATGCCCCCATGGACTTTACCCAGCTGGTGCGGGATCACGCCGAGGAGCACCCGGAGATCGTGATGGAGACCCCTCAGGTGACGGCGGCGGTCTACGGTGCCGGAAGCGCCCGGGTGGTGGAGCTGACGTTTGCCTATCAGACGAGCCGGGATTCTCTGCGGCAGATGCAGTCCCAGGTGAAGCCGGTGTTTGACGCGGCGTCGCTGTATGTCAGCGGCGACGGAGAAGACCGCCAGAAGCTCTCCCAGCTGTACGCCTTCCTGATGGAGCGCTTTGACTACAAGATCGAGACGTCCATCACCCCCGCCTACAGCCTGCTGCGCCACGGGGTAGGGGACAGCAGAGCCTTTGCCACGGTGTACGCCGCCATGTGCCGTCTGGCGGGTTTGGAGTGCATGACGGTGACGGGCACCCACGCAGGCGACCCCTGGACGTGGAACATCGTGCTGGACGACGGACATTATTACCATGTAGACCTGCTGCGTTGCAGCGAGCTGGGGGGCTATCACGAGTTCACCGATCCGGAAATGTCTGGCTATGTCTGGGACTACACGGCCTATCCGGAGTGCCCGGCCGCGCCCGCAGCTCCGGCCGCAGAGACCGGCGCCGCTCATGGAACGGAGACAAAGCCCACGGAAGATACGACCCTGCCGCCGGAGGAAACCACGGAACCAACGGAAAACACGGAAGAATAAAAAAATACTTGACATTTCTGGAAAAACCGCTATAATAAGCTCTGTTCCGTGCGGGCGTAGCTCATCCGGTAGAGCGCCACCTTGCCAAGGTGGAGGTAGCGAGTTCGAGCCTCGTCGCCCGCTCCAAAAGTACCGCCCTTGCCTATCAGGCAAGGGCGGTTTAAACTGTCAAAAAGGCCAACGGCCTTTTTGACAAGGGGCTTGCAGTGTGCCATGCGCACTCCTTGGCCGCTTGTGGCGGCCAACTTGAACACTTCGCAGCTTGTAAGGTATTTTATTCCGGGTACACGCCCCGGCATAAAATGATTGAAGGAACCTCTGAATCAATCGTCTGCGGCTGTGAGCGG
>DJNI01000009.1:0-6161 GCA_002436765.1 Clostridiales bacterium UBA6468
AACGGCTGCGCTATATTTCCCACTTTTAATACCGCACAGCTGGGGAAAAAGATCCGCTGCGAAAGCCGAAGACGATTTATTCAGAGGTTCCCTTATTTTTGCTATGCTTTTGCATGGCAAAAATATGCCGACAAGGGGCGGCGTTCGCCGCCCCTTGTATTTTTTGATCAGTCGATGCTCTCGTAGTCGGCGTCTACGACACCGTCATCGCCGGGCTTCTGGGTGTTGCCGCCAGGCTGCTCGCCGGGCTGCTCGCCGCCCTGAGGGGTACCCTGCTGGTACAGCTTCTCGGAAACCTTGTAGAACGCCTGCTGGACTTCCTCGGTGGCCTTCTTGATGGCCTCGATGTCGGTGCCCTTGTTGACTTCCTTCAGGTTGTCAATGGCGGACTGGATGGAGGCCTTCTCGGAAGCGTCGATCTTGTCGCCCAGCTCGTTCAGGGTCTTTTCGGTCTGATAGACGGTCTGGTCGGCGGCGTTGTGCGCATCCACCTCGTCCTTACGGGCCTTATCCTCGGCAGCGTGCTGCTCGGCCTCGCGAACGGCCTTATCAATGTCCTCCTTGCTCAGGTTGGTGGAGGCGGTGATGGAGATGTTCTGCTCCTTGCCGGTGCCCAGATCCTTGGCGGAGACCTTCACGATGCCGTTGGCGTCGATGTCGAAGGAAACCTCGATCTGAGGCACGCCGCGAGGCGCGGGGGCAATACCGGTGAGCTGGAAGCGGCCCAGCGTCTTATCGTAGGCGGCCATATCACGCTCGCCCTGGAGGACATGAACCTCAACGGAGGTCTGACCGTCCGCGGCGGTGGAGAAGATCTGGCTCTTGTGGGTGGGGATGGTGGTGTTCCGGTCGATCAGACGGGTGAACACGCCGCCCATGGTCTCAATGCCCAGGGACAGGGGGGTGACATCCAGCAGCAGAACGTCCTTCACGTCGCCGGTAAGCACGCCGCCCTGAATGGCAGCGCCGACGGCCACGCACTCGTCGGGGTTGATGCCCTTGAAGCCTTCCTTGCCGGTGATGGACTTCACGGCCTCCTGCACGGCGGGAATACGGGTGGAACCGCCCACCAGCAGAACCTTGTGAATGTCATTGGCGGTAAGGCCGGCGTCGGACATGGCCTGACGGACGGGCTTCATGGTGCGCTCCACCAGATCGGCGGTCAGCTCGTTGAACTTCGCCCGGGTAAGGGTCACATCCAGGTGCTTGGGGCCGGTGGCGTCGGCGGTGATATAGGGGAGGTTAATGTTGGTGGAGGTCACGCCGGACAGCTCGATCTTGGCCTTCTCGGCAGCTTCCTTCAGACGCTGCATGGCGACCTTGTCCTTGGACAGATCGATGCCCTCGGCCTTCTTGAATTCGCTGACCAGGTAGTCCATGATCCTCTGGTCGAAGTCGTCGCCGCCCAGATGGGTGTCGCCGGCGGTGGCCAGAACCTCGATGACGCCGTCGCCGATGTCCAGGATGGACACATCGAAGGTGCCGCCGCCAAGGTCATAAACCATGATCTTCTGCTCGGATTCCTTGTCGAGACCGTAAGCCAGAGCGGCCGCGGTAGGCTCGTTGATGATACGCTTCACGTCCAGACCCGCGATCTTACCGGCGTCCTTCGTCGCCTGACGCTGGGCGTCGGAGAAGTACGCGGGGACGGTGATGACGGCTTCGGTGACGGGCTGACCCAGATAGCTTTCCGCATCCGCCTTCAGCTTCTGCAGGATCATGGCGCTGATCTCCTGGGGGGTGTAGCCCTTGCCGTCGATGGTAACATGGTAATCTTCACCCATGTGACGCTTGATGGAAGAGACGGTGCGCTCAGCGTTGGTCACGGCCTGACGCTTTGCCACCTGACCGACCATACGCTCGCCGGTCTTGGAAAATGCAACAACAGAGGGGGTAGTACGGTTGCCTTCGGCGTTGGCGATGACAACAGGCTCGCCGCCTTCCAGAACAGCAACACAGGAATTGGTAGTACCAAGGTCGATACCGATAATCTTAGACATAATGTTTTCCTCCTAAATATATAAAGCTTAATTGTTTATGATGTTAATTTGCCACCTGCACCATGGCGAACCGGACGATCTTGCCGCCCACCTTGAAGCCCTTCTGGAACACCTGGGTGATGACGTTTTCGTCATGCTCCTCGCTGTCCAGATGCATCACGGCGTTGTGCAGATTGGGGTCGAAGGCGTCGCCCACCTGGCCGAAAACCTCCACGCCAAGGCTGCCGAAGATCTTCAGCAGCTCCGCCATGGTCAGCTCCACGCCCTTTTTGAAGGCGGCGTCCTCCGTGGGCTGGTTCAGCGCCCGCTCCAGATTGTCGTAGATGGGAAGCATCTTCGTTACGGCGTCGGCCTTGCCGTTGCCGTAGGACTGCTCCTTCTCCTTCGTGGTGCGCTTGCGGAAATTGTCATATTCCGCTGCCAGACGCAGCCGGGCGTCGTGCTCGGAATTGTATTTTTCCTCCCAGGGATCCGCCTGCGGCAGCTCCGGTTCGGGAAGATTTTCCTCCTGGGGGGCTTCCTCCGCAGGCTCCTCCGGCCTTTCCTCCGGAGCTTTCTTCTTTACTTCTTCTGTTTCCTTCTTTGCCACGTCTGTGACCTCCTGTCCGTTTGCAGGGTGGGGGAAAATCTCCGCCTTTTTTGATCCGGGGACTTTCCCCGACCCTGCCTGATTTATCCTATTCCTTCTTCGGCGGCTCCGGCAATTTTGGCTGCTGGGGCTGCTCGGGCTTGCCGAACATCTTGCTCAGGCTCTCGGCGAAATAGCTCAAGCGCGCCGTTACCTTGGCGTAATCCATCCGGGTGGGGCCGACCACGCCGATCATGCCCTGCATTCCGTCGCCGATGTCAAACTTGGTCATCACAACGGAGGTGTCCTTCAGCTCGTCCGCCACGTTTTCGGGACCCACCAGCACCTTCGTGCCGTTGGCACCCCCCATGACGGCGGGGAGATTGAGAAGCGCCTCTTCGTCGATGGAATCCATCACCCGCTGGGCTTTGTCCACGTCCCGGTACTCGGGCAGGCTCAGAAGCCTTGCCTGACCGGTGACGGCCACTCTGGTGGAATCGCTGTTTTTCAGCGTCTCCTGGGTGAAATCCAGGATCACCGGCACCAGACTCGCCGCCGCGCCTGCCGAACGCATGACCTTTTCCATCAGCTCGGCGGTGAAGTCCTCAAGGGGAATGTCCGTCATGCCTGCATTCAGCACCGCGCTCAGGAGCTTCAGATCCGTTTCGCTGACGTTTACCGGCAGCTTGATGAACTTGTTCACGATCTGCTCGCCGCCCAGCATCAGCACCAGAATGAAGCTTCCCTCCCCCGCCCGGATCAGGTCGAACCGCTTGACGCAGGCGCTGCCCTGTCGGGACGCCGCGGAGATGGCGGGAAGATCGGTGGCCTGGGATACCAGCTTTGCCACCTTTTCCACCATTTTATCCACCCGCTGCATCTTTTCCTCAATGGCGCTGCTGATGGACTTCGTTTCGTCGATGGACAATCGGTAATCCATCATCAGCTCGTCAACGTACAGCCGGTAACCGGCGGCGGAGGGGATGCGCCCCGCGCTGGTGTGGGGCTGCTCCAGATAACCCATGGCGGTCAGCTCCGCCATTTCGTTGCGGATGGTCGCGGAGGAATACTTCATGTCCGGCAGCTCGGTGATGGCCTTGGACCCCACCGGCTCCGCCGTGCGGATATACAGATCCACAACCGACCGCAGAACCTTCTTCTTCCGCTCTGTCAGTTCCATCGTATTCCTCCTTCTTTTATCTTTAGCACTCCATCTCTCTGAGTGCTAAACACACTATACCCCAGAGTGCCAAAAAAGTCAATAGGCCGTTTTTGAATTATTCTTGAACATTTTCAAAAAATGAGGCGAATCCGGAAGATCTTCTCTGCGTCAGCCACCGAATTTGGTCTTTGAATATGAAGTTCCCTTGAATTTTTCTTGAATTCTCCCTCCGGGGGTGGAAGTTTTCGTTTCTTTGTGCTATACTGTCCAATATATTATTGTGCGGGGGTCTGCCCCGAAACCGATTTTTGGAGAGAGAGCGTATGCTGGAATTATTGGCGCCCGCCGGGTCAATGGAGGCTCTGCGCGCGGCCGTTCAGAACGGCGCGAATGCCGTGTATCTCGGCTGCGGCGCGTTCAACGCGCGGCAAAGCGCGAAAAACTTCACTCCCCAGACGCTGGTGGAGGCCATCAAATACTGCCATGTCCGGGGCGTGCAGGTTCACCTGACCCTCAACACCCTCGTCTCCGACCGGGAGATGACCGAGGCGGCGGAGCTGATCCGCTATGCCGCGCAGAATAATATTGACGCCTTTATCGTGCAGGACTTGGGCGTGGTACAGCTGTGCCGTCAGATCGCCCCCGGCGTTCCCATCCACGGCAGCACCCAGATGACCGTCCATTCTCTGCCCGGCGTGCTGCTGTGCGCCGCCATGGGCATCAAGCGGGTCGTTCTCAGCCGGGAGCTGAGCCGGGAGGAAATTCGCTACATCTGCGCCAGCTCTCCCCTTGAAATTGAAGTGTTCGTTCACGGCGCGCTGTGCATGTGCTATTCCGGCCAGTGCTACATGTCCGCCATGATCGGCGGCCGCTCCGGCAACCGGGGACGCTGCGCCCAGCCCTGCCGCCAGAGCTACGGCTACACCCACTGGCAGGAAAAATACCCCCTGAGTCTGAAGGACAACTGCCTGATCCCCTATCTGCGGGAATTGCAGGAAATGGGCGTGGTCTCCCTGAAGCTGGAAGGCCGGATGAAGCGGGCGGAATACGTGGCCACCGTCACCGCCGTCTACCGCAAGGCGCTGGACGAGATGACCGTCACCAAGCCCATGATGGACGCCCTGTACGCCGCCTTTAACCGTCAGGGCTTCACCGACGGCTACTATACAGGTAGGGTGGATGCCAAAATGTTCGGCGTGCGGCAGGAGACCGACGATAACGGCGAGTGGCTTCAGGCCGCCCGGCAATCCTACGAGGCGGGGGAGACCCCCCTTGTGGATATCCGCTTCCAGGCCATGGTCACCGTGGACGGCAGCTGCGTCATCGCCACCGACCCGGAGGGGCGGACATGCCGCTCCGACGGCCCCGTGCCGGAACGCGCCCAGAATATCTCCCTCACCGGGGCGATGCTCGCCCAGCGGGTCGCCAAAACCGGCGGCACGCCCTACCGGTGCGTGGAGGTGCGCACCCGGGTGGATCCCGGTCTGATCATCTCCGCCTCCGCCATCAACGCCATGCGCCGGGACGTGCTGAACCAGCTCACCGCCATCCGCGCCCGGCGGGAGGAGCAGGTGCTGCGCAAGCCCAAGCCCGTGCCGCAATTCAAGGGCGAAACGGGTCTGCCCGGACTGACCGTTCAGGTCACCTCCCGGGAGCAGCTGACCCCCATGCTGTTAGATCTGGAAACCACGCTGCTGTACGTTCCCATCCACATATTGCTCGCCGACGGTGCGCTTTGCGCCCGGCTGGTGCAGCGGGGACGGCTGGCGGCGGTGCTGCCCAGAATCGTTCACGACGGGGAGCTGCCCCGCATCAAAAAGGGTCTGGAAGTCCTCCGCGCCGCCGGCGTCCGGGACGCGCTGGTGGGCAATCTCGGTCTGATCGCCCCCGTGCGGGAGGCGGGAATGCGGGTTCACGGGGATTTCGGCCTGAATATCTTCAATTCCGCCTCCATGAACGTCATGCGTTCTCTGGAAATGGCCTCCGCCACGGTGAGCTTTGAAATGACCCTGCCCCAGATTCGGGACATGAGCAAGGCGGTGAACGCCGAGCTGATCGCCTACGGGCGGCTTCCTCTGATGGTGACGGAGCAATGCCTCATCCACAACAAGACCAACGAATGCACCTGCCATCTGAAGGCCACCCGCCTGATCGACAAGACCGGCGCGGAGTTCCCGGTCATCCGGGACGGGGACAGCTGCCGCAGCGTGCTGCTCAACGGCAAGAAGCTGAGCTGGCTCGACCGGCAGGACGATCTTGCCAAGCTGGGCCTGTGGGCGACGCGGCTGTACTTCACCACGGAAAATTCCAAGGAGGTCGACCGGGTGCTGAACGACTACATGAACCCCGAACCCCTGGATCCCGGCGCATGTACCCGGGGACTGTACTTACGGGGTGTGGAATAATTAAGGAAGCTCTGAATAAATCGTCT
>DJNI01000009.1:6288-12629 GCA_002436765.1 Clostridiales bacterium UBA6468
CGATTTATTCAGAGCTTCCTTATCCCTCCGCATCGAAAGGAGAACCTTATGCAGCTTATTCTCGCGTCCGCCTCGCCAAGGCGAAGGGCGCTTCTGTCCCTCTTTGGGATACCCTTCACCGTCCGGGCGGCGGACATTGACGAAACCATGGACCCCGAAAAGCCGCCCTTTGACGAGGCTGCCCGGGTCAGCCGGTCAAAGGCGCTGGCCGTCAGCCGGGAGAAAGATAATATCGTCATCGCGGCGGACACCATCGTGGTCTGTCAGGGGAAGGTACTGGGCAAGCCCCACAGTGAAGGCGAAGCGGCTGCCATGCTGCGCCTGCTCTCCGGGCGGGATCATCAGGTGATGACCGGCTGCACCATTCTGTATGGGGACAGGGTTGAGACCTTCACCGAGGTCACAAGCCTGCATTTCCGCTCCCTCAGCGAGAAGGAGATTCAGAAATACGTCCGAAGCGGCGAGCCCATGGACAAGGCCGGTGCTTACGGCATTCAGGGCGGCGCGGCGCTGTTCTGCGAAAAGCTGGAGGGCGACTATTATAATGTAATGGGACTTCCCGTGTGCCGGCTGTATGAGACCCTCTGCCGCACGGTGCCGGAAGTGATGGAGGATACCTTATGAGAAATCTGTTCAGTACCAAGGTGAAGATCATTCTGGTGGTGGCCGCGCTGCTGACGGCGGCGCTGGCCATCTACAGCGGCATCTCCAACCAGAGTCTTCCCAGCGTGATCGTGCAGGGCGTTCTCGCCCCCTTCCGCGCCGCGGGCACCACCCTGACCAACACGGCGGAAAAATACTACAGCTATATGTTCCGCTACGAGGCGCTGGACGCGGCAAACAAGGTGCTGGAGGAACGCATCGCCCAGATGGAGGACGTAGCCCGTCAGGCCGACTCCGTCTCCCGTGAAAACGAGCGTCTGCGCAAGCTGGTGGATCTGAAAGCCACCAACGAGGACTACAAGCTGGTGGACGCCTATATCATCGGCTGGAGCTCCTCGGACTGGGAGAGCACCTTCACCATCAACCGGGGCTCCAATGCGGGCATCCGGGAGAATCTGTGCGCCATCACCGCCAACGGCGAAGTGGTGGGTCTGGTGACGGAGGTGGGCGTGAACTACGCCGTCATTAAGACCGTTCTGGACTCCACCCTGGAAATTTCCGGCACCATCTCCACCTCCGGCTACAACGGCATGGTCAAGGGCGGCTACACCAGCGGCAACGATACCCTGCTTCAAATGAACTACCTGCCCTCCGACTCCATTATCCGCAACAAGGATCAGGTGGTGACCTCCGGTTCCACGGTGTACCCCCGGGGTCTGATCATCGGCTCCGTGGTGGACGCGGGCTATGAGGAAACGGGCGTCGCCAAGTTCGCCCTCCTGGACCCCGCCGCGGACATCAATTCCCTGGAGCAGGTCTTCATCATCACCGAATACACCACCGAGGTGGTGACCACCCCCGGCACGGCTGCGGATTCCGAGACCACGCCTTCCGAGACTGCCGCCCCGTCCGAAACCGCCGCCACCCAGGCAACGACCCCCGTGGGCTGAGGACGCGCCATGGCAAGAAGAAAATCCAGAGAGTCGGAATTTAAGCCCGACCCCCGGCAATGGAGTCTGTCCCAGCTGTTCCACCTGACCCAGCTGCAAAAGCAGCGGATGCTGAAATGGGCGCTCTACGTGCTCACGGGCATTCTGCTTCTGACCATTCAGGACGTTGTCATGAGCCGCGTCAGCATCTTCGGCGCGACTACCGACTTACCGGCCGTGTACATTCTGCTGATCACGGTCATCGAGGGGGTGGATGTGGGAAGTCTGTTTGTCCTGTTTTCATCCACGATCTACTACTTTTCCGGCTCCGCGCCGGGGCCTTACTGCATTGGCCTTCTCTGCGCCGTCGGGATCATCGCTACGCTGCTGCGCCAGGCCTACCTCAGGCGCACGAAAGCGTCCATCGTCACCTGCGCCGGGATCGCCCTCACGATCTACGAGATGGGGCTGTTCGTCGTGGGCATCGGCCTGGGGCTGACACGGTGGGATCGGGTGTTTTCCTTCCTGATCTGCGCCGGCTACAGCTTCGGCATCCTGATTTTACTTTACCCGCTCATCAATAAAATTGGTCTTATTGGAGGAACCACATGGAAAGAATAAGCCGATTTCGCGCTGTCCTGCTTATTATTATGTTCATTTCGATTCTGGCGCTGTTCGCCGTGAAGCTCTTTGATCTTCAGATTATCGAAACCGACGGCAACACCGACAACATCGCAAAATACACCACCGTTACCACCGTCCGCGCCGCCCGGGGCGATCTCCTTGACCGCAACGGCAACGTCCTGGTGGGCAACCGCGCCAGCTATGATCTGGTGTTCAACCACTACGTTATCGAGTCCTACGGCGAAACCAACGAGGCGCTGTACGCCCTGGTGCACAAGTGCCGGGAGCTGAACCTTACCTACAACGATCATTTTCCCGTAAGCAAGACCCGCCCCTTTGAGTACACCCTGAACGACTTTGCCACCTCCTGGCAGAACCACTTCCAGAGCTTCATGGTCGACCGGTCGCTGGACTCGGACATCACCGCGCCGCTGCTCATCGAAAAGCTGCGGGAGCGCTACAGCATTCCTGAGAGCTGGTCGGACGAGGACGCCCGCGCCGTCATCGGTATGCGCTACGAATTCGACCTGCGGGGTATTTCCAGCCTGCCTACGTACACCTTTATCGAGGACATCTCCGACGAGAATCTGTCCGCCATTCTGGAGCTGAACACCCCCGGCCTGATGGTGGAATCCTCCACCGTCCGGGAATACCATACCAAATACGCCGCCCACATCTTAGGCTACATGGGCGGCATGGACGCCGACGACTGGGAAAAGTACGAGAAGGAAGGCTACTCCATGGACGCCTACATCGGCCAGTCCGGCTTTGAGGAGGCATTTGAAGAATACCTCCACGGCATCGACGGCCAGCGCGTGGACGTGGTTTCCAAGGACGGCACCATCGTCGAGCAGTTCTGGCGCGTGAATCAGAAGACCGGCGAGGTCTATACCCCCGTGGCCGGAAACAACGTGGAGACCACCATTGACTTAGAGCTTCAGGGCATTGCCGAGGATTCCCTCGCCAGTATCATGCAGCAGCTGACCGACCCGGAGCAGAACACCTCCACCGATAAAAGCAACGGCCTGGACGCGGAGGGTGCGGCGGTTGTGGTCATGAAGGTCAAGACCGGTGAGATTCTGGCCTGCGCCAGCTATCCCACCTATGACCTTGCCACCATGAACCAGAACTGGGACGAGATTGAGGCCGACCCCCTCAAGCCTTTCTTCAACCGTGCCTTCGGCGCCAACTACGCCCCCGGCTCCACCTTCAAGATGTGTACCCTCATCGCCGCCATGGAAAACCGCAGTACGAACCCGAAGAGTGAGTTCTTCGGCAGATACCTGTACCTTCCCGGCGAGATCATTCAGGATAAGGGCGTTTTCACCAAGTACGAAGGCTTCTCTCCCATGTGCCTGATCTGGAAGTCCAACCCCGGCGTGACCCACGGCGACCTGACCGCCGAGCGGGCGCTGGAGGTGTCCTGCAACTATTTCTTCTACGAGCTGGGCAGCCGTATGACCATCGAGATGCTGAACGAAACCGCGAATGCCCTGGGTCTGGGCGTTCCCACCGGCATCGAGCTGACGGAAAAGGTGGGCTGGGTCACGGATGAGGCCAGTAAGAAGGCCGCCTACGGCGAGACCGGCGTTGACTCCCAGATCACCGCAGGCGACCGTGTTCTGGCCGCCATCGGGCAGGCCGAAAACCGGTTCAGTCCCCTGCAGCTGTGCGTCTACGCTTCCACTCTGGCGAACAAAGGCACCCGGATGAAGGCCACCTTCTTAAGCCGGGTGGTCGCCTCCGACTACAGCAGCCTCATCAAGGAGAACTCCCCCGAGATCATGAACCAGATGGAAATTGCTTCCACCACCTACAATACCTATATTGAAGGAATGCGTCTGGTCATTGCGGGAAACGAAGGCACCGCCCGTAACCACTTCGGCGGTCCCAAGGACCTGGACACCTTCCCGGTGGTGGTGTGCGGCAAGACCGGTACCGCCCAGCACTCCTCCGGCGGCTCCGACCATGGTGCGTTCATCTGCTTCGCCCCCATGGACGACCCGGAGGTCGCCGTGGCCGTCTACGGCGAAAAGGCCGCCCACGGCTCGACCCTCGCCGCCGTGGCCGAGGATATTCTGCGCGCCTACTTCGCCATGGAATCCGCCAGCGAAGTCACCGCCTTTGAAAATCAGGCGGCATAGGGCAGTACCGCACACAGTTCGGCAAGAGGCCTCAGCCAGGATTTTTGTGCGGCGTTGCCTTAGTTATGGCATTTTTTACACAAATCGGGCAAAACAGGCATTTTCCTTGCAGCCGTCAAGAAAAGTCGGTGCACGCCGGTAAGGATCATGGCTGTTTTGGCCTCGACAAATGTTGACGAATTTGGTATAATTCCTACAGGCAAGTCAAGCGGCGAGCCATCTACATAACAAATTCCGGGAGGCATAATGATGAGCAGAGAAACAGAAAGGCTTCTGAAAGACCTGAATCAGTTTATTTCGCTCCACGAGAACGAAATAACAGACGAAGACGGCATGAACCGCCTATGCGACCAATTTTTGAAAGAGCATAATTTGAGCATGCCGGATCTGAAGAACAAGGAACCGGAAACAGTCGACGATTATCTGGAGCTTGCGGATCAGGCATTGTCGAAGAAAAAGTGCGTGGAATATCTGCGCAAGGCGTTGGAGCTGGAACCGGAGAATGTGGACGTGCAGCTTCAGCTGATCGTTCATACACTGGACGGCAAGTCTGACAAGCATCTCCCGGCACTCCAGGAGCTTATGGAAACCGCAGCCAAACCGCTGGAACAGGAGGGCTGCTTCAAGGAAGATGTTGGCGCGTTCTGGGATATTCTTGAAACCAGACCGTATATGCGCGTGTGCTATACTTACTTCGAAGCGCTGCTCACCTGCGGCATGATGCGCAAGGCGATCGGCGAGGGGCAGCGCCTTCTGGAGCTGTGCGAGAACGATAATCTCGGCGTTCGCTATCAGCTGATGCATTTGTATGCCTATATGGAAGATGAGACGCACGCGCTGGCGCTTCATAAGCAGTTCGGTTCCTACGAGGAAACGCAGATGCTCCTGCCGCTGGCAGTCTTGTATTACAAGCTGAACCAGCTTGACCGGGCAGAGGACTACATCAAGCGCCTTGCAAAAGTGAACAAGGATGCAAAGAAATTCCTGCGGGCGGCGGCGCACGACAAACTGGATAATTTCATCAACGATCTGAATTTCTATGGATACCAGCCGTTTACGATGGAAGAGCTGCTGGACGAGCTGATGAAGTCCAGCTACCTGTTTGCTTCCGTGCCGTATTTCTTCCCGTGGGCAAGCAAGCTTCTTGCCGCGAAAGCAGTCGCAAAGAAGAGCGCAGGAAAGCCAAAAGCGGAATAAGACCACCGTGATTCAAATCCTGTCCGTACAGGAGTATTGCGGAGACGTTTTGCACTTTAAGACCTATTCCAAGTCTTACAAGAACAAAAAGCGTGGGTAGTGTTCAAGGATGTTCACGAGCCCATTATTGACCGTGCCGTCTGGGAACAGATTCAAGAAAAGCGCGGCAAGATGCGTAAGCGCAAGCCGAAGGATACGGAGGGGAATATCCTCAGCGGCCTTTCGGCTTGCGCGGATTGCGGACACCACCTGAATTGCCATTTCAACCAGGGCGATCCCGGTATCAGGTATTTCAACTGTTCCAATTACGGCAGTGGCCGGGTCAGCCACACTTCTACCCATTATCTCCGCGTGGATTTCCCGGAACAGGTGGTTTTGGGGAAGAGCAGACGGAGCTATCCGAAAAGATCAAGTCACTCCGCAAAGAGCCGGACAAGCTCAACGGTGATGCCGTCTCCACGGATATGTTCCTGGCTGCCGTCCGCAGGGATACCCGTGCCGGATGTAGCCGTCAACACCCGCAGAGGTTCTATGTCAGCTACGTAGCGGCGTAAAAACGGACAATAAAAATGACCGCAAATTGCAAGTGCAAGTTGCGATGCTTTTTCCGTAGTTTTTCTTATTTTTGCGGGGCTTTTGAGGCTGAGAGTGCTTCCGCTTCACGGCTTCCGGCAGATCCATGATCTTAATGGGAAGGTTGCCCGCCCACGCCTCACGATAGAGTGTACGGGTGCAAACCATCTCGCAGCTTGGAAACAAGTCATGCCGTTTTGCGTATCCGGCACAGGCGTCCAGTGACCACTTGTGTTCTCTAACCTGCGTGGTCATCCAGGACACGAACGGT
>DJNI01000089.1 GCA_002436765.1 Clostridiales bacterium UBA6468
CCCCATACAGTCCCTACCCACCTCATTGACCAAAAAATTATTTTAACGGAGGAAATTCCCATGAAACTCAAAAAACTCTTTGCCCTCGCCCTTGCGGCCGCCACGCTTGCCCTCGCGCTGACCGCCTGCGGCTCCAAGGCCGAGACCCCCTCTACCACTGCCGCCCCCGCCTCCACCCAGGCTCCCGCTGAGACCGAGGCACCCGCTGCCGCCGGCGAGAAGGTCACCGTCACCATGCTGACCGCTCAGTACGGCAAGCAGACCGCCCAGTGGTGGGCTGACTTCGCCACCAAGTTCAACGCCGAGCACGAAAACATCGAGGTCGTTGTGGACTGCGTGTCCTGGAACGACATCTACACCGTGGTCAACACCCGTGTTGCCAACGGTGAGGCTCCCGATCTGCTGAACATCGACGTGTTCGCCGACTACCAGGCCGACGGCCTGCTGCTGCCTGCCAAGGATTGGGTTTCCGACGAGACCTATGCCAAGTTCTACCCCTCCTTCCTGGAGCAGTCCGTGGTTGACGGTACCGTCTGGGCAGTGCCCGATCTGGCTTCCGCCCGCGCTCTGTACTACAACAAGGACATCCTGGAGGCTGCCAACGTTGAAGTCCCCACTACCTGGGAAGAGCTGAAAGCCGCCTGCCAGGCCATCAAGGCCTCCAACCCCGACGTCTACCCCTGGGGCGTTGATATGACCACCGATGAAGGACAGGCCTGCTTCGCCTACTATGCCTGGAACAACGGCGGCGGCTTCGTGGACGCCGACGGCAATTGGGATCTGAACTCTGCCGAGAACGTGGAAGCCGTCAACTTCGTTGTTGACCTGGTCAAATCCGGCCTGACCAACACCGACCCCGCCAACGAAACCCGCTACGACCTGCAGGAGATGTTCGCCTCCGGTAAGCTGGCCATGATGATCGGACCCAACCAGATCTCCAAGTACTGCGAGGAGAATGGCGGCGTCAACTACGGCGTTGCTTCGCTTCCCACCAACGGCGATAAGGAAGGCGCCTCCGTCGGCGTTATGGATCGCTTTATGTGCTTCGACAATGGCTACACCGATGCCGAGCTGGCTGCCATCACTACCGTGATCGACACTTTCTATGACGATGAGCCCTACTCCGAGTGGGTTCTGATGGAGGACTTCCTGCCCGCTACCTCCACCGGCGCCGAGCTGTGCGCCAAAGCCAATCCCGGCATGACCGCCTGGATCGAGGTCGTCGGTTCCTCCAAGTTCTACCCCACCGCCAAGGCGGAGTGGGCAGACGTGAAGCAGGGCGTCATTGACGTGGAGCAGCAGGTTCTGCTGGGCGGCGATGCTCAGAAACTGCTGGATGATCTGCAGGCTGAAATTGCCGGCTAAGCGAGTCACACTGCCTGATTACCAAACCCAAGCGGGCCGAGCTGCAAGGCTCGGCCCGCTTTCCCGTCTTTTCCCGAATGGCAGATCAGGGAAAGGGTACGCCGGCCTTGCTTCCTGAAATGCTTCCAGGAGGAGCATTTGAGGAAGCAAGCAGCAATTTATAAGGAGGTCGCTTCGTGAAGAAGAGAACACCCCATCGTCTGGGGAGAGCCGTGGAGCCTTATATCTGGATACTCCCCAGCGTAATCCTCATGGCGATTTTTATCATTGTCCCCATTGGCTTCGTTTTCCGCATGGCTCTCAGCCAGGTGACAAAAGCGGGTCTTATCAAAGGCTTCGCCGGATTCGGCAACTTCAGCAAGGTCCTGGGCAGCGCCAAGTTCTCCATGGTGCTGAAAAACACCATTGTCTGGACGGTTCTCGTGGTTGTTCTGTCCACGGTGCTGGGCTTTATTCTGGCGCTGCTGCTGAACAACCAGTTCAAGGGTCGTAAGATCGCCCGAGCCATCGTCGTCTTTCCCTGGGCTACCACCCTGGTCATCCAGGCCAGCGTCTGGAAGTTCATCATCGATACGGACTACGGCGCACTGAACGCCCTTCTGAAGACGCTGGGCATCATCCGCAGCAATGTAAACTGGACCCCCACCCCCGAGGCTTTCTTTGCCTGGGAAATTGCCTGCGGCATTTTTGTCACCATTCCCTTCGTATGCTTTACGGCTCTGTCCGGCCTGCAAAGCATTGACAGTGCGCTCTACGAAGCGGCCATTGTGGATGGCTCCAACTATTGGCAGAAGCTGTTCCACATCACCCTGCCCCTGGTAAAGCCCAGCCTGACCGTGGCAACGGTTCTGAACATCATCTATGTGTTCAATTCCTTCCCCATCGTCTGGACCATTACCAAGGGCGATCCCGCCAGCCGAACCGATACACTGGTGACATACCTCTATAAGCTGGCATTCTACAACGGTAAGCAGGGCGAGGCCGCTGCGGTTTCCGTCATCGGTTTCCTGATCCTGCTGGTCTGCGCCAGCTGCTACATGGTTTCCACCCTGAAGAAAGGAGAGAAATAATATGCCGGACGAAATGCGCGTCAGCTGGAAACGGCTGTTGAGCCGGATTCTCCTTTATTTTGTAGTGGTGCTCATCTGCCTGATGATTCTCTATCCCTACTTTGTCATGTTCACCACCGCCCTGAAGAGCCGCGAGGAGATCTTCAGCATGAGCGGAACGGTGTTTCCCATCAGATATATGTGGTCGAACTTTGCGGACATCTGGTCCCGGGCGCCCATGGCCAGGTATATGCTGAACTCCATTCTCATCGCCGGCGGCTCTACCCTGATTGCCATGCTCTGCGGCATTCCTGCGGCCTACGCCCTGGCCCGCATGAAGTTCAAGGGGCAGACCGCTTTTCTTGGCTTCATCATCGTTTCCCAGATGTTCGCCCCCGTGGTGCTGCTGATCGGTATTTACAAGGTCATGCAGATCCTGAAACTGACAAACTCCATTCTGGGGCTGATCTTCATCAACGCGGCCTTTAACCAGGCCTTTACCATCTGGCTTCTCCGGGGCACCTTTATGAGCATCTCCGCCGAAATGGAGCAGGCCGCTACCATCGATGGCTGCAACCGGGTTCAGGCCATGCTGCGGGTGCTGCTGCCGGTAGCCGCCCCCGGCATTGTCACCACCCTGATTTTCATCTTCATCAACGCCTGGAACGAGTACACGGTGGCTCTGTGCCTGATCTCCACCGACGCACTGAAGCCTCTGACCGTTGGCATCAACATTTTCAACGGCTACAACATGATCGAGTGGCAGTATCTGTTCGCGGCAT